>CAJQOP010000059.1 GCA_905479945.1 uncultured Glaciecola sp. | reverse complement strand
CAGGGCGCGGTTTCTCTGTAGTCGCAGATGAAGTAAGAACATTAGCTACCCGATCGCAAGAAAACACAGAAGAAATTTCGAAAATTGTTGAACGCATGACTGCATCATCTGATAAAAGTGTGAAATCGATGGAAGTGGCCGTTAAAGCCGCAGACAAAGGCATTGATTTGGTTGATACAGTGGCAGAAGCAATGGCTGAATTAGCTGGCGACCTCGAGGAATCCCAAGCACTCGCTGATACGGTGTCGGTTGCTACCGAAGAACAAACCTCAGTTTCTAACTCTGTGAGTGAGAGTGTTAATCATATAAGTGAGATGGCACATGAAGTAGAAATTGGCGCTAAGCAAAGCAGCGAAGCAGCGAGCGAGTTAGCGAAAATAGCGGCGCATTCAAATGAAATGGTAAGCCGGTTCAAAGTTTAAGTTTCGGTTCTGGCGTCAGTGTTTGTTTTAGTTTAACGCGACTTCAATGCTCAATGTCATAAAGGCATGAACGACTGCAATAGTGGTTGTAAGAAGCTAATGAAAAGAAACAACTGGAATAGCCTAAAGGCTATTCCATTAATGCATTAACCGCAGCAACTTTAGTTGGACTGATTTCTTCAACTGGATAGCAGCCAAGTACTTTAAAATAACGTGTCATACCGCGCAGCGCTTCAATTGCATTTTGCATTGGGCCATCAGCAATATTACCTTCAACATCCAAATAAAACATTTCTTCCCAGGGGTTACCTGTAATAGGCCGTGACTCGAGTTTGGTCATGTTTATTTTGTTTTCTCTGAGCACTAACAATGCTTCAACTAAGGCGCCAGGTTTTTGTACTGTTGACATAATCAATGTGGTTTTTGCTGGCACTTGCAAAGGTACTTTAACCGTGTCACTTGCCACTACTATAAATCGGCTGTGATTCTCTTTCTGATTAGCTAAGTTAGATTTAATTGCTTTTAAACCATATAAACTTCCACCAGCTTCACTGCCAATAGCGGCGACTTCATCTGACTTTAGCTCATTCACTGCGATCATAGCAGCAGAGGTGCTATCACAAGGTTTAACTTCGACATTACCCAATTCGGCAAGAAAGTGACTACATTGAGCAAAAACTTGTGGATGCGCATAAAGCGTTTTTATTATGCTAATTTCAATGCCTTTAGACGCCAGCAGAGCATGCTTTATAGGATGAGTTAGTTCACCAACGATACTCAAGCGAGTATGTTGCAGTTGGTCGTATACTTCATTAATACTGCCGGAAGAGGTATTTTCAATCGGTAGAACGGCGTAGTCAGCTTCTCCTGACTCCACTTTATGAATGATTTCAACAAAGCTCTGACAGCCAATTTCTAATAATTCACCAGCGCGTCGAGAAAAGTACTTTTGCGTAGCTAAATAGCTGTAAGAGCCTTTGTCTCCCAAAAACGCAACCCGGTTTAAAGGCTTGTCGCTGCCTGGGTTTGCCCAACGAGCCAGCATAGCCTGTTGGTTCAAGACCGAATCTTCAATAATGACATGGAACAGTTGGGTGACGTAATGTGGGTCTAAACCTACTTTTTGACCTTGTTTTATCAAGCGAATAAGCAGTTGTTCTTCCCTTTCTTGGTCACGCACAGGTATTTGATTTTTTACTTTGGTTTCGGCGACCTGATTTGTTAGACCTTGCCGATTTGCTAAAAGCGTCAGTAAGTCTGAATCCAATGAGGTTATTTTCTTGCGAATTTCTTCAAGTTCTTGTTTAGGCACTTCAGCTCCTTTTGAGTAAACGGTTATTGCCAAATGTTTGCTCATAAAAGCTATTTGGGACAGATTGAAATTAGCGCTGACTTGAAATGTAAGTAAGTGCCAGCGCAGTGTCAATCAATAAAGAAGGTATTTCCTAAATATTCTCAATTGAGATGAAAAACATCCTACTTTTATATCTCAGAATCCAATAATCTGACTAACATGGCTTTTACTTCGTCAGATTCGAAAGGTTTATCACATAGGGCATTAACACCGGTTTGCTGAATATTTGCCATTTTCGCGCTCGCAGAAGATTCAGACGTGACCATGATAATTGGAATATGCGTCGTTGCTGGATTAAAGCGGATATATTCAGATAATTCTCTGCCATCCATTTCAGGCATATTGTAATCGGTTATTACTAAATCGAATTCATTGTCTTTGAGCATCGTCAGCGCATGAGCACCATTTTCAGCCTCTAGTAACTTAGTAAGGCCCATACCTTCGAGTACTCGACGAATATGATTTCGGGCTAAACGACTGTCGTCCACAACCAGCACTCTTACGTCGTGCACATCAAATAGGTTTAGGTTTAACTCTTCGGTATTAATAAGTTGCAGACTCGCATTCAAGCCACGCGCTAAATGTATTGGCTCAAAAGGTTTTGGCAAAATAGCGGCAACGCCAGCTTGTTTGAACTCATCTAATTTACTTAAACTGTTTTCGCTGCTAACTAACATAAACGGCAAAGAAGCATTGATCTCGTCGTCTTTGATAAATTTTAATATGTCCAAGCCGCTGCCGTCAGATAAATACATAGTACTAACAACCATATCTGCACCATGAACTTTTAGGGATGCTATGGCTTCCTCGACTGTTTTAACAACGTCAACTGTTTGTACATTTTCAGCGAGTAACAAGGTTTTAATTATTCTGCTTTGCGTATCGGATGGTTCTACCAACAATATATGCAAGTCAGATATGGAAAGTTTATGCATTACTTGTTTATCTCTCTTATTTAGTTAGCCGCCTGCCAATTTAACGCGCATTCCCTTGGCCTCTAAAATCAGCTTAAGTTTATCTCGCACATCGCCTTGAACTTCTATACTAAAGCCTTTGACTGCGCCTCCGCAGCCGCACTGCTTCTTCAATTCTTTACAAAGTGCTTTCAGGCCAGCTTCATTCATTTCTAAGCCGTCGATAATACTCATGCCTTTGCCTTTACGGCCTTTGGTTTCTTTACGTATTCTCACAATGCCATCACCTTTCGGAGCACTGTTTTGATTTACGCTTTGTGCTTTTATTCTACCTGTATCGGTCGAATACACTAATCTTGAATCATTCATTATTTAAAACGCATATTGTCTGCATGTTTAATCACTTAGAGTATATCCTATGGCTCTTTTCAAAGCTATTCTTGAGCTATTCGCTATACTTTTGGCCTAACTCTCATTTATAACTTGGTTTAGCGCTCTAGCCGTTTGTTAGCTCTAGCTATTTACCAGCTCTAGCTATTTACCAGCTCTAGCAGTGAGCGTACATGTATAACAAATTATCTAGATATTAGTAAATTCAGTTCCTATTTGCAATTGAGAATTATTATCAACTGGGTTATTATAACGCTAAGTTTCCGCAAATTTGATAGAAGGAAGAAAAGTGACTCACGTTTTTTATCGCTTAATCGGGATGTCGGCTATGTTGTCGGCACTAGCTATTTTTTCGGCCCAAGGCCTTAGCGCTGAAGTAAATGTTTATTCTGCTCGAAAAGAAGCATTAATCAAGCCTATTCTGGATGACTTCAGTGAGCAAACGGGTATTGAAGTTAATTTGATAACAGGTGGCGCTGATGCGCTTATCTCACGTATGAAATCTGAAGGGCAGTTCAGCCCCGCGGATATTCTAATTACGACAGATGTAGGCCGCCTAGTCAGAGCGAAGCAATTTGGCGTGACTCAAGCCAACGTCGACCCAATCGTACAGAGCAATGTGCCGGCTTATCTTCGTGATGAAAATGAACATTGGACTGCACTCACTTTACGAGCGCGTCCTATCATGTACGCCAAAGACAGAGTTACAGCTGACGAATTGTCTACTATGCAGGAACTCACTGAAAGTCAGTGGAAGGACCGTATCTGCATTCGATCATCTAATAATATTTATAACCAATCGATGATATCTGGCATGATCCAAACCCAAGGTGAAGTTAAAACACTCGCTTGGGCGAAAGGCTTAGTGGCTAACTTTGCACGCACGCCTAAAGGCGGTGACCGCGACCAAATCAAAGCGGTAGTTGCGGGTGAATGTGACATTGCTATTGCCAACACATACTATCTTGCTGGCATGCTAAATTCGGACGATGAAAAAACACGCAATACTGCTCAGCAAGTTGCTGTGTTCTGGCCAGATCAAAAAACCACCGGTGTGCATCTTAATATTTCAGGTGTTGCGGTAGCCAAGTATGCTAAAAATCTTGATGCCGCCAAGGCACTTATTCGTTTTATGTTAACCGATGAAGCTCAGGCTTGGTACGCTGAAACTAACCATGAATACCCAGTTAAAGAGGGCATTAAGTGGAGCACGACGCTGCAAAAAATGGGTGAATTTAAAGCTCAGGATGTGTCCTTAACAAAAGTAGGCGAAACCAATGCCAAAGCACTTATGCTAATGGACAGTGCTGGTTGGCGTTAATCTATTGTTGAAAAATGCGCTAAAAGGCTCAGCCTTTACCACATATTCGATTACGGCAGGCCTTATTTTAGGCTTGCCGATTTTCGTTATATGCTTCAGTTTTTTTTATTGGGATAGCGGCGTTTGGCAGCATCTATCATCAACCGTGTTACCAGCATATATCAGCAACAGTTTGCTGCTAGCCTTCGGCGTTGGTTTTGGTGCCACGTTCATCGGCACTTATTTAGCTTGGGTGGTGGTTAATTATCAATTTTTTGGGCGTCAACTTATTCAGTGGCTAGTGTTATTACCATTGGCTATGCCCGCATATATCATTGCATATACTTATACCGGTTTACTTGATTTTGCTGGACCAGTGCAAACGTTTATTAGAGACTCTTTTTCGTTGTCGTCAGGTGACTACTGGTTCCCTGAAGTGAGGTCCCTAAGTGGTGCGATAATATTGATGTCATTGGTTCTATACCCTTATGTTTATATCCTCGCGCGAACCGCATTTTCTGAACAATCACAGAAGTATCGAGAAGTCAGTGAGTTGGCAGGGGTGTCAGCACTTTCTCATTTCTTTAAAGTTGCACTGCCGCTTGCTAGGCCTGCGATTATTACAGGTGCAGCCTTAGCTATGATGGAAGCCTTAGCCGATTTCGGTACCGTAGAATATTTCGGCGTAAGCACCTTTACCACAGGCATTTATAGAACATGGTTTGGCATGGGCGACATTAATGCGGCCTCACAACTATCAGGCTTTTTGTGCTTGTTTGTTTTTATTCTGCTGATCATAGAAAAAATGAGCCGTCGAAACGCTCAAAACTATTCTTCAAGACAGGGTAAGTCGGTGGAGCCTAAGGCAATCAACGGTGGCAAAAGCGTGCTTGTATTCTTGCTATGCTGCTTGCCGGTATCTCTCGGCTTTATTCTTCCATTTATTCAGCTTGCGCTATGGGCACTGAGCTTTTCCGATATGTCGAGCTTGTCTGACTATCCAAAATACATGTTAAATTCGGCTATGTTGGCATCGATAGGTGCAGTGGTTATTGTTTCTATGGCTTTGCTATTTAGCTACGCAAAAAGGTTGAACCCGTCTAAAACCATTAGCGGCTTTATTCAATTCGTTTCCATGGGGTATGCAATGCCCGGCACCGTCGTGGCAATTGGTGTGCTGGTGCCTCTTGGTTGGTTAGATATTCAACTTAATGTGTTTACCGATTCTTGGTTTAATGTTCAGCCTGGCTTAGTGTTCTCAGGCTCTATATTTGCACTTATTTTTGCTTACGCGATTCGGTTTATGAGTGTTGCATTCAATAATACTGAAGCGGGTATTGGGCGAATTAAACCCAGTATGGATGAAGTTTCCCAAGTACTCAGTGACTCTTCGTTTCAACGTTTACGCCGAATTCACATTCCGTTACTGAAGGCCAGTTTGTTGAGTGCGGCGCTGCTTGTTTTTGTCGATATTCTAAAAGAGTTGCCGGCGACCTTAGTGTTAAGGCCGTTTAATTTTAATACGTTAGCGGTAAAGGCCTTTGAATTAGCTTCAGATGAACGCCTTATTGATGCCGCACTACCGTCGATTACCATTGTGATTGTTGGTATCATTCCGGTTATTTTACTCACTAAAACGCTAGATGGGGTCGAAAAACGACATGCTTGAGATTAAGCAATTAACACTGAGTTATGCGCATCAAATTGTATTAGAGAACTTATCGATTTCGTTAGAACAAGGTGAGATCGCTTGTATTTTAGGGCCTTCTGGTTGCGGTAAAACAACCCTTCTTAGAGCCATTGCCGGTTTTAAATCTGTGCAGCAAGGCTCGATAACAATCAATGGCAATATCGTAAGTGATGACAAAACTGAGGTGCCTGTTGCGAAACGTAGAATAGGCGTGGTTTTTCAAGATTTTGCTCTTTTCCCGCACATGAGCGTGATAAAAAATGTGGCTTACGGACTAAGTAAATTACCAAAAGAAGAGGCTCAGAAGCTTGCACAAGAGGCAATCAAGCTTGTTGGCTTATGCGACGAGCAAGACAAATTTCCACATGAACTTTCAGGTGGTCAGCAGCAACGCGTTGCCATCGCTAGAGCTATCGCGCCAAAACCTGATTTATTATTGTTAGATGAACCTTTCTCCAGCTTAGATCCGGATCTTCGAGAACGTTTGTCTGCTGAAATCCGCAGCATTATTAAAAAACAAAATATTACCGCATTGCTCATCACTCATGATCAGACCGAAGCTTTCGCTATGGCGGATAAAATCGGCGTATTGCACGACCATCAATGCCAACAGTGGGGAACGGCTTATGATCTTTATCATCAACCCGCCACGGAGTTTATTGCAGACTTTGTAGGCGAAGGTGTGTTTATTTCGGCTACTGTAGTGGCTGATGAATGTGAAAAAAGTGCTTCTAGTAAACTATTAAAACTGCAAACTCAGTTGGGGCATTTCAAATTGCCAGCTGATGTAACTTTACCTATTGGAAGCTTAGCCAAAATGTTAGTTAGGCCAGATGATTTAAGGCACCAAGATGAAAGTGTTTTAAAAGGCGAAGTAGTGGGGCGTTCCTTCAGAGGGGCTCATATTTTATATCGACTGAAATTGGACAACGAAAATCAAACGTTATTGTGCTTAGCGCCTAGCCACCATGATCATCATCTTGGTGAGTCCTTCGGCATTCACCTCGAAGTAGAGCACGTCATTTGTTACCCGCTGTAGCTCAATTGATGAGCACGCTTTTTGCTATTCTGGTGCTTAGCACTCAATTGTAGCAATTACTTCGCGATTATATTGATTCTGCCGTTTAGAATCCTCCCTGTTTAGTTTATAATTTCGCGCTTTCATTGGCTTCAACTAAGTGGCCGAGTCAATTCAGATTAGTATCAGTAGATACACAAAACAATTAGCACTATTGGGAAAAAGTTTATGCGCACAGATTACTGTGGAAATATCGATGCAAGTTATGCAAATAAAGAAGTTACGCTTTATGGCTGGGTAAACAAAAGACGTGATTTAGGCGGCGTAATTTTTATTGACCTACGTGATCGCGAAGGTCTGGTGCAGGTTGTTATCGATCCGGACACAGCCGACACCTTCAAACTTGCTGGTACTTTGCGAGCTGAGTTTTGTGTCGCGATCACTGGTTTGGTGCGTATGCGTCCTGATTCGCAAGTGAACAAAGACATGAAAACCGGCGAAATTGAAGTATTAGGTAAAGAACTTTCTATTTTCAATAGTGCGCCGGCTCTGCCATTAGATTCGAATCAAGATAACTCTGAAGAGCAACGTTTAAAATATCGCTATTTAGATTTACGTCGTCCTTTGATGACTCAACGTTTGGTTTTCCGTTCAAAAGTAACCGCTGCGGTTAGACGTTTTCTTGAAGATGCAGAATTTTTGGATATTGAAACACCCATTCTGACCAAAGCTACACCAGAGGGGGCGCGTGATTATTTAGTGCCAAGCCGCACACATAAAGGGCAGTTTTTTGCATTGCCGCAGTCGCCACAATTGTTTAAGCAATTGCTGATGATGTCTGGCATGGACAAATATTATCAAATCGTAAAGTGCTTCCGTGATGAAGATTTACGCGCTGATCGCCAACCAGAATTTACTCAAATAGATATCGAAACCACCTTTTTAGATGCTGAGCAGGTAATGGCTATTACTGAAAAGATGATGCGTTCATTATTTTCCAAGTTATTGAATGTCGAACTGGGTGATTTCCCAACGATGAGCTATGCAGATGCAATGCAGCGCTACGGTAGTGATAAACCTGATTTACGTAACCCGCTCGAATTAGTCGATGTGGATGACATTGTTAAGAGCATAGATTTCAAGGTATTCAGTGGCCCTGCAAACGATGAGAAAGGTCGTGTAGCTGCTATTAGAGTGCCCGGTGGAAACTCCTTATCACGCAAGAATATTGACGAATATGGAAAATTTGTTGGCATTTATGGTGCTAAAGGCTTGGCATGGATAAAAGTGAACGACTTAAGCCTAGGCCTTGAAGGCTTGCAGTCGCCAATCTTAAAGTTCTTTGACGAAGCCAGCATTATGGCATTGCTTGAAAAAACTAAAGCACAAACTGGTGACATCTTATTGTTTGGTGCTGACAGCAAAAGCGTTGTGACTGATGCGATGGGAGCACTTCGCATTAAACTCGGTGAAGACTTCGAATTATTGGAGGGTGAGTGGAAACCATTATGGGTTGTCGACTTCCCTATGTTTGAAGAAGTTGATGGTCAGTTTTATGCGCTACATCATCCGTTCACCGCACCACGCGATAGCAGTATCGAAACGCTTAAAGCCGATCCTGGCGCCGCCTTATCAAATGCCTATGACATGGTTTTAAATGGCGTTGAGCTAGGTGGAGGTTCGGTTCGTATACACAATATGGATATGCAGGCCACTGTATTTGAACTCCTTGGTATTACTGATGAAGAAGCAAACGAGAAGTTTGGATTCTTACTTGAAGCACTACGATACGGCGCTCCACCGCACGCTGGCTTGGCATTTGGCCTCGACAGGATGGTAATGTTGATGACGGGGGCTGAATCTATTCGCGATGTTATGGCGTTTCCTAAAACGACTACGGCAGCTTGCCCATTAACCAATGCACCTGGATTTGCGAATCCGGCGCAGTTAGCTGAATTATCCATCGCCACAGCTATCGTAAAAGACGAAAGCACGAAAGACGTCAGTAAATAGGAAAATACACTGAATACTGCCCCAAAAATATCTAGTAGTGCCGGCGTAACAGTTAAACTTAAACGCCCTGAATCAGTCTTGGTTGTGATCAGAGATGAACACAATCAAGTTCTGGTGATGCAGCGTGATGATGATGCCGATTTTTGGCAATCTGTTACAGGTACTATTGAACTTGGGGAAATACCTTTAGATGCGGCATTTCGAGAATTGGCAGAGGAAACTGGCATTACAATGTCAAAGGCTTCGAATTCTATAGTAGACTGTCGCCAGGTTAATCAATATCGCATTCGCTCCGTATGGCTTAGTCGCTACCCCGAGGGTACTGAATTCAACAACGAGTATGTGTTCAGCGTTAAAGTGCCTAGCGGTTCGCCGATTATAATGACAGAGCACACTGCGTATGAATGGTTAGGTAAACAAGAAGCAATGCAGCGAGTTTGGTCAAAGACCAACCGTGACGCTATTGCGCAATTTGTACCGGATTGATTCATGGCAATTATTTTAGGCATTGACCCAGGTTCAAGAATTACAGGTTACGGTGTTATTAAAGTGACTGGCGGCAAAGCCAGTTATTTAGGCAGTGGCTGTATTCGTTTAACCCATGATGAGTTATCTATTCGTTTGAAGCGTATTTTTGACAGCGTGAGTGAAATTATCACGCAGTTCGCGCCGACTGAATTTGCGATTGAGCAAGTATTCATGGCAAAAAACCCTGACTCCGCATTAAAGCTAGGCCAAGCTCGTGGAGCAGCAATTGTTGCAGCAACCAATTTTGATCTTCCCGTAGCTGAATATTCAGCCAGACAAATTAAGCAGTCAGTTGTAGGCACGGGCGCTGCAGACAAAGCGCAGGTTCAACATATGGTGAAGAATTTATTAAGACTTAACGCCACGCCTCAAGCCGATGCGGCTGATGCATTAGCCGTAGCTTTATGTCATATTCATACAAATCAAAGCTTAATAAAGATGGCCGGTAAAGCGTCGAAAACGGTGCGTGGTCGATTGCGTAAATAAACTCACGACAGGTTTAGGATTCATAACACCAGAAAGATTTAAAGCATCAGCAATTAAAAGAATGGCACTTAAAAGTTTAGCACCTAAAATAATAATAAAGGCAGGATAGCAAACGTATGATTGGCAGAATTAAAGGTACATTGATAGATAAAACACCGCCGGATGTGCTGGTTGACGTTAACGGTGTTGGCTATGAAATTCAATTGCCTATGACCAGCTTTTATCAACTTCCCAATATTGGTGAAGTGGCTACCATATACACTCATTTTGTTGTGCGAGAAGATGCACAGTTGCTATTTGGGTTTTCGGATACCTCAGAGCGCGCGCTGTTTCGCGAGTTAATAAAAGCAAATGGTGTAGGGCCCAAACTTGCTTGTACGATTCTTTCTGGTATGTCAGCACAAGACTTTGTGCAATGTATTATCCATGAAGACATTACTAATTTGGTTAAATTACCAGGCGTTGGTAAAAAGACGGCAGAGCGTTTAGTTGTTGAACTAAAAGACAAACTAGAGAAGCTTTCACGCTCCGACGCGCATTTCGATAGCTCAGCAACATCAGGCACCAACAACCTTATCCAAAGACCTACACTACACGGTTCGGCGCATGCTAAAGATGAAGCACTTAGCGCATTGCAGGCATTAGGCTACAAGCCAATGCAGGCAGAAAAGGTAATCAAACAGATTTATACTGAAGGCATGACAAGTGAGCAAGTGATCAGAGAATCACTCAAGGCAATGATCTAGTGAATGCTCTTGTGAACGGTCTTAAAAGAATGCCTAATGCTCAATACAGCGGTAATAAGGAACAACAAGCATGATTGAAGCTGATCGACTCGTAGAAGCAAGCGCAGACCCAGAAGACGAAATTATTGATCGTGCAATACGTCCCAAAATGCTCAGCGACTATACCGGTCAAGACCATGTTTGCGAACAAATGGAGATTTTCATCCAAGCAGCACGCAACAGAAGTGATGCACTCGATCATCTCTTAATATTTGGTCCTCCAGGACTAGGTAAAACAACCCTAGCTTATATCGTTGCCAATGAAATGGGAGTGAATATTAAAACCACCTCCGGCCCAGTATTAGAAAAAGCCGGTGATCTTGCTGCACTACTTACTAATTTAGAAGAAAACGACGTTTTGTTCATTGATGAAATTCATCGATTGAGCCCCGTGGTAGAGGAGATTCTTTACCCTGCAATGGAAGACTATCAACTTGATATTATGATTGGTGAAGGTCCGGCTGCACGGAGCATTAAACTTGATCTTCCTCCTTTCACCTTAATTGGGGCGACAACGCGCGCGGGGTCTTTAACTTCTCCACTTCGCGATAGATTCGGTATTGTGCAACGATTAGAATTTTATAATGTAACTGATCTGACTGACATTATTCAGCGCAGCGCGTCTTATTTGAATCTGCAAATGGAAAAAGAGGGCGCATTTGAAGTTGCCAAGCGCTCACGCGGCACGCCTAGAATTGCGAATAGACTATTACGCAGAGTGCGTGATTATGCAGAAATAAAAGCCGATGGAAATATTAACGAAAAAGTTGCTGGTTTAGCCCTAGATATGCTGGATGTTGATGATCAAGGTTTCGACTTTATGGATCGTAAATTGTTACTAGCAATTATCGAGAAATTCATGGGAGGCCCTGTTGGCCTTGATAACATTGCCGCCGCCATTGGTGAAGAAAAAGAAACAATAGAAGATGTTATTGAACCATACCTTATCCAGCAAGGCTTTTTGCAGCGCACGCCACGCGGAAGAATAGCGACTCAGCATGCTTATTCGCATTTTGGCTTAACGCGTCCAATAATTGATTAGGATAAAAAGCATCAGACAAAAAAAAGCCCACGCAATACGTGGGCAAAAACAACAAGTAAATCGGAAGAAAAACTGTTATCAGGAAACATAATGAAATCTAACAACATTTAAGAATATGGTTGCAGGAGCTCTTTAAGTGACCCGTATTTTAAACAGATCGGATGAGATATCAAACGAGAAAAACTTTTAGATTGGATTAGTTTTTCTAATCCTATCAGTTGCGAGTAGAATTCTAGTTTATCGAGTATGCTAGGCTTGTGTTAATATTTGTTTACATGTGACCCTTTTTTTTCATTATCTTTATTTTTTTTGCTATACAAAATCTAAGCTAAAAGGAGTGTTTTTTTGCACAAAAGTGAGCCTTTTTCTATCCCTGTACGTGTATATTACGAAGACACCGATGCGGGTGGCATTGTTTATCATACTAATTATTTAAAGTTCATGGAGCGCTCACGAACCGAATGGCTGAGAGACTTAGGCATAGAACAGCAAAGTTTATTGGAACAAAATGTAGGTTTTGTCGTCAAAGACCTAACTATGAAAAATAGTAAGGCTGCTGTGTTCAATGATATGTTGAGTATTAGCTGCCAAGTAGTAGAATTAAGGCGGGCTAGTATCCTGTTTCAACAGCATGCTTACCGCGTGATCGATCATGACATCAATGTCGACACGAATGCAGATATAAAAAACGATTTATATACAAATAAAAATGATACTAATAATAAAAATATTAAGAGTAGAACTAAAGAACTACTCGTTAGCGCTGAAGTAAGAGTAGCCTGTGTTGATTTGGGAAGAATGAAACCCATTGCTATTCCGGACTTTATATTAAGGGAAATAAAACGTGCCGTCTGAAATGTCTATCCTCCACTTGTTTTTAGAAGCAAGTATTGTTGTGCAATTTATTATGCTGTTGTTACTAACCACCTCGGTAGTTTCATGGGCATTCATTTTTCAACGTAACTCCGTATTAAAAGCAGCGACCAAAGAAGTGAAAACCTTCGAAGATAAGTTTTGGTCAGGTGCCGATCTAAACAAACTCTACCAAGAGTTGTCGGCGCGCGCTCAATTAACCGGTTTGTCTCTTATATTTTGTTCAGGCTTTAAAGAATACGTTCGTCTGCGCAAAACCTCAGGTGCTGTTGGCGAAGCTATTATGGATGGTACTTACCGTTCTATGCGCGTTACCATGTCGCGTGAAGTTGATGAGCTAGAAGCACGGCTGCCATTTTTGGCAACGGTAGGTTCTATTTCTCCTTATGTTGGTTTGTTAGGCACGGTCTGGGGGATCATGAATTCATTCATTGCCCTTGGTCAAGTTAAACAAGCGACCTTAGCCATGGTTGCTCCGGGTATTGCAGAAGCACTTATCGCCACCGCCATTGGTTTGTTCGCCGCTATTCCAGCTGTTGTTGCTTATAACCGGTTCAGTCATAGCGTTGAAAAGCTTGAAAATAATTACGGCAACTTCATGGAAGAATTTTCAGCGATATTAAACCGCCAGAATATGGCGTCCTCTAGTCAACAGGCACAGTAGTCAGTACCTGATTATTTAGCTGAATAGAGAGGAATGAAATGTTTGTTAGAAAACGCAGAAAGCCAGTATCGGAAATAAACGTGGTGCCATACATCGACGTGATGTTGGTGCTGTTGGTTATTTTTATGGCAACGGCAACGGCTGTCACGCAAGGTGTGAAAGTCGACTTACCAAAAGCCGATGCAAAAACCATTGATACTGAAGAAGAAGACATGTTGATTGTGTCGATTGATGCTAATGGTCAGTACTTTCTTAACATTGGGGACAACCCTGATGATGTGCTAACCGGTGTCGATGTCGCTGCACTTGTGCAAGCAAAACTAGCGCAAACGCCGAACATTCCTGTTGTGGTAAATGGCGATGGTAAAGTTAACTATGAAAAAGTAGTTGAGCTAATGGTGCTATTGCAAAATGCAGGAGCCCCTTCGGTTGGATTGATGACGGATCCTAATGAAACCTGATACGCCTAATGCACCGGATAATAAAACCGATGGCCGTCCTGAGCAAGACGATGGCATGTCGTTTTTCGCAAAACATAAGTCCTTTTTGCTGTCAGGTGGTGCGCATTTATTATTAGTGCTGTCGTTATTGTTGAGTTTTGAATTTTCATCCAAACCAGTCGATCTTGCGACTGGAAATAAAGATACGCAGGCGCCAAATATTATTGCGGCGACCTTTATTGATAGCAATGTGTTGCAGCAGAATAAACTCGAAAAGCAACAGGCTGAAGCTGCGGCAAAACGAAAGCGCAATCAAGTAGCAGAGAACAAGCGTAAAAATGAAAAGCGAAAACAAGCAGAAAGAGACAAAGCCAAACGATTAAAAGTTGCTCAAGACAAAAAACGCAAAGAAGAACAGGTACGCAAAGAAAATGCGTTAAAAGAAAAAGCGCGTCTAACAGCTGAGAAGAATAAGCAGGATAAAGCAGAAAAAGAGCGACAAGATAAATTGGCGAAAGAACGTGCTCAACAAGACAACGCGATGCAAAAGCAACTGCAAGGAGAACAAGCCGAAAGGAATGAACGCAGGCAGCGCCAGATTTTGTCTGAGTTGCAAATAGCAACAGGTAAAATTAAGGCACGTATTGAACAAAACTTAATTACCACGGGGAGTGTCGCTGGAAAATCTTGCCGCTTACAGGTGCGTATAGCGTCAAACGGTTTAGTCTTGGATGCGGTTGGTAAAGGTGACGATTCACTTTGTTTAACATTGCGTTCAGCAGCGCTGCGAGCCGGAACATTGCCAATGCCAGCGGATAAAGATGTAAATGCAAAACTAAGAGACGTGACCTTAGTATGGGTAAACGAATAAGGCAGATACTTGGTGCTACTAGTTATCACTTAACAAGAATAAGCGCTGACAGGCAATGCCAAACATTACAAGTAAGAAAAAGTGCGAACGACTAGTAAGAAAAATATTAGTTACTTAAATCAATTATAACGACTACGGGACTATCTATATTTATGTCGACCTGGCTACTCAAATTTACGAAGAAACACTTCAGTATTGCTGCTGTTGTTTTAGTTTTCATTAGCGCTCAAGCCAATGCAGCCACTACTGAAATAATCATCACTGGTGGCACTGATTCTGCGCGGCCAATTGGCATTGTGCCGTTTAAATACTTAGGCAATGTAAACCTACCTGAGAATTTAAGCGAGATAGTTGCTTCAGATCTGCAGCGAAGCGGCAAGTTCAGCCCCATGAAAATGTCTTCGATGCCACAGTTTCCAACTACCGACAGTGAAGTTAATTACAAAGCTTGGGCCGACAAAGGCATCGACATGGTGCTAGTAGGCAGTGTTCAAGCCACTGGCTTAAATCAGTTTTTAGTTACCTTTGAGCTTGTTGATGTGTTGCGCGCTCAAGCAACCGGCGGCCAATCGAAAAATCTTCAAGATGGTAAATTAGTATTAAGTCGTGATCACATTATCGAAAAGCGCTCTAAAACCATTGATGGCGACGACTTTAGACAATACGCACATATTATCAGCGATATCGTTTACGAAAAACTCACGGGTCAGCGTGGCGCCTTCTTAACGCGCATCGCTTATATCAAAGTATTGGATCGTGAAACCAACCCAAAACCATTCAGATTAGTTATTGCTGACTACGACAATCAAAATCCAACCACTTTATTGTCTTCACCTGAGCCATTAATGTCTCCAACATGGTCGCCAAATGGCAACACTATTGCTTATGTGAGTTTTGAAAATAAACGTTCACAAATTTTTTTACAGGATATTTATACGACAAGTCGGACAAGATTGACCGATTTTCCAGGTATTAACAGTGCGCCAAATTTTTCTCCGGACGGCAAGAAGCTAGCAATGGTGCTGTCTAAGGACGGAAACCCTGAAATATATGTAATGAATTTACAAACTAAAGGTCTCACTCGAATTACGCGAAACAGAGCAATTGATACTGAGCCGTCATGGACGCCAGATGGAAAAAGCTTGATATTTACTTCAGAGCGGGGTGGTAAACCGCAGATTTATCGAGTAAATTTAGCAACTAACCGAAAAAGTAGATTAACATTTGAAGGTGGAATGAATTTAGGGGGGGCGGTTACACCCGACAATTCGCAATTAGTTATCGTAAATCGCACTAGAGGCAATTACCATATAGCTAAGCAAGACCTAACAAACGGTGACATGCTAGTGCTGACAAATACTTATCTGGACGAGTCGCCTAGTATTTCCCCGAATGGAAGTATGATAATATACAGCGCGATGGAGAATGGATTGCCTACATTGTCTTGGGTTTCACTTGATGGACGCTTCTCGTTTAAAGAACCGGTGGCAGATGGGGAAGTCAAATCTCCTAGTTGGTCGCCGTTTTTACTGTAAATTGAATTTTTAAAAATATAAAAAGGAACTAGTATGTTAAACAAAAACACACTTAAAGCACTTATGGTTGTTGTGCCATTATTAACTTTATCAGCATGTAAGTCAGGACCAACTGATGAAGAGATTGCTGCAGAAGCAAACCGTGCAGCAGAAGTTGCAGCGCAACAAGCAGCAGATGCTGACGCAGCAGCCGCAGCAGCAGCCGCAGCTGAAGCAAGTCGTGTTGAAGCAGCAGCCGCTGCTGAGATGCAAAAAGCAAAAGACATGATGCAAGCTGAAAAAGACAAACTTGAAAGTCAGCAAGTTGTTTATTTTGACTTTGACAGCGCATCAGTTAAAGCAGACTTCTTACCAGTTTTAGACATGCACGCTGCATATCTAGTTAAAAACTCAGGTCAGTCAATTGTTATCGAAGGTCACTGTGATAGCCGCGGTACGCCAGAATATAACATCGCACTTGGCGAACGCCGTGCGAAATCTGTTGAAACTTACCTAATGAATGCGGGCGTTAGCTCGTCACAAGTAACGGTAGTTTCTTACGGTGAAGAGAAGCCAGAAGTTCAAGGCGCGTCTGAGTATGCATTTGCTCAAAACCGTCGCGGTGTATTGGTTTATCAGTAAGCACTTATGATTAAACCAATTATTACAGTTGGTCTCATTAGTTTTACAGGCGCTTGGGCTTTTGCTCAAGCGCCTGTTGTCGATTTAAACGACCCACAACAAACTGATCAGGCACGAACAACTACGCAAAGCACAGCGCCTCTGGTTATTGCTAATCCGACCGATGTCGAAACACGCTTATTAATATTAGAGCGTAAGGACAAAAGCCGCATTGAAGCACAACAACGCGTGCAGCAGCAGCTAGATACATTACAATCAGAAGTTGATGTGTTAAGAGGTTCAATTGAACTGCATAATCATCAGCTTGAACAGATATTAGAGCGTCAGCGAGAGCTGTACCTCGAACTCGAGAATCGTTTTGCTGGTTTGTCACAACAAACTACTTCCGTTGCTAATGCAGTGGGCGTTACAACCTCAGGCACTCAATCTGAGGCGCCAGTAGGGCAATCGGAAGAGCAGGCTTATCAGACGGCAGTTAACCTGATACTTAAAGAACGCAACTACGACGAAGCAATTCCCGCTTTTCAACGTTTTTTGTCCGGTTTTCCTAATTCAAGTTATACCGACAATGCACATTACTGGTTAGGTCAGTTGCTGTTTAATAAGCAAGACTGGGATGGCGCAAGAGAGCAGTTTGAAAGTGTGGTAAATAAATTTGCTGATTCGCCAAAACGTGCAGATGCTATTTTGAAGTTAGGAATGGTTGAAAAATCAGTGAATAACAACACTAAAGCGAGACTTTTATTTGAACAGGTGGTTTCAGAATATCCTGATTCGTCACCAAGTCGCTTAGCCAGTGAACAATTAAAGAGCTTGTAGTTTTTAAACTACGAGTTTTTTGTTCACTTTGCATGCATATTTCAAATTAAATTAAATAAAACGCATTTAAAGGTTGCACGGCGTTTCTATTTCTATATTATATGCCGCCGTTGAGGTAGATAAGCAACGGAATAAGAGTAATTGGGTCGTTAGCTCAGCTGGTAGAGCAGTTGACTTTTAATCAATTGGTCGCTGGTTCGAATCCAGCACGACCCACCACTTCTTTCTTGATGCTTGTTATGCGAGCTTCTCAGTATTCGCTTCACAATCTATCAACACTTACCTCGCAAGTTGCACTGAAAAACACACCAAGATGAATTGATTACGTAAATTAGTTAATAATTTGCGGTCTGGTTGTGACCTTTTCATTGCACTGGGTTATACTACTCTGACCAAAACAAATTACGCACCTTGCATATGAACAGCGCAGTACAATCAGATCGTATTTCTTACCCTTTTCCAGCGAAGCCTATTCCGATCACATCGGGGTATGCACATCGACTCAAACTAGAAATCAAAACGCTACTAAAGCAAAAAAACGCCGTATTAGTTGCTCATTATTATACCGATCCCGTTATTCAAGCACTTGCTGAAGAAACTGGCGGCTGTGTTTCAGATTCACTAGAAATGGCAAGATTTGGTCGTGATGCTCCGCAGCAAACACTCTTGGTTGCTGGCGTAAAGTTTATGGGCGAAACAGCAAAAATTCTCAGCCCAGAAAAAACCGTTATCATGCCCACCTTAGAAGCGACTTGTTCGCTCGACTTAGGCTGCCCAGTAAAAGAGTTTTCAGCATTCTGCGATGCGCACCCAGACCATACAGTTGTAGTTTACGCAAATACCTCGGCAGCAGTAAAGGCGAGGGCAGACTGGGTAGTGACTTCTAGCATCGCCCTGGAAATAGTGGAACACCTTGATAGCCAGGGTAAAAAAATCATTTGGGGTCCAGATCGCCACTTAGGTGCCTACATTCAAAAAGAAACTGGCGCAGACATGATCATGTGGAACGGCGAATGTATTGTGCATGATGAGTTTTCAGCTAAAGCGTTGCTCACAGCCAAGCACTTGCACCCAGATGCAGCCGTGCTTGTGCATCCAGAATCACCCGCTAGCGTTGTTGAGTTGGCGGATGCTGTTGGTTCTACGTCGCAGCTGATAAAAGCGGCGACAGAGCTTCCTAATGACAAGTTCATTGTTGCAACGGACAAAGGCATTTTCTATAAAATGCAGCAACTTGAACCCACTAAAGAATTCATTGAAGCACCCACCGCTGGCAGCGGCGCAACGTGCCGCAGCTGCGCGCTTTGCCCATGGATGGCAATGAATGGTTTAGAAGCAATGCGAGACGCGTTACTAGCTCATGAAGGCAAAGAGATATTCGTTGAAGAGGCCCTACGTCAGCGTGCATTAGTGCCGCTAGACCGAATGCTAGGTTTTGCTGCCGAGTTAAACATGAAATTAAAGGGCAATGCGTAAATCAGTACTTGAAAGCTGAAGGGGTTTTCCCTAATATACGCGCCGCATTAAGTATTTAGCGTTTTGCGTCAGCCTTGCTAGTTTTTGCCAAACTACACTGACGAACAACAAGATGATAAATCGCAATTTGGAGAGGTGGCTGAGTGGCTGAAGGCGCACGCCTGGAAAGTGTGTTTAGGGTTAAACCTAACGAGGGTTCGAATCCCTCTCTCTCCGCCAAACAATAAAAGAAGCCCCAGTATTTCGGGGCTTTTTTTGTTTTAGAATTTATCGAAAAGTGAAACTCTGTCAAACCCAAGGGCAGAGTTGTATGAAAAAAAAAGCGTCCAAATTATTGGGGGCAACTTCAATGGCCGCTTTTTTAGTTAACAAATCTGCTAATTTCTGCTTAGGGAATTTGATCAATAAAGCGCATGCTGTAACCAGTTGCAGAGCTAACATCTGTTTCAAATATCAAAAACTGCTCGCCGCTTTCCTCAGTGAGCGTTAAAATCTGACTACCTAAAATAATATCTCTGCCATCAATTTCACCTACGGCATAAACCTCGTAAGTATTATTGCGTAATACAAAGCTTTGAGGCGTAATAAAGCCAACGTCTCTGCTGTTTTCTGCAGTTTCAATATTTTCATCATTTTTCACAAAAGAAAAAGAAACCTTAGTAAAATCATCATCGTCAACCAGATTGATAACTTCTATTTCGTGTTCATAGATTCGGATGCGATTGCTGTTATCCACCACAAGAGTCTGGATTACGGCCTCTGTTTCATCAATTATACCGTCACCGTTTTCGTCAATATTGCCATCACCATCGTCATCAACGGGAAATTCACTTATATGATAAAAAAGTGTTCGCTGAGCATTTGCAGATAAGCTAATCAACTGATTTTGTAATAAAAAGTTGTCTGTACCAGCAGACTTTATGTCAAAGGTATAGTCTCCGTTTTCAACCACAAAATAATCAGTAAATTCACCTACACTCAGACTATTGGTCAATATTTGAAAGCTTTCTTCTACAAATAGTGGCATCGAAGATGAGACCTCTAATAAACCGGTATAGCTTGGGATGAGTTCATTTAGCTGAATGCCATTGTACAATCTGAATTCAGATTGTGCATTGCTAGCTTGATATTCAACGTTGGATGTATTGGTAATATTATCAATCACAAAGGGTGTAGTGTCGGCACCAAAGTTGGGTCTAATAGCAATAATATTTTGGTTGCTAAAAGGATACGATACTTCAACAGAGGTAAATAGCAGTTCCGTGCTGCCGGCTTCGGTGATATAAAAAATATATTGATCTTCTTCCAATTTGTTGTTGTCTGATAGGCCTAAATAACTTTGCGTACCCATTAAAATAGCTTCATTAATGGTTTCATCCGACTTTGACATATAAACATCGATATTTTGATAATCTGGGTGAAGATTTAAAAAACGCAAATTGAACAAATCATTGTCAGTATCGTCATCGTCGTCTATTACAGGAATAGCAAATTCAGTTATTGTTGGATTAGGGAAGCTATCAGTTAGCACATGCATCAATATGGTTTGTGAGGGAAGCGAAAAGGAACCTTCGTATATAATTTCAAGATCGCTTCTCAGCGTGCTCTCTTCATCTTGGTATGCAAGTTCAATAAAGTAGTTTTGTGTAGGGACTTCAACGTCGCGACTTGCTTCCCCATAGCCAACACCAGAATACGTTTGTTCTATTTCATCATCTGGGTCTTGATCCAAGTCTTCATCTAAGGTTAAAAATATATCGGGCGAATTAGGTGAGGCGTTGTAGAGTTTAATAAAACCATTTTCATCCTCGTCATCACTGCTGCTTGAACCACAAGCGCTTAGTATTGAAAGTAATAAGCAAACACCGCACACTTTTACGTTAGTTAATTTAAAGCCGTAGCTTTTCATTGATTATCTCCATGATATTCATATAGTAAGGAAGAAAAAGTTTGCCTCTGATGCAGGTATTTCCGGATAAAACAGTGACGCTTGCTGCACAAGAGGTACATGGCTAAGTCAGAAGATAAGTGAAATAGTTCATGCCTTTACGAAATCCTTACAAAGCCTTACAAACGCTTACAATCGACATAAACTTGGCCCGAACGTCAGTTAGCAAGTTCTGAAACCAATAAAAATGCAAGCTTATGTATAAAGCAGGGTTGTGGCTTATTTACCCTATTTTCGCCGCACACGCTGGAAATGGATTGTTTACGTCAAACAGCGGTTATGAATTTGGTCTTGCGCTGATAGCGATGTGAGTGTCAGTGGCTTTATCTGGCGCAGGGCGCTTCTCTGCTAACACTACCGGTAGCTTATTTTATGAGCCTTTCTCAGTGATCAAGTGAAGGGTAGTTTAAATAGCGATTTGCAAACGAATACGAAATTCACTGCCATTATCATTATTGATATTATCTTTTGCGTCAGTAAAAGTTGCTCCGATGCGAATAAAATTATTTATATAATAATTGATTCCAACACCGTAGGAAGTTGCATCGGTAGAACCAAGTTCCTCGTCTGAATATGCACCATCCCCATCTTCATAGCGAACAACCAATTCCCAAGCACCGGATGAATTACCCGGTTTAACTCGCTTGAAAATGCCGTTTTTATAGGGTCTTTTTTCACCAGTGATGATCCAACCTGCTTGCACATATAATCCTTCACGACTTGCATTATTTTCTTTAGAAGATATAAATTCAGACTGAATATGATAACGACCAATCGCATAGGCCACTTCTAGACCAGTGATATCGAGATCTTCATCACGGTTACTATGAGCCACGCCAAAATGAAGAACCTCATTAGCAGACTTGATCGGGGCATAAGTTACTCGGCCAGTCATAGCCGTTCCATCGTTTACATCGTCGTATTCAAATACGCCAAGGGCATAGGTCATATCACCTCGCTGACCACTGAATACTATGCCTTTTTGGCGTCCGGGCGCATAAGCCTCAGTAACGGCAGAGCGTTCAAGGTAGCTAATATCTTTTGATGACTCCAACTGTTCCAAACCGAAGGGTTCATTTTGATTACCAATAGTGACAACAGCTTGTTTACCCCAGCCCTTGTACCTTATATACAAGTCCTCATGAGTTCCGCCATTGCCATTACCTAAATTGAATTGCGCTTTGTAGGACCAATCATTCACATTGCCAGACAGATAAAAACGCGCTCGACGAGTACTTACATCATCTTCATCAACAACACCATTTAGCTCCGCGTAATTGTAATCCCATTGAATACGCCCACCTAGTTTGGCTGAATAATTACCATCAGATGATTCAATTTCAATGCGTTCTTTAATATTGACGACTACATCATTTCCATTTGTCGTAAAAACATCGGCGAGCAGAAAGTGAGGTAAAAAGAGGAGTGCAAAAAGCATAAAAAAATTACGCATTACAATAGTTTTCCAATTTTAAGAGTTGTAGTCGATTACGATTTGATTGGATTTACCTACATTAACATTTTTGTGACATTTTTGTGACAGCTTGAATTGTTATATTTTGAACTGTTTTTAATAAAGTTTTATTGAATGGTTTTTAAAACTAGATGTCATTAACATTAGATGTCTCCAAACCGCCAACACAACAGCAGCGGACAGCTGAAATAATGCAATTGCTGTTGTCCTGATACTTATTATTCGAGAGTGATTATTCAAAAGTGATAGAAATTTTCGCTCCTCCTTCATTTGAAAGCACTAAAGTCCAATTTTGGTGTTCACATAAACGCTTTACAATCGATAAGCCAAATCCATACCCAGTGCTTTGGCTTCCTTTTACGGCGGGCTCTGTTATTTTATCTGAAATACTAGGATCAATTCCTGGGCCGGTGTCCGCAATAATCAGTTCGTTATTTCGCATCTCAATGGTCACTTTTCCTTCTTGAGTATATTGAAATGCATTGCCGACTAAATTGTCTAGCAATACCTTTAGCATCCCTGACTGTGCATACACTTGAGCATTACAATTATCATTCACTTCTACTTCTATCGGTTTGTTATTAATGAGGTGATGCTGGTCTATAATCGATTGTTCAATCAAGGGCAGTATTTTTATGTGTTTTTTATGTGCTTCTGTATGCTCTTCTCTTGCAAGGGCAAGCAATGTGGTAACAGTTTGCTCCATTTGAGTGCTTGCTTGGGATATACGATCGATAACTGGACTATTTTCATCCGCTGAGTGTTGATTGCGATACACCTCTACTGCGTTTTTAATAATGGCGACCGGTGTTCTAAGTTCATGGCTCACGTCACGAGTAAAACATTTCTCTCTGTGCAGGCTTTGGTTAATTCTGGCCATGGCGCTTTCCAAGGTATGCGCTAAAATTCCTATTTCATTATTTGGAAATTGCTCCGCAAACTTGTCGGGTATATTTTCAGGGGCAACACCGTTAACTAGATCAGCGAGTTGCTTCAATGGCATAGCGGTTTTTCTGCCTAACTGCCAGGCGATAAAAAAGGCGAGTAACACTAATATTGAGCCTGAAATCAGCATTAGTTTTAATATACCTGCAGTAAAAGGCCGAACTAACAACATTTCACTGACTTCTGCGACAAGATAAACGTTTTCTGATTTTGGTAGTGCGAATAGGTGATAGTGCCGACCGTTTTCGCCTGCAAATTCTTTTCTTTGTGGCTCGTCAATATATCGCTGCTTGATATCAACGGGTAAGGTGTTTTTTGAGAAATATAACTGCATATAACTGACGCGAGGGGCCGGCCATTGCTTGTTTTTATCATAAGTTTGTTGTAAGTATTGTGCTTCTTGTCTGACTTCCCGTTCAATAAATTCATCTTCAATGTTGTACAGTAAGATAAAGCAAAATGCGCCCCAAACTGCAGATATTAGCAGAGTAAACAAACAAAATTGGCTGACAATTTTCCTGCTTAAACTGTGAAACTTCACCGAATGTTTTTGTTTATCAATATGTGGCTGATTGCTATTGTTGCGCTTATTATTTTTCATGTTTTTTTACATCGCTTTTTACATTCAATAAGAAGCCAATACCATGCATGGTTTTTATCATCGGATAATCAAACGGCTTATCTAAAATATTTCGTAACTGATATATGTGGGATCTAAGCGCATCTGATTCCGTTGGCTCATCTCCCCATAATTTTTGGGATAACTTTGAACGGCTAACCACTTGGGGATATGCTTCAGCTAAAATGGAAAGAATGCGATAGCCCATAGTATGCAACTCTAGGTTTTGTCCAGCACGAGTGACTTGCTGTTTTTTTCTATCAATAACTAATTGGTCAAGCGTCAAGATTTGTTCGGCTTGTAATAAATGACGGCGTGACAAAGCGAAACATCGAACTTCCAGCTCTTCTAAAGAAAAGGGTTTGGTTAAATAATCATCTGCACCTATCGTAAAACCCGAAACTTTATCGTCGATGCTGTCTCTTGCGGTAAGCATGATAATCGGCACGTGATGGCTAGCTTGTTCACGCAATTGCCGGCAAACCTCAAGCCCATCCATAGCCGGTAAATTTAAGTCGAGAATGACTAAATCATAATGGTTTGCTAGGGCCATCTTCAATCCTTGGTCGCCTCGGGTAGCAAAATCTAACACGTGGCTTTTATCTTCCATATAGTCAGCAATATTTTGCGCGATACTTTGCTGATCTTCGACGACTAGAATATATAAAGACTGATTGTTCAAACCATTTCTCAATTTTAGTGTCCTTAACGATAGAGTTGCGTAAAGCTATCGTTAAAGATTGGCTATATTACAAGGTTTTTAACAAAGCTTGCGCGGGTTTAAACTCAGGTTTTGCGGCAATCAACTGATTCAGTGTGGCTTTTGCATTAGCCGCTTGCCCTAATTTTAACTGTGTTTTTGCGATTTCCATATCGAGAGTCGAGCTGTTAATCGCTTTTTGTGCCACCATCATCAAGCCCAATGATTGCTCTTGTTCGAGTGTTGTATCTGCTACTTTTAGGAAATAAAAACCGTACATACCGACTAAAGAAATATGGTATTGCTCTTGGTTATTCGCAAGTGTTTCAAGTGCTGATTGGTCACCTGCTATAAATTTAGCGACTACAGCCATGGTTTTGTCTTCTAACTCTACTTCAACTGTAACAGGTGTTAATCCTAAACTCTCAACTAAAGCCGTTGCGACATCTACTGTTGAGGTCGGGTTTTGACCGGTGATTAAGCGCCCGTCAATGGCAACATGACTTAACATGATTTCGCTAGCTTGAAAGTGAGCGCCACGTTCAATCAATTTGTCTTCAAGCATAAAATCAAAATCGTTGATCCACTTTTGACCAAACAAATTCTCTTCCTGGTTGGTAAAACTGTTTATCGCTTTGTTGGCAACCAAATAACTGCCATCGTTTAGTTTTACATTAACTAATGCGGCGGGGCCATGACAAACCGCAGCTATACTGCCTTGTTGTTGATATATCTGGGCAATAATGTTTTGTAATGCCGTGTCGTTGGGTAAATCAAACATCGCACCTTTGCCACCGACAACAAACACTGCATCATAAGCTTTTGCATCTATTGAGTTGGTTGCGAGTGTATTATTAAGTTTTGCCATAACCGCTTCATCAACTAATACTTTTGCATTATAGGTTTTACTTGGGTCGTATTTATCCGCTTCAACTTGACCGCCTTTGGGGCTGGCGATATCCACGGCAATCCCATTATCTTTAAAAACTGAATAGGCTTTTGAAAACTCATCAAATTCATAACCGGGCTGTTCTTCACCTTGGCCATTACCACTGACGATCATTAACACTTTTTTGGCCGTTGTTTCGGCCTGCACTGGTAATGCCGTAGCTAATACCGTCGCCAATACCGTCACCATAAGTAATAAAGTCTGCTTTAAAATATTCATATCTTTCTCTCTCCTTTAAGTATGAAACAAGTATGACAATAGCAACGTGAAACAGATGTGAAACAGCTTGGGTTTAAGAATAATAATTTAAAGTTTCTGGTTAAAATAAGACTTAAATCTCGGCCATTAATTGCTTCACCGAACTCTTTAAACTATGTCGGCTAGCGTATACACCCAACAACGTCACCGTGCTCAAAATAATAGCTAATGTAATCAGCAAGATGTATAAATTGGGTTGATAAGGCAGTGAAAACTGCGATTGATAAATTAACATGCCGGTAATGTAAGTGCCTGCTATGGCTCCTGTTGCAATTATGAATGCCGTGATTAGCCACTCAATAATGTTTAGCTGTAAACAGGTTGTCTTTAAAAAGCCAAAGCTCATAATGACGCTGTTCTTTTTCTTTTCTTTACTTTCAAGTGCATTGATTGCAGACAAAATAACAATAATGGCGAGTAAAACAATCATCACGGCAAAACCGCTAATGACTTTAGTGATCATTCCTAAGATATCATCAAATTGTTTTGTTAATTCCTGTAGGGATATCATTCTTATGGTTGGATGATTTTTCCACAATTGGCTGAGCAGTGGCCATTGATCGTCCTTAAGTTCTAAACTTGCCATATTGTATTGAGGTGCGTTGATATGTTGGATCGCTTCTTGGGGCATTTGCACCCAGAAGGTAATTGAACCCGCACCCGGTTTATAAACATGACTTGCCGTAATAGTGAAGGTAACGCTTTGTTGATGAATAATAAAAGTAAGCTTATCTGTGAGTGACAAACCTAAATCAGTCATGACTTCTTCTTCAAGCGATATTTGTTGCCAATTTTTAGGCTTTTCTTGCCACCATTCACCTTGAACTAGGCGATTAGTATTTGGAATATCTTTACTCCAATGAAGTCGAATAGATTTAGATAACGTCGTTAAGCTTTCACTGGGTTTGTTCGTAAATTCACTGAGTGTCTGGTCATTAATTTTCACTACTTTGGCATACAAGTAAGGTTTAGTTTGACGGACGCTAATATCATGTTCTGCAGACCATTCATTTATTGCTTTCATTTGTGACTGACTAGCTTGTGAAATCATCACATTACCGTCATGCGTTCTTTGGTATTTAGCCATCGTGTCGCCTAAGTCTTTTAAAAGCATCAGCGTAAACAACAATAAAAATGTGCTTAATCCAATTCCAAGGATTTGAGTGCTTTTACTTAATAGGCGCTGTTTCATCATGAAAAGCGTAAAGGGGATGAGTCCTGAAAATTGCTGCGTCGCTTTTTCACCCAAAGTTAAAACTGTCCAGCTAATTGCGACCATTAACATGATGGTAATTGCAATACTGCCGACTAACATCGAGGTTAATAAGCCATTATCTGAGTACATCACTGCAACTAACACAAGTACAACTAAGGCACATATTTTAAGTAAGCCTAGTGAAATAGATTTTTGATTTTGATGAAACAACTTAGCAACTGATGTTTTGCACAACGTTAACCAAACGGGTGAATGAAACACAGCAAAGAGTAATACGCAGGTAGCTATCGTTTTGGCCATAAGCCCAATATCTAATTGCCAGCTAATTTCCGAAAACGTCTCAGATAACCAACCGACAACCAGCCAATGGAATATCCCAGATAAAATGGCGACAACAGGTATTAGCATCAGTATATTAATTAGCCATTTGAAAACTGATAGTTGTAAGCCTGTCGCTTTTGAAACACCTAGACTCATGCAGACAGCTGAGAAATACTGTTCTTTTTTTAAGTGAACTTGCGCTATTTGTTCTATAGCGATAGCAGCCATAAAAAATAAAATAATGGAGGCTAAGCCTAAAAAGTTTTCAGTGCGTTGCCAGAATAAAGCTAAGGGATGAGCACCTTGTTTGTGATGAATTTGCGCTGCTGGAAGCTGCTCTTGTTGCCATTCAATAATTTGCTGTACTTGTGATTTTGAAGCAGAAACAAGATAACGATGTTGAATAAGATCTGTAGGAAAAGCCAATCTTTCCATATCGTCTATATTGATCATCGCTCGCATAGAAACATTATGTCCTTCCATCAATCTATCAGGCTCGTGAACTAACAGCCTTGATACGATAAACGCTTGCTCACCTATGTTGATAACATCACCAATCGAGAGAGTTAAGCTTGAAATTAGTCGGCTGTCTAACCATATATTACCGGCTGTAGGTCCACCGTTTGTGGCTGTTGTGGGGCTTCCCGGTGACGTTGCAGTGAGTAACTGGCCTTGTAAGGGGTAATCACTTCCTACCGCTTTTAGTTTTGAACGTTGCCATTCGTCATTAAACGTTAACGTTGCGTCAATTTGTAATGTATTGACCACATTCTCACTAAACCTAGCCAATGCCTTGAGTTGCTTACTGGTTAATTTATCTTTTTGAGTTACTACCGCATCGGCACCTAGCAAGTTTTGCAAATTACCCTGCAAGTAATCTTGAATCGTGTTACTTGATAACGTTAGCGTGACAATAAAAACCATTAACGTCGCTTGAACCCAGCGAAGTAGCCTTTGATGGGGCTGGCGGTACTCTTGCTGAGTGCAGTGCCAGGCCAATTGCATATGGTGCATTAACATGACGTCACCTGCGCTGTTTTTACCGTCACTTTTTCAGGATTTTGTTCTAGGATGGGGTTTATCAAACTTACCTTAGTTTTCGTTAGCTCTCCATTTGCAAGCGAATAAATGTTCTGTGCCTTACTTGCAAGCATACTGTTGTGCGTAACAATGATTAAACCTGCGTTATTCTCTTGGCAGCAGGCAAATAATATATCAGCAATTTCATTGGCGTTGTGTTGGTCTAAATTGCCTGTTGGTTCATCGGCAAAAATAAACTTAGGTGAAAATACTAAGGCGCGAGCGATGGCAACCCGCTGTTGTTCTCCGCCACTTAGTTGTGATGGTTTATGCTTAGCTCTGTCCGACAAACCGACCTTTTCTAACCAGTGCTCAGCTTTCTTAATTGCCTGCTTATCACCACGTAATTTCAAAGGTAAAGCAATATTGTGCAAAGCGCTTAGCTCAGGCAGTAAATGAAACTGTTGAAATATAAAACCGATTTCTGAGCGCAAGTTATCAAGACTTGAGATGTGATTATCATTTATGAAACTACCTTGGCCTGAACTTGGTTTTTCTAATCCAGAAAGAAGCATAAGTAAACTCGACTTACCGGCACCCGAAGGGCCTGTTATGGCATAGGATTGCCCCTGACTTACTGATAAATCAAGATTTTCAAATAAGGTAATAGTCGAAGTGTTTTTTTCAGAAGCATTGTTTACAAATAATTGCGAAACGGTTTTTAATTCAATTGAACAAGACATAATTTTGCACCACAGTAATATTTCGTGATGCCATGGTATTTAACTAGCTGTGAAACGAATGTGAAAGTCAAAACTAAATTAAAGAGTCTACAAATACCTTTGAAAATCTGCATAGCTGTTTACCAGAACAATGGATTTCAGATGAATAAAGGGTTGTGTCTGTTTCAGTGTCCCAGTGATTGTTGCTGCTCTGCGTTTGATAGAAGCGAAATATTAGGTTTCACTTTTATTTCACACTAAGCGGAATACAATTCAATTTTAATATCTCAAAAGACAAAAACATGAAGAAATATTACTTATTGGTGATCTGCCTTGGGGCAGTTTTTAATGCCCTTGCAACACAAAATACTACCGAGGAACTAGTCTCGTTCAAGGAAAAGATTAATCACGCTATTGTAAAATTTGAACAGACTAAGAGAGAGCACTGGTCCTATACAGTTTCTCGCTATGAAGACGAAGAAGGCGATATAACAAGCAGTATTGAGCAATATTCCCCGCAATCGAGCGAAGGATGGTTCCTTAAACAGATTAATGGCCAACAACCGACAAAAAAGCAAACTAAGGCTTTTGCTAAAAAGAAAAATAAACAAAGCAACAAAACGAAGCAGGAAAATAATATACAACTCTCGCTGCGTGAGCTAATTAATCAACAAAGTCTGTCTTTAATCTCTACTGACGACAAACATATCGTTATGGCATTTGATGTTGATTGGAAAAAACTGGGGAAAGATTCGATTGGTAAACTCCAGGGCAAATTAAGGTATCAAAAAGAAAAACAATTTATCGAAAAAATATCGATTTGGAACAATGCAGAGTTTTCCCCGATGTTTACTGCCAAGATTACAGACTTAGCGGTAACGTTTACTTTTTTACAAATTAATGAGGCAGTACTATCCAAGCAATATGAAATGAGGATGAAAGGTACATTTGCCTACTTCACCGAAATCAACGAAACCTCCTTGGATAGCTTTTCAGACTACTTATATAAAGCTAATTAATAAGCCCAGCTGACTATTTATATTACGAACATAGAATGTACCAAAAATTAAATCCACTCAGGCAACTCAGGCTCTAATCGCACCATCGCGGCATAAATAGGCTGTGTTATGCGCTTAAATCCACTCTCAGTTGGGTGTATTTCATTAAGCCAATCTTTCTTGTTACCCGGCTCAAGAATGCCTTGAGTATCCACCATTATAATTTTGTCTTTATGTTCATCCAACTGCGTAAAAGCATGTAAGCGATCTTTAAATGTCCCTAAAAGCAATTCAACAACACCCTGATGCAGCGATACAGGAATTTTTAGCTTGGTTAAATAAGGGTATATCCAAGGCTTCGTTTTAATCAGGCCCCAAAAGAAAGTAGCGCCATCTTTACTCGGCTTAGCTATATCGTATGAATGAGTGATTATTGTTGCATTGGGAGTATATCTGTCGCGTAAGTCGACGAGTTGATCAAAAGCTAGCATCACAGCATCTAATTTTTTTGCAAAACCTACGCGGTTAATGCATTGTTCGGCGGTAAAGCCATCTTCATATTCATTCAATAGCGCCAACATATCGCGTTTTCCAACAATGTCATTGCCACCACCAGAAAATAAAATCAGCTTGATATATTTTGCGTTTTTCTTGAGTACGTTTTCAAGATTTTCTTTTTGTTTGCCTGACATCATGTTGACCGCTTCGTCACCATTGCTCGCCATGCACAATAAATTTGTAGTATCTGTGCCAGATGTAAGTTTAGTAATATGCTGCACTACATTGATAGTGGGCCCTAGCGCCACCCATTTTCTAGGATACGCGAACCAAGAGTCACCTTCTGCGACAATGCCAATGCGGTCTGGATGCCGTTTGCAAATGTAGTTAAAGTCAGTTCTAAAATTAGTTACGCCTGATAAAGCTGAAGTCCGGCGACGACGTTGTTGTGCGTTTTCTCTAGGCATATTAGTTCCCTTGCAATGCTAATGTAACCATAACTCTATTCAATTAACTCTAGTTTATAAAATAAATACTTACAATAGTCACCCAAACTCGCGGATAAATTTTAGCTGCAGTGCGTTAAACATCTATATTTAGGCTTCTTCCAATTCAGCGAGTACACCACTAAAAATGATTGCAAGAAGAAACGATGGGTTTCCAACTTTCCATTCATAGACACCTTTTACCATGCTCAGGCCGGCAAATTGTGCTAAAAAACCCAAGCTAAAGGTTATGCATAGGACGATCATGAATATTATCATTTCAACTTCCTTTCTTCTTAAAAAAACGCTTCTTACCTCGAGGCTTCGCGCTCTTCAAGCCAGCAAATTGAGTGGTATCAATCCGCTGACTGTCACTAATCAATTGCGCAATAGATTGAGTCAAAGGCAGCATAAAACCATCATAACGCAATTCCCGCTGAGCAATTTTATTCAAGTTCGCTTCCCAAGTAGCCGTCATGTCGGGATAAGTAGCTTCATTCGGCAAGGCGTTAATTAGTGCTGTACCTGTTTCGGTAGCATGCACTTCTTTACCTATTTTTTGCATAAACTGACGTTTGAATAATAAATCAATAATTGATGCACGTGTGGCTTCGGTGCCAAGTCCATCGGTCTCTTTTAATATAAGCTTAATCTTGCTGTCTTGCACATAACGAGCGATACCGGTCATGGCTGCAAGCAAGGTAGCTTCAGTAAAGTGTTTAGGGGGCGATGTTTGTTTCTCCATGACCGTCGAGTCGATGCATTGCAAAGGCTCGCCTTTGCTTAAGTCGGGTAATACTGGTTCGTTCTTGTTATTTGCTGTTTGTGAGCTTGCGCTTCTAGTCAGTGCTAACCAGCCTAAATCTTGGCTTGATTTACCTTTTGCAATAAATTCGCCACCGCCAATATCAATCTTAGCCACTTGTTCTTGATATTTATGCGGGCCATAAAATTGCATCAAATACTGAGTGGCAATGAGCTGATAAATTTTCGCTTCATTCTGCGTTAAACTCGCTATCGCTTTTTTGCGATCCGTAGGAATAATGGCATGGTGAGCATCGACTTTACTGTCATTCCAAGCTTTAGATTTTAATGTTGGCTTAGCATTGTCTACCGCATTTGCAAAGCTGGGCATATTCGACTTGATGACGCTTAACACTCTAGGTGCTTGGGGAAACTGGTCCTTTGGTAAATAGCGGGAGTCTGATCGCGGATAAGTAATAAGTTGATGTTTTTCATACAATGACTGACATACATCCAGCACCATCTTGGGCGATAAGTTAAAACGTTTGGACGCATCGATTTGCAATACCGATAAGCTATACGGCAATGGGGGAGGGCTTTGTCGACTATGTATTTTGTAGTCCGTGACAGAGGCCTTCTGTCCACGAGTTTTGTCGACTACCGTTTGTGCTAATTTGCGCGAGAGCACACGGCCCTCTTCGTCTTGATAGGGCTCGCACGCTTTGCTTGGCTGCCATTTAGCGCTGAAGGTCACGCTTTTTGTTGTTTCTAATTCAGCAATAACTTCAAAAAAGGGTTTTAGTGTAAAATTAGCGATGTCTTGATCGCGCCTGACTACTAAACCTAAAACGGGAGTCTGCACGCGTCCTACAGAAAGCACACCACTGTATCCGCCGCGCTGTCCTAGTAGGGTATAAGCACGGGTCAAGTTTAATCCATACAACCAATCGGCACGAGAACGGGCTAAGGCTGATATCGACAAGCCCAAGAACTCACGATTAGCTCGCATGCTCTGTAATGCTTTTCTCACTGCGCTGGCGTTTAAGTCGTTGATCAATAAACGCCCGGCGCTTTCAATAATTGATGCTTTTACTCCGCAATAGGTAATTACCTCATCCACAAGTAATTGCCCTTCGCGATCAGGATCGCCTGCGTTCACAACATGTGTCGCTTTTTTAAGTAAGCGTTTAACCACACTGAGCTGTTTCTGAGTGTTCTTCTTAGGCACGAGCTGCCACTTGTCAGGCACAATAGGAAGGTGTTGCAGTGACCATTTGGCGAAGGCTGGATCATACTTATCGGGCTCAGCTTGCTCTAATAGATGCCCTATACACCATGTAACGCAATCGCCATTGCCTAGCTCGATATAGCCGTCGCGCTTTTGTTGGCGGCCATCGAAACCAGTGGCTATTGCACGACCTAAACTGGGTTTTTCAGCGAGATAGACAATCATAATAGATTAGCTGTATGAAAAAACAGTATTTTAGCAGGGTTTTGTGCATAAAGTTAGCTATTCAAATGAACAGTTAACTGCGGACCGTCAGTCCGCATAGACGAGCCCGCATAGAACAGCTCGCATAGCTCACTCAGCAGTCAGCCATTCTTCTATCATCTTCTCTATTCGTTTATCCTGGGTTTCTTCAGGGCGGTTTCCATATTGCACAAAGATTGGATGGGTCGCATTTAAGCTTGTCATTTCTTCATCATTATTGGTTTTGCGATAATACGCAGCAATTTCACTCATGCTTCGCTTATACTGCTTGGTGGTCTTGAGTAAGGTTTCAACAATATATGTTTTCATAGTAGGATGGTTTTTTAAGAACGCGGCATTAGTTTTTATCGTCTCAACAAAGGTGACAAAGAAACCCTGCGATTTAGCGTTGTTACTATTTGCTTGATAGCCAAGCTCATCAATTAAGTTTCTTACATCAGCAATATTGCCATCGGTAAAGTCACTTTGGTCGATATTAGCGATTGCGCCAAATTTGTCCTCAATCACTTCTAATAGCAGTGTGATTTGAACAACAAAACAGTCTCGATCCGGCGCTTTACCTTCCACTTTCAATGCATCACACAACACTTTTGTTGAATCTATTACATCAAGAAGCTTGTTGTCGTTTGAACTGATGTCATCCCGCCAGTAAGCAACTGCTGCAATGCGATAATAAGCTAAGGCCACTTTGCTGCTGCCACTACTTGCCATAGCATCACCTGATTCATGGGCTAGTGCGGCCAGAAAAGCTATCTGTTTTTTCTCTCCTGTATCGTTTTTTGCACTCGCATCAATTAATAAGGTAGTTAAATTATTATCCATGCTATTTACATCATTCGCAGCAGTAAACTCTTCCGTAGTTACGCATGACATTAATGTGAATACGGCAAACAAACTTACAATCGTCTTAAGCGCTGTATTGGAGTGTTTCAACTGATAATTATTGGTTGTCCATTTCATGATATAACTCCTTTCGTGATGGCTGTTTTAACTGACAAGGTTAAATATTCTTTAATAGCGTCGCTGCCCCATTGATCAGGGTCGTTCGCCGTTTTAAGTAGTAAATCGTCAAGTAGCTCATTAATGATGTTAGGTTTATCCAATAAGCCTGAAATATTACCTTTGAGTCCTTCCACCGTGCTAGTAAACAGGTGGATTACTGTATCGGCTTGCCAAGCAAGCGCTGCGCTATCACTATTAAATTGCTCAATACGTTGCACTAGTGGAACAAGCATGGCTGTTAATAATGCCTCTTGTTCGCCTGCCAGGGACATGGTTTTGTTAAACAAACGCTCGAAGTCGTTTATCGCAGCGTTACTTAATAACTCAGTGAACGCTAGCCAATCTTCATTGGATAACATGAAGTTATTATCTCGCTGAATAATCGCGATAGTGCCTCTTAGCACTTTTAAAGCGGTTTGATCGTGTATGCTCAACATACTAGGACTTTGACTTATTTGGGTAAGAATGAGGTTTGTTAAACGCTGCTTTTGCTCGCTGTTAAACAAGTCAATACGGCTGCCGTCAACTAAACTAGTGCTCAATTCGGCACTAAAGTCCTGGATCAAGCCTGCCGCAAGTTTATCCCAAGGCTTACTGGCATCTAATTTAAATAATATACTAGCATTCTGGCCCACGGCGTTAATGACGTTAATAGCAAGAGCAGTACTCAGTTTCTTATCTAGCGTATCGTTTACACCGGCAGACAAACTACTTGCAACGTTGCTCAGTAATGCCTGCATTGCTGCTGTGTTGTCAATATTATTACTTTCGTCAAAAAATACCTCTGGCTGTTTAATAGCAACATCTAGGCCGGCAACGAGTAAAGCGGACAAGCCTTGCTTCGAAAAAACCGCCGCAATGTTTTTGCTTTGGACTGTTTCTGTTGCTGCGTTCAAAAAAGCCTTAGTAACTGCGCTTAGTGCTTTATCGTCTATAAAGTTGTCACCTATATAATCTTCTGCTTTGTTTGCGACCAAGCGCATAATAGCTTCCGAAGATGGGCCAATTAAGCTAGTGATCAACTCTCGGTATTGAATGACTTCGCCTATGTCTGAGTTTTCCATTTGTACGACAATGGGTTTTATCACGCCACTTACAATAGCCGCTACCTGCTCATCATCAATGATTACTTTGGTATTTTCAGCCAGCACCGATAAGCTAGAGCGCACGAATAATGACAGCACTCTGTTTTCAAAATCGTGCCGTTTACCCATGTCTTCTATGTCATTGGGAATAAGGCTCCCTAGTTCATCTGCAAAGGCAACTACAAGCTTTTCACCTTTTGAATCAACGCCCATCACAGAAGGATAGGCAGCAATGAATTCAACACCAATATCGACCAAGGTAAGCGCCATGCGAGACCAGGCAGTGGGTGGTTGATTATCATTGCGCCACTGCTCGATCATACGTCCACCAATAAGCATATTTTTTTGCTCTGTTGGACTATCAATCAGTGAGTCTGCGCTCTGCAATTCAAGCATCTTAGCAATACATGCTTGCGAATTATCAGCATCAGTGTAAGTCCATGAAAGACTTGGTTGATACCAACCCATTGTAAATGGTGCTTGCGAGCGTAGAGGAATATTTTCGGCTTCATTTAGAAAGTCGCTAACTTGTTGCAAGGGAGTACTTTGTGGGAGACGAATAGTGGGTAGAAATATCGCATTGTCTATTTTACGCTCTACACTTAAATCAATGCCTGTTTGTGCGGCACGCAGCATGGCTTTTATGCCAGCGCTAACAAGTAAAATGTCCATAGGGTGTCCTTAATTATTTGGTTTGACTAAAATTACCTAATGCAAAGGCTTCAGCAGTGAATAATTTGGTAAGCATGGTTTGTAAGTCAGTGAAACGTGAATGGTGAAGGCGCGATGAAACTTCAACAACTACATATGGGAAAGTTGAAAATATAAGAAAAGGTAGTGCAATGAAAAGTGCAATAGCTAATGCAATTTCAAGCTCTTTCATAAAGTTCATCCTTAAAACGCTTATGAGGCTACAATTACTGCTATGTAGTGAATGTGTTTAAAAACCCATGATGATATTGGGCGTTGTTTAAACTAGTATAATATGCTTAAAAAGTAAACGAATTTTGCGTGCTTCTTAATTACTTCTGAAATTGTTGAGCAAAGCGCGAAAGCAAAATATGAAGTAAATTGCTACTTAACTTCTTAATTTCTTAACTAACGGGAAAAATAAAGAGGCATCCTAGGTTTCAGCTTAGTTCTTTATTTGCGTGTAAAATTCTTTTAAAAAAATGCGTCGCTAAATTTGTAACATGGGCCACTTATCGTTAATCTGTCAAATATTGAGCAAAAGCTTTATTTGTATTACTAACAAGGCGCGATTCTATGTCTAATACTGAAATCGAAAAATCATTCAAAATACTTAAAAGCACATTGCCGTTGTTGTTAAAGCATAAAATATCTGCAATCCCGACTAACTATGCCCTTTGGTATACATATGTTTCTAATGATTCCCCACAGCTAAATCAAGATATTGATGAAAGTTTGGAGAAAGGCCATCCGCTCTCCACGGTCAAAGCCAAGGAGCTATATCGTAACTACTTATCAGAAAAACAGGAAGTCGATGCTTGGCAATTGCGACAGAGCATGGAGGCTATGGTGTTAGAAGTATCTCAATCGATGAAAGACACTCAGGCAGATACAACTCAATTCAAAACTGTCATGGACGCCAGCCTAGACAACCTAGCCAAAGTAGAAAAAGAAGGCTTAACGGTCAAAGAGGTCATGGCCTTAGTGCGAAATATGGTAAAAGAATCGCAAGCTATACGACAAAGCACTAGCAGCTTCAGTAGCGCATTGTCAAAAGCTGAAAACGAAATTAAATCACTTAAAGCCAAACTGCAAGAAAGCCAGCAAGATGCAATGTACGATGCACTCACCGGTTTATGTAACAGGCGTTATTTCGATTCTGAGCTAGAAAGTAAAATGGGTATAGACAAGCTGTGTTTGATGCTAATCGACATCGATCACTTTAAAGTCGTTAACGACACTCATGGTCATTTGATGGGGGATCTTGTGTTAAAGGCCGTGGCAAAGAAGTTACAGTCTGGATGTCGCGAAAACGCGCAAGTATTTCGCTATGGTGGCGAAGAGTTTGTGGTATTGATGCCTGGAGCTGATTTGCAGAAAGCCCGACATGTTGCGGATGTACTAAGACGATCCATCGAGAAAATATCGGTAAAAGACAGGCGCACTGGCGTAGTTCTCAGTGATGTGACAGTATCTGTAGGCGTTGCACAGAAGGCGAAAAATGAGCAACCAAGTGATCTGCTAGAGAGAGCAGACAAGATGTTATACAAAGCCAAAACATTGGGTCGTAACAGAGTCATGCCCATTAGTTAATGTACAATAACGAGTTAATCGTCGTTGCCTCGCAGTATCAAATTATCCGCCTCATGGAATAAGTTACCTGCCTCAAATAATGCAGCACGTTGTTTGAATATCTTTGTTCTATACATCACATTACGATTTCACTCAGAGACAAAAATATGAAAAATGGCCAGCAAAAAATACATTTTTGGAATGGCAATAAATCTTCCACTAGGCGTGAATATGAGATCCAACTTCTGTCCTTGTGCTTGGAACAAGCCGGTATGCTCGAAGCTGAGATTTTAGTTGACCAAAAAGATTACCCAAGTGCTATTGATGAAGGCAATATTTTTTCGACTGAGTGTGATGTGCTTGTGACTGTGGCGGGCAATCAAAAATTTTTAGGTAAGCCAATTATTGTAATTGAGCAAGCGCTTTGCTGCGGGTTATTGGGCCACCGTTTACTGATAATATCTAAGGAGCACAAGGAGCATTTTGCTAAGCTGGACAGTCTTGAACAATTGCAGCAAATGACGGTAGGTATTCCTGCTACTTGGGCAGATGCCGATTTGTTTAGGCACAATGGTTTTAAGGTCTCAGAAAAGGGCAGTTTGGATGAACTTTTCGGGCGCTTATTAGATAAAAAATTCGACTATATTGCTTTGGGAGCCAATGAGGTTGAAACGGTTTTTAAAGAGTTTTTACAAGAGCACCAACCAGAACTTAGCGATCAGTCCTGCCCATTATTAATAGAACCGACGACGTTAATCTACTACCCCCTTCCTTTGGTTTTCTATGTTCATCCCGATAGGAAAAACCTTGCAAGTGCAATCGAGCGCGGCTTAAAAATCGCGATAGCCAATGGTAAGCATCAATCCTTATTCGAAATGCATCACCCAAACCTAGTTAATCGATTGGATCTGCGCGGACGTAAAAAGTTTCAATTAGCCAACCCTCATTTACCTGCTGCTTTTTAGACTAATGCAAAAAGGCTTGACCTCAAGTTAGCTTGAGGTATTAAGCTAGCCTGGAATTAACCTAAAAGGAAAAACAATATGCATTTGGAACATTTAAATTTAGACGTAAATAACATCGAAAATACCCTTACGTTTTATCGCGCAGCCTTCCCTCATTGGATAGTACGTGATAGTGGAGAGGAGGAAGATCAAAGCAGCAAATGGATACACTTTGGAGATGATTGGCAATTTCTCACGTTTAACCAAAATGCTAATGCCGATGTGACTATCAAGAAAGACGTGCATCTTGGTTTCGGCCACATGGGCTATGTTGTGACAGCGCTCGATGCGCTAGTGACAAGACTCACCAATGCGGGGTTCAAAGGCCATAATTATGGCGCACAAAACCCATATAGGAAAAACATGTACTTCTATGATCCGAACGGGCTTGAAGTGGAATTTGTTGAATACTCATCTGATATACCTGCAGAGCGAAATAGTAGTAGTGTTCTTAGTAACTCTGCATAATAGCAGTGGTAGTCGAAATTATAAGCGCAGAGCATGACGATGCTAGCTGCGCGTGCTATTGATTTTAGGTGCTTCATGTTTCCGTTCATTTTCTTAAGTGGGTGACATTATTTACACTAAGGTTTATGACGAAATTGCGCTGGGAAAATAAATATCACGCTTATCAATAAGATGATGGTAATTATAGACGTAATTGAACATTTTAAATTCGCCTAAAAAACATCCACTTACATTTATTTCTACGGAAAACTCAATTGTACAAAAATTAATCAACCCCTATGTGTTATAACAATTATGCTGTTTAAAAGCAGTTACTTGCTATAACAAAGGTTCACGCAGTATGGAGTATGTGAACTAAGATCAATACATAGGGAACATATGATGAAAAATTCAATATTGAAGTTAGCAGCAATATCCTCCGCAGTATGCCTAGCATTAGGCTCTAATATTGCCGTAGCGCAAGATGAAAAAAATGTAGAACGCATTACAGTCACCGGCTCACTGATAAAACGAACCGACATGGAAGGACCTTCACCATTAACATCCATTGGTGCAGACGACATCGCCAACTCAGGTGTTACCGACCTAATAAGTCTTTTCACTAAACTCCCAATTTCTGGGCAAGGTACATTCTCAACCCAAGGCAATAGCAGTGACGATACTGCTAACGGTGGATCAAGTGTGTCATTGCGTGGATTAGGGGCAGATTCAACGCTCATCTTAATCAATGGTCGCAGAGTGTCAGTATCACCCTTCGCAAAAGGCATCGACACCGCATTTGTGGATATCAATAATATCCCACTGTCGGCCATCGCTCGTGTAGACATCCTTAAAGATGGCGCATCAGCAACTTATGGTTCAGATGCCATAGCCGGTGTTATTAACGTAGTGCTAAAGGATAACTTTGACGGCGCCGAAGTATCGGTTAAATATGGAGACACTGCCGACGGTGGCGGTGAAGAGCAAAACGTCAGTGTGCTCATGGGTAATAGTGGTGATAAATTTAGCCACACCTTTATCCTTGATTATTTTGACCGTGAAGAAGTCCTGTATGGTGACCGTTCATATTCGAGATCAGCAAACCAAGCATCCTTGCGACCAAACGATCCTGATGCGGTAGATTTTAGAAGTTCATCCGGCATTCCCGGTACCATAGCGCTGCGCTCGGATCCTACTGTTAGGATAATCGATGAGTTCGGCGTTGATCGCTGCGCACCTCAAGACATTGATCGTGCAAACAACCTTTGTCGATATGACTATGCTCCTGTCATGACAATGATCCCCGACGCCGAACGTTTTAGTTACAACTACCTGGGTCGCTATGAAATAACTGATGAGCTAAAAGGCTTTGTTGACTTCAATGGTCAAAACTCCAAATCTATTGTGCGCGGCGCTGGTAGCCCTAGTTTCAACGAGTTATTCATGGACGGCGATAATGCAAACCATCCATTTGCCGACGATCCAACGAGCCTATACTTCGGCCAAGACCTGACCATGCGCCGCCGAACGGTTGACATAGGCAATAGAGAAAAACGCGTCGATACTGACTATTACCGAGTGATCATGGGGCTAAATGGTGAATTTGGTGACTGGTTCTGGGAAGCAGCTTACAGCTACATTAAAAGTGAATCAGTAGAACGCGGTGTTGACGGTTTTCCGAATTCACGCCGAGTCCAAGAAGCGATTGATAGCGAACTGTGGAATCCCTTTGAACCTTCTACAAATACCCAAGAAGCCTTAGATTTCATTGAAACTACAACAACGCGTATTGGTAAGTCCACGAATAAGACGCTCGACGCGACGATATCTGGCCCAATTGCTGATATAGATGGGAACGAGATCATGCTTGCTTTAAAAGCGGAATATCGTGAAGAAGCCATCAGCGATAATCCAGATGACCAGTTCTTGCGGGGTGAAGTTTTTGGTACCGAGGCCACTCAAGCTAATGGCCAGCGAGATAGCACCGCAATTGCCGCAGAATTTGCAATTCCACTGTTAGATAATTTAGAAGTTCAAATTGCTGTTCGTTATGAAGATTATAGTGATTTTGGTACGACTACTGACCCTAAAATATCTTTCTTGTATAAAGCCATGGATAATCTCTCCTTCCGAGGCTCTTATGGTACGGCGTTCAGAGCACCGTCATTACATCAACTTGGATTGGGTCGCACGGATGAATCTCCAAACTTAGTGGATAACGGTCGCTGTGATGCGGTTAATATAGGCTGCCAACCTGCAGAATACACCGCTATATTTGCAGGTAACCCTGATTTAGGGCCGGAAGAATCTAAAAGCTTTAACCTAGGTATGATTTTTGAAATCAGTGAAGACTTAGATTTCTCGCTTGATTATTATAGCTATGATATTGAGGACATTATTGATTCAGATACGCAATTTGTGTTCGACAATTTCAGTAATGATCAGGAGGTTGTGGTGCGCATTCCAACAGCAGATCCAAATGATCCTGGTGAAGTGGTGCGTATTTTCGATTCATTCCAAAATATTGGAGATGTAGAAACCACCGGGATTGATTTCGATTTGGGTTATAAATTGACGAGTGATGTGGGTGAATTCAAATTCGGCTTTGTAATGAACTATGTGTTGAAGTATGAAGAGTTCAGACCGGGAGCTGATGGCAATAAACGCTTAAACTTAAAAGAAGGTCAATTTGAGCAGCCAGAAGTTCGTCATACCACCTCGGTAAATTGGAATTTGGAAGACCTCGGCGCAACCTTAGCAATTAACTACATTGGTGAGTTTGAGGGTGATGCTGATTCTAACTTTGAAGATAAAACCGTTGATTCTATGACTACAGTTGACCTTGTCGCCAATTATCGCGGCATAGACAACACGACACTGACTATTGGTGCAACTAATCTGTTGAATGAAAAGCCGCCATTTAGTCATCATGAATTTGTCGGTTATGTGCAGTCTGTGCATAGTGGGCAAGGCAGATTCATGTATCTGAAAGGAACTTATAGGTTCTAATGGATTTATAATATCTGAAAATAAAAGGGTTGGTTCTAAAGTGGGGCCAGCCCTTTTAATCTCTTAAAGCAAATATTTTTTGACGAATTCATGGTGTGTAAATATGCCCAAGGAGTCATTGATGACATTGCCCATACTGGTCAGATTATGCCTAAAGGGCCCCAAATCAAAGTATATTGAATAGATCAGGGATGTGGTTTATTCTTGCTAACCTAGGTTCAAAAGGAAGTAAAAATGAATGCCCATGTCACGAGAGTTTTCTCGTTATTGATCGGAATTACGCTGTCAGCTTCAGCGCTTGGTCAAACCGAACCCGCGATGATGGATAAGCGTCATACTGCACAGTCTTTTTCAGAACCGATTCCTCATAATTTGTGTGAACCTGATGGTGTTGCGAACGGCGGCTACGATCTCGTAAGCTATCGACAAGATGGCGGCCCTCTAGTTGGATCAAAAGAATTCGCTTCGTCTTACAACGGACTTAAGTATTTGTTTGTCAACGACAATAACCGCGTGTCCTTCCTTGAAGAGCCCGGGCGATATTTACCCGAGTACAATGGCTTTTGTGCAATTACATTAGCGCTTGGCAGAGTAACGTGTCCGCAGTACGACAACTTCAAGATTGAAGACGATAAGCTCCTTCTATTCGAGGTTACCGGATTTACCAATGGTCGCACCCTTTGGAATAGCCAACCTGCTGATTTTCGCAGCAAAGCAGACAGTAATTTCCTTCAGATAGATCACTGATTGTGCTCACTTTTAGATTCGCTGGCACGTGTTTGCTATTCATTTTGCTGGCATCGTGCGGTGATGAGAGTCGCGAAACAACGCTAGCTTTTTCCACTGAATTACCAGCACCATCTATTTCCGAGGCAGTTAAAAAACAATTGGCTGAAGAAGGCTTGATAATCGAACTCGCTGAAGCGGCAAATCCATCTGACATATTTAAATCCATTCAGAATAGATCGATAGACCTCGGGGTGTTAGAGGAACCGGACCACCCTATACCAGGTGTTGTAACTATCGCACCATTATACCCAAGTGTACTGCACGTCTTGCACAACTTGAAGAATGAACCTAGCGATTTCATTGAGCTAATTCGTGGCTCAAAAATCTACGCAGGCCCAATAGGTGGCGCAGCAGATCGCCTATTAATTCAATTAGCGACGGACTTCAATATTGGTTTGGATGAATTTGAAATACTAGACAACCCTTGGACCATCAATCCAGATGTGTACTTTATTTTCGGTGGACTATTAACGAATGAGAGCATCGAACAACTTGATGGATACCGCTTGTTTAGCTTTTCTGATGAAAATGATGTGCCGGACGGATCTGTTGCGGATGCTATTGTTCTTAAACATCATCATCTCAAAAGGTTTCTGTTACCGAAGGGCACATATTACTCACTCAGCGACAAAGCGGTCACAACCCTATCAATACGCACTGTAATGATTGCGCATGAGGAATTTCCAACTGACGTCGCGTTTGATATTGCTACGAACCTTTTTAATAATGCTCAGGAGTACTCGCTTGATTATCCATTGGTTATGCGTGAGCTAGATATTAGATTCAATCCGGTTGACCTAATGCTTCCATTGCACGAGGGCAGCAGACAGTTTCTCAACCGAGACAAACCTAGTTTTATTGAAAAAAACGTGGATATTATTGCACTAGTGTTCACACTTATTGTTGCGTTCGGAAGTGGAATGTTTACTTTATATCGCCGCCATCTGCAGGAAAAGAAGGATAGGGTTGATACGTTTTACAGCAAACTACTGGCCGTTCGTAGCGAAGCGAAAACCGCAACAGACCACCTTGAACTAAAGCTATTCAGAGTGCAGGCAGTGGATGTTCAACAGGAGGTCTTGCAGCTTCTTATTGATGAAAGGGTAATAGCAGATGCCGGTCTTGTGGCCTTTATTAGTCTTTCGAATCAAATAATCGACGAGCTAAATCACCGGATCAATCACGAAATATAGTGTTTAGGTTTGCATTGTCGCTTCTGCCATTAAGCCGTTTGTGCGCCCCACACTAAGCCTGCGCGCAATAGGCGATCAAATAAACTTGGAGAATTCAAAAGTGAAGGTAAATGAACAAGTTCGGGGTCAAGTCACAGTGGACTCCGTCGCGACGCTAGAAGATCTCGCAAAATTGGCTAACTATTCACTTATGGATACTCTCAATAGAGATCCTGACGCTCAAGCAGACGGCGCTGATCACGAGCCGCGACAAGTATTCACCGGCCATTATGTTCCCGTTAAACCCACGCCAATTAATGAACCCGAGTATGTCGCTCACAGTAAAAACTTTTTTCGCGAACTTGGCTTCGCCGACAGCATGGCCCAATCGGCAGACTTCGTTCGGATGTTCTCCGGCGATATTTCGCTCGTTCCGGAGCCGTTAAGCAAAGTCGGCTGGGCGACTGGCTATGCACTTTCCATCTTTGGTACAGAATACATCCAACAATGCCCGTTCCAAACTGGCAACGGCTATGGAGACGGTCGCGCAGTTTCCGTACTTGAGGCCGTCATCAAAGGTCAACGCTGGGAAATGCAGTTAAAAGGGTCTGGCCGCACGCCATACTGCCGCGGTGCAGATGGTCGCGCCGTGCTTCGATCTAGTATCAGGGAGTTCCTGGCACAAGAGCACATGCATTCTCTTGGCGTGCCAACGTCACGTTCTCTGAGTTTATATGTTTCTAAAACGGAGAAGGTCAAGCGACCTTGGTACTCCGAAGGCTCGCGCTCTATGGACCCAGACATGCTTATATTGGAACCCGTCGCTATATCGACGCGTGTTGCACCGTCGTTCATTCGAGTTGGTCAGTTGGAGCTATTCGCTCGCCGTGCCCGTAAGAATGAGCATCTAAAAGCGATGGAGGAACTCGAGAAAATTGTGCTGCACTTGATTGATCGTGAATATAGTGAGGTCATTGATAACAAACTGAGCCGTGGTGAAAAAGTGGTGTTGCTGGCGCGCGAACTCCGCAGCCGTCTTACATTGCTTGTTGCAAACTGGATCCGCGTTGGCTTCTGCCAAGGGAACTTCAACAGTGACAACTGCGCGGCTGGCGGCTTCACGCTTGATTACGGTCCCTTCGGTTTCCTAGATGTGTTCAATCCGCACTATCAGTCTTGGACAGGCGGCGGACAGCACTTTTCGTTCTTGAACCAGCCGGTGGCAGCACAACGTAACTTCGAAATGTTTTGTTCTGCGTTACGGACATTACTAGCTTCGCATCAGGAATATCAGCAAGAGCTAGATGATATTCAAAACGATTTTTCAATAGTGATGCAAGCGCAAATGGAGACGATGTGGGCAGCCAAACTTGGACTTGAGACTTTCGACTCGGCGCTGTTCAGTGAGCTCGAAACGCTGATGACGCAAACTCCAGTCGACTACACCATCTTCTTCCGAGAGCTTTCGGCTTTGCCTGACGATATTGGTCCACTTAAAAAAAGCTTCTACAAGAATTCCCAAGAGATGGATAAGCGCTGGTCAAATTGGCTCACAAAATGGAAGTCTCTCATCGGCGGCGCTAATACAGTATCACCTAACTTTCGTGAGGAGCTTTCTGAGAGAATGAAACTTGTTAATCCAAAATACATTTTAAGAGAGTGGTTTGTTGTGCCTGCATATCAGCAAGCTAGCGCAGGCAACTATTCTCTAGTTCGAGAGCTACAGGATGTTATGACGCAGCCATACGCTGAGCAATCCAAAGGTGTAGAAGATAAATATTATCGGCTGAAACCGTTTGAGCTTTTTGCACTGGGTGGATTGTCGCACTATAGCTGCTCATCGTGATAATTAGAAATCTACTATGAAAAGGGGCGGCATGCGCGGACAACACACTAGTCGCCTGCTTCGCCGATATCTTACTTATAGCGCCCTAATAGATGCACACCCCATGTAGTTGATATTACTACCAGTGCGCCAACTGCCTGATGCAGAACTGCAAAATATATGTTTACTCCAGTTAATACCGTGGCAATGCCGAGTAACATCTGAGCAATATATGCACTGTGGATTGCTGTCGATGCTAATTTGGATTGTCCGCGTATACGCCACGCTAAAATAATCAGAAAAATAACCGTTACCCAAGCCCACGAGCGATGAATAAAGTGGATGACAATTGGATCATTATTGATATATGTCCACAGATTACCGCTCCAATCTATTACTGACGGTATAAAAGAACCATACATCAAGGGCCAAGTATTGGAAACATAGCCCGCATTTAACCCTGCCGTATAAGCTCCAAATAACAGCTGCACAAACAAAACTATAAACACGAGCAGACCAAAAACAGTCAATTTTGATTTTCTATTTTGGCCTTTGGAAAGCTGACGCAGATCTAAAGCTGTCCAGAAAAGTGCTCCCAGAATAAGAAGTGCTGTCAACAAATGTGTCGCCAGGCGAAAATGGCTAACATCCGTGCGCTGGGTTAAACCAGACGTTACCATCCACCAACCAATAACGCCCTGCATGCCGCCTAAAAGTAGCAGTACAGTAAGTCGCAAACCATAGCCTTCAGGTATAGCGCGTTTGAACGCAAACCAAGCAAATGGCAAAGCAAAAGCAAGGCCAATCAGTCGTCCCCAAAGACGGTGAACCCATTCCCAAAAATAGATGAACTTGAAATCCGACAGGGTCATGCCGGCCGGCCCGTTTATAAGGATATATTCTGGGATCTGTTTATATTTCTCGAACTCTGATAGCCATGCGGCTTCACTTAGGGGCAGCAAAGCGCCCGTAATGAGCCTCCATTCAGTAATCGAAAGCCCTGATTCGGTAAGTCGTGTAATACCGCCAACAACAACCATTATGAAAACAAGAGATGCAACGAAATAGAGCCAGTTAGAAATGGCTATCGGTTGCTTTATGTGACTAAATTGGTCGTCTTTTTTATAGGTCATAGTAGCCTAGTCAGTATTGAAAATGCGAAGTATAGCAATATTCACTTCGGGTAGAAATAACAGTTGAACGGTAAAAACTTAATAGTCGATTTTTACCAATAAAATGTATTAGTTCAGTGTCTTATTGGCTAAGTAAAACTGCACAAACGTTAGCGTCTATATATAGTTTTTTAATCCATTAGTCATTCTTACTTCTGCTGCTTTTGTTAAGACCATTTTCTTTTTATTAATTATTTGTATAAAGGCTCTGCAACTTATTAATATCAGCAGCGCAGCCACACAGCACATGATATTAACTGATTTGAACATTGTTGGTAAAAACCGAAAAGTTATCATGCAAGCACCTAGAAATGTTTTTTTTAAGTGATTTGAACTTGATAGGCGGCTAGCTATACGGTTTGTGAGTTCAATTTAGCCCAAGTAATTTCTGATAGCCAGATAGTCGTCGAGAATTTGCTGTTCTGTGAAATGAAAAGTACCGTCCTCACTTTGCTTGGGCCTAAATACAGCCTGAAGATCACCTTGAGGGTTGATTAAATAAAGCATGAATCCGTGGCTCACAGTGTAAGATGTAAGCTGCTTATTTTCAGCCGAATCTTTGCTTATTTCATCCTGAACTGATTTTAAAATAGATACCATTCCTAAACTTTTTTCAAAGGGTAGGGCACTATCCACCATCGCATCAATGTAAGTAAGGCCGATAAAATCCTTATTAAAGTAAGCAAGATATTGTGCCAAGTGAGACGCGGTATCACGCCGATGATCAATGCTGTAAAACAGAATGCTTAAATCAGAATATTGTGGCTGTTGATTAAGATTTTCACTGACTGCAGATAAGACGGATAACAAGGTTGGGCATATATCGGGACAATTAGTGAAGCCATAGCTAAGTAAATGCCATTTGCCTTCTAGTTGTCTATTGGTAAAGGGAATATTGTTATGATCAATGATTGAAAATTCATCTATTACAATTGCCTCGGGGATCAAAATTCCATTAATTAACGGCGGCTTTGCTGGCAAGGTGCTGATGATCGCAATAGCAATAGATATGACTAATAATGCCATCAGAAGGAAAGCACTCAAGGCTCTATTTTTTATATTCCACATGCTTTTCGCCCCCTGACAACTATATCAATTTGTGCAATTTATTTAGTTTACAAAATACAATAGCCTTGAGAGATAGACATAATTAGCTTCTATGAACATTAAGGCAATGAACACCAAAATGGCTATCGGGGGCAGCAATACTGTGTAAATCAATGCTAGTCGTTCCCATTTCAAATGCATGAAAAAGGCCACGATTAAGCCAGCTTTGGCAAACATAAAGAATAAGATAAGTGTCCATCTTAGATAGCTTTGAACTTCATAAAAGTCCACTAAATAGGAGAACGAGCTTAATATAAATAATAATGACCATATTTTTAAATAGGTACTTATTGGATGAAGTTTTTGTTCGCTTATAGCTGCCATAGTGTTACCTCACCATAAATAGAAAAATGCAAAAATAAAGACCCATACCAAATCGACAAAATGCCAATATAATCCCGCTATCTCAACAATGTCATAGCCTCGTTTCTCGTAGTATCCATAGCGGACTCGATTGGCCACAATCATCAAATAAATTACACCGCCTGTTACATGCAGACCGTGAAAGCCGGTGATCATGAAAAAGGTCGCGCCAAATTGAGCAGAACCCATTGGATTACCCCAAGGCCTTACTCCTTCTTCCATGATTAGCTTGGTCCACTCAAACGCCTGCATACCCACAAAACTTAGCCCGAGCAACGCGGTTATGGTCATCAAGATGAATGTCTTTTTACGATCGCCCCGATAAGCATAATTGACGGCCATTGCCATGGTGCCGCTGCTGGTGATCAGAATAAAAGTCATAATAGCGATTAATAGCAAAGGTACATGAGTACCATAAATTGTCAGGGCGAAAACTTCACTGGTTGGGGGCCAAACGGTTGTGGCAGCCATCCTTGCTGACATGTAGCTTAATAAAAATATGCTAAAAATAAAGGTATCGCTAAGTAGAAATATCCACATCATGAGCTTGCCCCACGATATATTAAAGGTCTGTTTGTCTGCAGACCAGTCTTCTACTAGGCTTTTAATGCCCGTGCTTTGGGCTCCTGCATCAGTATTCATATCTTCATCCTTAGAATCCACAAAGTTGTGCAATAGTTTTGTAGGTTTCTGGTGAGCTAGTCAATAAAGCAAAAAGTAGCAGCCATACAACAAATAAAAAGTGCCAATATGTTGCACAAAGACTAATGCCCGCACTCAGTTTAGTAAGGGAATTTTTTCGAATGAACTGGAAAGTTACTTTGGATAAGGCCACTAAACCGCCCAGAATATGCAAACCATGTACAGCAGTGAAAAGATAAAAGTAGCTGTTGGCTGGATTAGAAGTGAGTACATAACCTAAATCATATAATTGATTCCAAACCAGTAACTGGCCGATTAAGAACGACAGACTGAAGAAAATGCCTACGATAATTCCAGCTAGCGCTCTATTAAGGTGATTTTCTTTTGCACTGACTTTGGCCCATTGCAATGCAATACCTCCTATTAATAGAGCAACAGAGTTATACCAGAGCTGAACAGGGTTAGTGAAGGGTTGCCAAGGCTCACCAGAAAGTGCCATGAAATCGGGGAATTGGGTACGCGATAAAAAAGTCACAGTGAATAAGAAAAAAATAACGCCAACAACTGCTAAAAAGAATTTTAATGCAGTCTTACCTTTCAATATAGTCTGTTCAGCATTATTAATGAGGGGAATTTCACCCGTTTGAGCGAGCCAAGGTTTCTCACCCAGTGTTTTGAAAAAACTCATGTTTTATCCCCCATGCTCTCCACACCTTCGCTGCTGATTTCTCCATCACCGCCGTCTTGATCAAGGCCTTCTCGTTCAAGGTCTTCTGGTTCAACGTCTTCTTGGGCTACATTTTGTGGGATAAAGTCGTACTTGGCTCCTGGCACACTGAAGTCATAGGCCCAGCGATATACCACGGGTAATGTCTTGCCCCAGTTACCATGTTTAGGTGGAAAATCGGGCGTCTGCCATTCCAAAGATGTGGCTTGCCAAGGGTTGGGTTCTGATTTTTCTCCTTTTGACAAACTTCTGATGACGTTATAAATGAAAATTAGCTGTGCTAAGCCAACAATCAATGCTGCAACAGTAATGTTCGCATTGAGCGTTTGAGCAGAGGCCGGTATGAAATCGGTGTCCCCCATGGCGTAATAGCGACGAGGCACACCTAAAAATCCGAGGTAATGCATCGGCAGGTAAATAGCATAAGTACCGAGAAAGGTTATCCAGAAATGAAGTCTACTCAATTTATCATTGAGATGCTTACCACTGACCAGAGGAAACCAGTGATAAATGGCAGCAAAGAGCACCATAATAGGGGATACACCCATAACCATATGGAAATGTGCCACCACAAAATAAGTGTCGGACAGCGGCAGATCCACAACCACATTACCCAGAAATAAGCCGGTAAGGCCTCCGTGTGTAAACGTGAAGATAAAGCCAATAGCAAATAGCATGGGTGGCCTTAAGTGTATATTTCCTCGATAAAGCGTTAGTACCCAATTGTAAACTTTGAGGGCTGTGGGTACTGCAATGATCAAGGTCGTGGTGGCAAAGAAAAATCCAAAGTAGGGGTTCATGCCGCTGACATACATATGATGTGCCCAAACAATAAAGCTGAGGCCACCTATGGCAACTATGGCCCAAACCATCATTCGATATCCAAATATATTTTTTCTCGCATGCACAGCTAATACGTCGGAGACCATACCAAATGCGGGTAGGGCAACGATGTAAACTTCGGGGTGACCGAAAAACCAAAACAAATGCTGAAATAATATTGGGCTGCCACCTGAATAGTTCAGCTGTTCACCCATCGAAACCACAGCAGGCATAAAGAAGCTGGTACCAACGATTTTATCCAGCAACATCATTATGGCACTAACCAAAAGAGCCGGAAATGCTAACAAGCCTAAAATGGTTGCAACAAATATCCCCCAAATAGTAAGCGGCATGCGCATCAATGACATACCCCGCGCTCTAGCTTGCAAGACAGTAGTTACGTAATTGAGTCCGCCCATGGTAAAGGCAATAATAAAAATAGTCAGAGATATAAGCATCAATATGATGCCCCAGCCAGAGCCAGGTGTGCCCTCAAGAATAGCCTGCGGCGGATAGAGGGTCCAGCCGGCCCCGGTCGGCCCACCGGTGACAAAGAAACTCGCCATTAACACTAAAACGGATACAAAGTAAAACCAAAAACTCAGCATATTCAAAAATGGAAATACCATATCTCTAGCGCCTACCATTAAGGGAATAAGGTAGTTACCAAAGCCGCCAAGGAGTAAAGCGGTTAATAAATAAATCACCATGATCATGCCATGCATGGTAATAAACTGGTAATAGTTTGTAGGGTCAATAAAGGAAAAAGTATCAGGGAAACCTAGCTGCAGCCTCATCAATCCAGAGAGCACTAATGCCACTAGCCCAACGACGATTGCAGTTATCGTATATTGAATAGCAATAACTTTGTGGTCCTGGCTGTAGATGTATTTTGTTATAAAGGTATCAGGATCATGTGATTCGCCTTCGGGCTGATCGGCAATTGCTGTATATGACATTCATATCTCCCTTTATTACTGCTTATTGGTTTTGTTATTTATTGTTCACTACCTGTATTCTGCTTGGACTAATTGAAAGTATTAATATAGGCAAGGACATCATCTATAGCCTGCTCATTTGGCAATATTCTCGACATAAGCACCATTTGGACACCATATAAATCATCCTTATGATTACCGCGAACACCGCTTTTGAAGTTCATAATTTGTTGTTTTAAATACCAATCGTGTTGACCAGCAAGGCGTGGTGCATTCACACCAAATTTGCCTTCTCCTTTTGCCCCATGACAAGTTCCACAAGTCACAAAATATGAATGACCCCGCTCGACGTCACCTTCAATTGTCGCTTTTGGAACAATATCAGGCAGAGTTTGGATGTATGCGGCGACATCACTCACTGCTTTATCAGTTACCAGAGTTGCTGCCATCGCTTTCATCTGTTGGCCTAAGGGATCATCTTTATGGGCGCCCCTTACCCCTTTTTTGTAATAGTCGAGTTGCCGTGCCAAATACCAATCAGACATGCCATTGAGATTAGGCGCATTTAATGCAATATTGCCTTCGCCCTGGGCACCATGACAAGCGGCACATACTGCATAGGAAGCTTGACCGAGCGCAGGGTCACCAACTACTTTATTTTGCGTTTCAGCATACGTGGGTTGAGTTGTTAGCCAAGTTTCATAGTCTTCTTCTGAATCGACAATTACTCGACCACGCATGACAAAATGCGCAATACCACAGAGCTCCTGACACAGAATTTCAAAACTACCGGTTCGGGTTGGGGTCAACCAGAGGTGCGTAACCATTCCGGGTACAAGGTCCATCTTCACCCTGAACTGCGGAACTGCAAAATTATGCAAAACATCTTTAGATCGCAATAACAACTTAACTGGTTTATCCAAAGGTAGATGCAATTCATTACCAAATACTAGGACATCATCTTGTCCAGCTTGGTCCTTAGGATCTATACCAAAAGGATTAGATTCATTAATAAAACGAGAGTCGACCTTACCTAAAACTTCATCTTTTCCGGGTGCACGAAAGCTCCATTGCCACTGTTGACCAACGGCTTCTACAAAGTGTGCTTCTTTAGGGACATTTACAAATTCGGACCAGATAAAAAGGCCAGGGGCAAGCATTGCTGCAACGCCGATGGTTGTAACAACCGATAATCCAATTTCGAGCTTCTTATTTTCAGGCTCGTAGTGAGCACGGGTTTTTATATTATGGCGATAACGATAGATGCAGTAGGCGAGAAATAAGTTCACAAGCACGAAGACAGCACCAGTAATTACAAAAGTCAGATCGATCGTATCATCAATACTGCTCCAATTAGAGGCTATGGGAGTGAAATACCAGGGGCTTACAAAATGAAATACAACGGTAGCTATTACCAGCAAGATCAACACGATGACTATCTTCATTGGCAGACAATTCCTTTGTTAAGCTTATTAAAATGAACCTCCCATACTTCAATGAGATATTCATCCCTTGATTTCTATTAGCTAGACTGCTTTCACGTTTGAAAAAGGAACATTGAAATGTTTATTAACGCTGACAAACTTTGCCCAAGGATGTTTCTCTTTCATCATGCTAGTTATTGCATATTTATAAATTCTATCGTTGTAAATCTAGAGTACACATTCAACATAACATACAGCTCAATAAATATACTAATTATATTTAATTTAATCATATTTATTATTTTTATGTTGTTTTTAGAAACAGTAGTCAATAAATCACTGCTTTGCTAATTGAAGTTGTGTTGCCATGTTAATGTGGGAAAACACTCGTGAATAAGATGCGGACGGCACTGCATAGCTCGAATAGGGTAAATTAAACCCTCAGCTAATCATGCAGCTACTAGTCTAGCTCAACTGTGCGATTGAATTATTTGAGGGTGACCGTCGACCATACTAATCGGTGGTCAGATGACGCTGCTCGGTCTTTTACTAAGCGATAAGTTTCCTGGTCTTTCGTGGGCCAAAAAATACCGCTATCAATTACATCCATGCCGTAACTTGAAGGCACGGCGTAATCGGCACGCATTCCCCAAAATGCTGTATGATATTGGGACAACACGTTGTCGCGGTCATGCAAATCACCACCCAGACTAAACGGAATACTATTGTCGTTGACTAAAGAACTACTTAACAAGCCGGAAATCGCTTGTTTCAGTGAACTTCCCTCAGTGCTAGAGGCGTTTAAATCCCCCACAATCGCAAATCGAGATTGCGGTGCAAGACCACCACTGGCTCCTTTATCATCATAAATATACGAACCCGCATTTGGTTTAATATAATCTAACCAAAAACGCACTTCATCATGATTCCTCTTGCCGTTACGATCCTCTGGTCCATCAAACACAGGCGGAGTTGGGTGAGATGCCAAAATATGCACGGTAGTGCCATTTACATTAACTGGAATATCCCAGTGAGATTTTGACGACAGTGGAAACTGTGACCATACTTCATCGCTGTAAAAATGCGCAATGCTGCTCGGGACAACGGGGCGCAATGCATTGGGCATATCTTTCCACTTAAAGTTTTGGAAAGTTCGCGCGTTATCTCGGTCAATGGGGTAGCGCGACAATAGCACCATTCCATAGTGACCTTCAAAAAAGCCAAAACCCCAAGCATCTCCTTGTGTACCGGTCTTCTTGCCATCACCCGTTAAATCAAAAGGACTTGGCTTACCGGTATTCACTGGAGCATAGTAATAATAAGGATAATCAATAGAATTAACTGAGGCATGCTGCGCCACATTCAAATAGTTCTTAACAAATAATTCAACGCCTTGGCTAGGGTCTTTTATATAATCAAACTCGTTCAGTAAAATAATATCGGGGCGGGTGCGCTGAATAATTTCAGCAATATTTTTTATTTGCTGTTCATCTTTTTTTAAGCGCTCCATGAGCACGTTGCCGTTAGCCAAGTCGACATCACGACCCACATAATTAGTAGCTTCCATGCTCACATTAAATGCGGCAATTTTAATTGGTGTCGTTTTATCTGTCATTGTTTTCGTTATATTGCAGCCAGTAACAAATGCTAAAAGAAAAATGCTTAGTAGAGGTTTTAACATAGTGTTCCCATAGGCTATTTAAGGATTAAGGATTAAGGATTAAGCTACCACTATACCTTTGCTAAGTCATACCGTATATAAGAAGAAAAAGTGTTGCAGCAAATTTCGTTCAACCAGCAGGCTATAGCCTTTACTCCTTTGTTTAATTTTTGGTGTTTTTGCTATGTGTGTTGCTTAAAAGTCTCAGTAACACACATATTACAAAGCCAAATAACAGGCTGTAGCTCATACTTCACCTGTGTTTGATGACAATTTAAATACCGTTGTTACTATGAATTCATAGTATCCTCGATTAAAAGCAGTGGAAATTGTTACCTGATCAGGGGTAAGCTTTTGATATCAATCAAGGAATGGGGAGCTTATTAGATGAAACAACCTGAGGGTTACCATGAAGTCTTCATAATAAGATTTTATTCACTTTATGGGTAGAATTATGAATGCTGATGAATTGAATATAGCTATAGCCACATATAGTCGAGCTACAGTTCAGCGTGACCGGATAATATTAGCGTTTTTTGTTATTTTACTTACCGTAAGTATAGTTCTTGGTTTTTTACTTGGTAAAAATGAGTTTTTAGCAGGTTTGAGTCTACTTGTGTTACTAGCTCTTTACATAATAATTACTATGAGCAGGTGGCATAGTAAAAACGGTGTGATTTGTCCATCATGTTGCACTGATCTCGCTCCAAACGAATGTTTGCAAATAGCTTTAGATAATTGCTTAGTGGGTAACACCCAATATGTGCAATGTCCCGAATGTAAAGAGCTTGTGGCAAGACGTGAATAACAAATACTTGAAGACGGACATTGGCAAGAGCGGCCAACGCCGCTTAATCGGGTGTTATATGTACTTTGAAAATTTAAGCTCTGAAAAGGAAAGGATGTCTCCATGTCTATGAGTTTGTTCGTAATTCTAGCGCTTGATTGCGATACTACGACTACTAAGTTAAATGAATATTCAGATGAACTTGGGTATTCAATACAGTATGAAAAAGAGATTGAGCTAAAAACTCACAGCGGATTTCTGCCTGCGACCGTTAGTGGAAAGGCTGCGGGTGTCGAGTCTTACTCATTTCCAGTAAAAGAATTACCAGATTTCTTTCAAGTCCTTGTGCCTCAACAATTGACTAATGGGCTAGTATACCAATTCCGTTTTGGCGCAAGAGAAAGTGAAGCCGTTTCAGCATTTTCTACAGCTATTTTATTGAATACAAAGTGCAATGGAATCACAATAGACGACCAAACGGGTACTGTTATTCCCGTTGAACAATTGATTCAGGGTTTGTCTTATTTTGACTAGTTGTAAATGTACATATAATCAAAATTTTGAAGATGGATTAGATGTTCGCGAAGAGCACGCGCCCTCGGCTTAAAATGGTGTTATGTATTCATTAGGAAATAAAAAATGAAAATAGTTTTATTAAGTCTCGTTCTTGTTTTAGCTGGATGCACCACAACTCAGCCTGCACCCAGTAAGGAATTAGTGATATCTTATTCCAACACTATGGAAATAATCAAAAGCGCGGCAGGATCTGCGCCGGATGGTGTCGAAGGCGAGTACGTATTAAAAATCAAAGCGGCTGGGAAGCAAGGGCCGTTTGTATACCTCAATACAGAATTCGACTACCGTGACCAACGCTCAGTCACAGTGGCTATACATCCTAGTCTAGTTCCCTTGTTTGTGGAAAAATATGGAGCAACACCACAAGAGTATTTTATAAACAAATCCGTTTCAGTTTTTGGACAGGCAAAAAGGATTAGAATTAATTTTGGTTTACAAGGTAAACCATCTGGCAAATATTATTACCAAACACACATCAGGGTAATGGACATTGCGCAAATCAAGGTTTTGGACGAGCATACTTAACAAATCAGTACAGACAGCAAGCATTACGCAATTTTCTGTTTCTCGTTCAGCTCAAGGAAAAACACAAGATCATCCAGTAAATAAACCTAGCTTAACCGTGATTTTTGTCCATGCGAACTCGTTTAAGCTAATCGAAGAAAACCAGACATTGGGCTCAGGTGAAATTTTTAGTCTGAAGTATTACATGGAGATACTGGAGCTTGAGTTTTCTGCTGCCGGAGTGTCGATTGAAATAAGTTTAAATGAGTTAGTTACTCAGGAGGCTTGTGCACAATTCTACACTGTTTATAATATTATTTGGATTAAATTGTAAGGCTATCGCATGCAGTTTCGCTCCCGGCTACGATGAATTTACAATCAGCCCACTATATGTGCAGAAAGAGTATCCTCTGATTACTCCAGTTGCAAAAGGAGATGCAGTTCATGGTTCAAGTTAAGAGTAATTTTCAAATAATAGCAGCTACAATTTCAACGCTTTATTTTAGTGTGTTTGCGTATGGTGCTTTTATATTAATCCAACAGTTTGAAATTGTATTCGATTCTTTTGAATCGGAGCTGCCTATTCAAACATCTTTATTAATTGGTTCCTATCGCTATTGGGGGATTTTAGGATTAATTTCGGCCTTTATATTATTTAGAGTTAGTAAACGCAAAAGCAGTAATGAAATGAAAGTACTAACTTGGCTTATTGTGTTGTCATTATTATTAATACCGTTTGCCATCTGGGGTATTTATAGCCCCGTACTCGAGGGTAGCCAGCAACCTGCAACATAAAAAGGAAATGTGATGGATAAAGATAAAATGTATCCGCATATACTTAGAAGATCAGAAATAGACGAAAATAAGAGTGTGTTTTCTCATCCATGGAATCCCAAATCGGAGCTTGTTGGAACTCATATGAGCCGACTCGCTGGCTTGGTTCGCACTGGCGTTAGTCTAGTTCGTATTGAACCAGGAAAAGAATCGTTTGCTTATCATCTTCACCACACGGAAGAGGAATGGGTTTACGTAATTTCAGGTAAAGGTTTAGCTCAGATTGATGGTGAAGAATATGAGCTTTTACCGGGAGATTTTGTTGCATTTCCGACTCCGTCAGTTCCACATAACATGACTAATCCATTTCAGACAGAATTGGTTTACATGATGGGTGGAGAGAATAAAGAACACGAAATTGCCGATTTCCCAACACTAGGGAAAAGAATGCTTAGGCTTGGCGAGAAGATCGAAATCTATGACCTTGCTGATGGGAAACCTTTCTTTGAACCCGGGACATAACAATCAATTTAACGCACTCGCTTCGGTCGCTGGGACACAAACACGGCATACTTTCGGCATTATCGCGCCTTGCTTAGGCCCGTTAATTGGGTGTTATGTGACAAGAGGATTTTAAATGCAAAGGAATTATCAACTTATAATTGCTGGCATCTTGAGCTTTTTTGCATCCTTGTTGCATATCGCTTGTATCTTTGGCGGTCCTGATTGGTATTTGTTTTTTGGCGCAGGCGAGAGAATGGCGCAACTTTCTTCTGCCGGTGACCCTTATCCCACAATCGTCACTATAGCAATTTCTTCTATTCTCGCTGTGTGGGGACTTTATGCTTGGTCAGGTGCAGGCCTTATTGTTAAGTTGCCATTATTGAAGACTTGTTTGGTTCTAATTACTGCTGTTTATCTTGTTCGTGGTGTTGTAGGGCTATTTGCACCGTTTCTTACTTCAGACCCCGTAGTGCATCAAAATTCAATGACGTTTTGGGTTGTAAGCTCAGTAATCTGCTGTGTCTATGGTATGTACTATTTATTGGGCACAAAGAAGTTATGGCGGGAGACTTGAATTAGTGGTCACATATCAAATACAAAAGGAGAATCAAGTGTTTTCAGGCCTCAGTGCATTTGTGTTAACGCCCATGAATGAAAATAGCATAAACGAAGCTGATTTCGTCAAGCTAGTCGATAGAGTTTGTTTAGCTGGTGTAGACTCAATTGGTGTATTGGGTTCTACCGGCAACTATGCCTATCTAACTCTAGATGAGCGCATGCATCTCACTGCGTTGGCAGTGAGGCATGCCGGAAAAGTTCCTGTTATTGCAGGCATCAGTGCTTTGCGAACTCGAGATGTTTTGTCTCTTGCACAAGACGCCCAAGAAGCTGGAGTGAGTGCCGTGTTATTAGCTCCAATGTCTTATCAAAAATTATCCGATACAGATGTATTTAACCTATACCAAACGGTGACACGTGAGCTATCGATTGACCTATGTGTTTATGACAATCCTAGCACTACCCACTTTGCATTCAGCGACGAACTTCATGGTCGTATCGCTCAACTTCCAAACGTACGTTCCATTAAAATTCCTGGCGTCCCTGATGATCTGGAAGAAGCAAAGGCCCGTGTTAAACGTTTACGTGCGATGATCCCACCACATGTAACGATCGGAATAAGTGGAGATGCATCTGGTGCAACAGGATTAAATGCCGGTTGCGAAGTTTGGTATTCAGTTATAGGTGGATTGTTCCCACATACAACCTTAGAGATAGTTAGAGCGGCACTTTCTGGTAATATTAAGGAGTCCACACGTCTTTCCGAACGCTTACGACCAATATGGGACTTATTCAAACAAAACGGTGGAAGTCTGCGAGTAATAGCTACTGCTGCTGAGCTTCAAGATCTCATAAATTCCCCTAGCTTGCCTTTGCCTCTTAGAACGTTAGATGGGACTGCTAGAAAAAGGCTTATTGCACTTATTAATGACTTAGAACTGAGCTGATAAAGCCTGTTGTGTTTGGATTTTAACACTGGCTCCAAGTTCGCCCTGTTGCGCTCTGGAGGGACCCACTGATACAATTGCACAGTATCTAAACCTGATCCAAGTCGCTGGGGCTTATCTCGCCCACATTTAAGGAAATTCAAAATGGTAAATAGTCCAATTTTTCAACCCATCGTCACACTAGTATTGTGGACCATGATCGTGTGGCTGTGGATGTATTTCACCCGCATTCCTGCGATGAAAAAAGCTAAGATCGATATTCCTAATATGACTGGTGGAAAGGGATCTGACTTGGATGAGTTACTTCCTCCAAAAGTCCAGTGGAAAGCACAAAACTACAATCATCTGCTCACCGAACCAACACTTTTTTATGTAATTTGTTTGGTTTTGGCCATGCTTGGTATGGGAGATGGATTGAATCTAATAATAGCTTGGATTTACGTTGCTCTGCGAGTCATGCATAGCTTGGTTCAAGTAACCTTCAATCGGATTGTGATTCGATTCTCTCTGTTCATGCTCTCCAGTCTGTGCATCATTGCTTTGACAATCCATGCGGCAATTGCTGTATTTCATTAGCCATAGCAGCACTTCATTAGGCGCTGCTGCACTCAATTAGATGCAGCTGCACTCCATTAGGTGCAGCCGTGTCTTGGAATTGAGTTTCTGCTTCAAATGCAAATCAATAGGATGATTTCTGCCAGTGGCATTCGTGCCAACTGCAGGCTTTCGGTGCCTGACTTCGCACAGTTAGCAACTCAAATAGACTGAGAGGATTAGTTAGAGATGCTTTCATACCCAGCAAGTTTTGACCTTTTCCTATTCAAAAAATGACTTCGCAACGTTCAATTAGGTATTTCTACTCGTTCATGTTTACAAATTTCAGCCGATACAAGCGTTAGATAAAAGGTTGAAGTCTTAATAGTGGTTTTAAAACTTAACTCATATTGAGGCTTCAATGGTGAATTTTTCAAGAAACATAAATGCTTGACGCAAGACTACCTTAGGGTATGCCCTTATTCTAAATTTAAGGTTTAATGCGTCGAAATATTAAAACGTCTTTTAGACTGCTGAGTGATTTTACAAATAACGTTTGGGAATTTATATCGATGAATAAAACGCAATTTGGTGTCTTAATACTAAGCACTCTTTTAAGCCAAGCTGTGCATATTGCGCACGCATCAGAACTTTCAGTTTATGGGCTGGGTCACCTATCAGCTGACATGATTGATGACGGGCAATTAACAAGCAATTATGTAACGAGCAATTCTTCTCGACTTGGTGTATCCGGTAGTTATGCATTGAACGAGAATTTGGAGGCCATTTTCCAATATGAAACCGGTGTTGATTTGACGGCACAAGGCTTCAACGATGGAAATGGTGGTGCCGATTCAGCAGGGCAGATATTTACTAAAGGGCGAGAGAGCTATGTGGGCCTGCGAGGCAATTTTGGTAAAATACTTATTGGTCATATGCCGGCACTCGATCAATGGGCGAATGACTATAATTTGTTTGCTGACCAAGTAGGTGATTTAGGTAATTTTTGGGAAGCGTCTGGCGTTCCTGGCCGCTTAGATAATGTTATTTACTACCAGACTCCAAATTATAATAACTTCGACATTGCAGTTACATATACGCCAGAAGAGGGTGAAGCTGATTCTGATAAGACCATCATTAAAAGTAGTTATAACTCATCAGACTTAATGTTAGGACTCGCTTATGCCCGTATTGGTCAATCCGATTCATTTCTGAATGACCATACTTCTCTAGCATTAACTTTTGGCTACGACTTTGGTCGCTTTACGTTTGGCGGCGGATTCCAAAATGAAAGCGATATTATGGGAATAGCTGGAGTAGAGCGCGACAGCTATAGTTTAGGAGGTTCTGTAAAAATTGGTCACAAAGGTATACTCAAGTCACAAATAGCATTTACTAACAGTGACAGTGAGAATGCCGATGCGCAACAATTTGCAATTGGATATGATTATTTGCTTGATAAAAATATCACTATCTATATTGCCTATGCTCGCACTGATAACGATCAGAGTGTTAACTTTAGTGTCAACGGCAAAGGCCATGGCGACAAGGTAGTGCCTGCACTAGGTGATGATCCTAATGTAATATCACTTGGCCTAGTCGTTAAGTTTAACCTAAGCTTTGGGCTTGACTGAGCCCAAGGCGTTCAGCGACGGATCACAATTCTCGGATCATAAACTTCCTCAGGGCAGCTTTCCGCGATAACGTCATACTCATAATCACCGTCAGGTGCATCAATTTTGCACTGTATCTTTCTATTATTGCCTGATTTGACTTTGCAGTTTGATTTGAAAGGCATGTCGCCCTTGAATCTAAGTTCAAAACGAGTTTCGGCATCAATAACCCAACTCACAAACTTTTTAGGTTGCATGCATACACAATCTTTGCCGTTTCTACCGCAAGTATCAGCAAATTCAGTACCAGCACAATTATCGTCTTGAGACTTTAGTACAACTGAGTCTACACAGCCTCTTGCATTCACTTTTATCATGAGTTCTTGGTGGTTTTTCTTTATTCCTGCTGCGTTAACTGTCGCAACAGTAAAAATACTGGCAAGCATAAAAGTAATGAAGGTAAATATTTTGATTTGACGTTTGCGAGTCATAAAAGCTTCCTTGTTTTATTAAAGTGTAATTATAGCCTTTTGTTATTATTATGTAATTTTAGAGCTGTCTAAATTTCGACCTCTACCAATTTGTGCTTTTTTTATACTAATGTCTACTACAATTGCAATATTTGTTTACGATATTTATTAAATTGGTGGTCATTAAGTAGAAGTTTTGACGGATAACCTAACGATAGGGCTTTTTGTAAAAACATAATGACCCTGTTGGCAGATCCACAATTATTTTCAATCAACGCGAAATCATAATATATATAAGGGTCATTCACTTCTGTTTGCTCAATTAGATCTACTTCTTTTTTAGCCTGCTGACAAAACCCAAGCTCTGAACTGTATCTTGCAATACTTGCCTTAATGGTTATATCTTTTGGGTTTATTTTTTCACTTTTTTGAGCTTCATAAATGGCTTCTTGATAAAATTGACTCGCCGTTATCTCCAAGTTTCCCGCATATTTGAATGCATCTGCTAAATTACCCTTAACAATGAAATCTGTCGGGTTTAGATTAACTGCCTGTTTATACATATCTATTGCTTGCGTAAATCGTCGAGCGTAAAACAATGATGTACCCAAGTTACTGTAAGCATTAGCACTTGGGTTAATATCTAAAGCCTTGCGCCAGCTGTCAGTTGCTTTGTCAAATTCAGAGTCCATATAATACGCAGCACCTAAGCTATTAAAGGCTTCTTCGCTATTGGGTTGCAACAAGCTTTGCTTATAATATTGTATACTTGCATCAAAATATTGCCCTCTACCATAGAAAAAATTACCGTAACCTTCGTAGGCTCGCCAGTAGCCAGGCTCAGCATTTATTGCTTTTAAAAAAAATTGTTTGGCTTCATCTGTCTTGTTCAATTTGGCGAGTGTTTTAGCCATTCCTATTAATCCTAAGCCGTTGTTCGGCTGGACAAGAAGGCCTTGTAAAAAATATTCTTCAGCCAGCAAGTATTCTCCAGAGATAGAGTATAAAGAGCCTAAAGCAATGTTTGATTCAGCTTCATTGCCTTTTTCGTTATTACTTTGTTTACAACTCTGTTTAGCGAATTCAAATATCTGACTGGCTTTTGTTAACCTATAATACTCTAAATACGTTTGGCAGAGCCCAGCTTGTGCCAATGTGAATTGATTATCCGTGGTAATTGCCTTGATAAATAGATCTTCGACTTGTTTTAATTGCTCTTCATTGTATGCATCTTTTAGAAGGGTTTTGGCGCGAATGTAATAATCATAAGCGTTAATATTATTCGTTGGTTTAAACTGTGTTACAGATGATTCATTATTTGGAATTAAGAACGTGAGTGCGTTATAGACTTGCTGCGAAATGCTGCCAAGCAAATCTAGCTTGTCGGCTGCCGGCGCGTTGTTTTTATTCGACCAGACTTTATAACCACTTTCGCTATCGACTAAGGTCATAACAATGCGCAGACCGTCGTCTTGTTTATCGATTGCACCTTCAAGTATGTATTTGGCACCGGTCCAATCGCGAATAGTTTGTAATGATGTATTTTTGGGTAAGGACGAAAGTACTCGCTCAGAAACCACTTTTATATGCCTTGAACGGGATAAAAATGCTGATACTTCAGACTGAAATACCCCTTCGGTAATATCCGAGGATATATTTCCTGTATATGTAAATGGCATGACAGCAACTGCGTTTTCAAAAAATTCGGCTTTTATAATTGGAGTCGGGGCGACAATAGGGGGCACCTTTGCCGCGTCTACGATCTGACTACCTAAAAAGATACTCAAAACTAGACTGCATACTGACAAAATTGAGATGTAAACCAAATCACGATATGCATGGTTTGAAACTTCTTTAACATGGGTGCTGGCTTTATTTTTGCGTAAAAAATACCTACGAAGCCTGTATTCCGACCACCAGTTATAGCCCAGTACTAATGGCAATCCAATAATAACTGTAATCAATGCAACCTTATCAAACCATTTCGCGGCATCTATTACAGGTAGCGCTAATGAAACTACTTGCATCAACACCCAAGACATAACAACGTAAGTTCCTGCTATCTTAAACAATCGACTGTTGCGCCAATATACTGGTCCACCAAATAAACTGAATGACTTTTTATTTTGCTTTGTAGCATCCAATTCTAAAGATTTTCGCAGTGCATCAGTTGAAAGTAGATTTTCATTTACGGGGAGCGCTGGGACAAGAAATCGGTAGCCTTTCCGAGGCAAAGTTTGGATAAATGTAGGACATTGAGTGTGATCGTCGAGTAAACGTCTAAGCTCTGTTATTAAAGAACCTAAGTTGGAACTAGAAGTACGGCTTTCTCCCCAGATGTAAGCTGATATTGCTTGACGACTAATAACTTGCCCAGAATTACAACTCATTATAAATAGCACCTCCATGGCTTTTGGGCTGACATGGTGATGCTCTTGTTCTCGAACTATGACTCCTTTGTTTGGAAAAACCAGAATATTATCCAACATAAAGCCTTCTCTTAGAGAAGGCTCTATTTTAATGTCAGAATAACTATCAATAACTGATAGTGTGTTTTCGGTCATAATTCACAGTATAATTTTTGTTCAATTATGTACCAGAATAAACACTATATATCAACATGTAAAGCATCGCGCTTGGATGTTTACTTAGGTCATATTCAGTCTCATATGACTAATAAGCTTAGACAAATTAAATAACAGCGACTAAAGTCATTGCTAATTTAGTTAAGCTTTTCGTCTTTCCAGAACTTTGTACCTTTAACCGTAGCCTGCAGAGCCAAACCGCTTTCAGTCATGGTATATACCGTTACATCACCATAATAGGCTTCGCCTTCAATCGACTTTCCTTTTTCACCTGCTTTTGCGGCGGCATCGGCATTACCACCGAAGGTCCAGCCTTGTTCTATGAAATTACGCATGGCTTCTTTATTGTGAAATACCATAACGATGCGATAATCTTTTGCGCCGATACCAATTCCCACTCCGCCTTCAGCCATATTCATATAAGTTCTTTTATTTTGAATTTGGTCATTTACAACACCATAGCCAGTTCCAGCAGAAACTAGGAACAAATTAATGTTGGCGTTTGTGAATACGGCGTAACCAGGTGACGCTTTTAATTCTGCCCTAGCAGCAGGTTTTTTTACGTATAGCTTTTCAAGCGTTTCTTGCTGCATTTCCAATATTGTTGTGCGTTTCTCAGCAGTTGTTCCCGATCCTATAGATGCGCAGGCACTCAGTAAAAATATGCAGGCGAAGGCACTTAGTAATTTTAAACGATACATTTCACTTCCTTTATAGACAATTGTTGCTTCAGTAACATAGCAGGTGCTTCAGTAATATAGTATAGGCACAAACCAGCGAGAAAATTCAAAAAATATTACCGTGCGCGGAATAATGCAGGGTGTAAGTTCTCAATAAACAGCTCTTTTGTGCTCCATGCAGCGCAGTTGCATGTTTGTTAGTTTGAACTTAGTATCATTACCAGCTGTACCTTATTGACTAGTTGATTGTTCCCTTTTATGAACCGCACTATGATTAAGGCTTCCGTAGCAAGTTCATATAAAGTCATTATGTCTAAGGTTATTATGTCGGCGCAAATTGTACTCCCACGAATTCTTCAAATTGGTGCTGATGCATCAAAAAAAGTGATGGAAATAATGACTAGTATAGGCTGCAGTCGTCCTATTATTTTGACCGACAAAACTATGGTTGATCTTGGCTATGTTCAAACTGTTTTAGCACAATTCAAAGATGCTAAGCAATTGCCAGATGTATTTGATAATACAGTACCTGAGCCAACGGTAGCTTCTATTATTGAGGCAGTTAGTGTTGTTAAACAGAAAGACTACGACTGTATTATTGCCCTAGGTGGCGGCAGCCCTATAGATAGCGCAAAAGCCGTCGCTGTGATGGCAACACTGGGTGGAGAAATGAGTGACTATAAGTTCCCGCATATTCAAACTCAGCCAGGCTTGCCGGTTATTGCTATTCCCACTACGGCAGGAACGGGGTCAGAAGTAACTAAGTTTACGATAATTACCGACCAAGATACCGACGAAAAAATGCTGTGTGCAGGCCCGGGCTTTATGCCTGCAGCTGCGCTTATTGATTATCGATTAACCTTAAGCTTGCCACCTCGAACCACAGCGGACACCGGTATTGATGCCTTAACTCATGCAATAGAAGCTTACGTAAGTAAAAAAGCCAATTTATATAGCGACAGTCAGGCTTTAGCTGCGATGAAATTACTTGCGCCTAACTTACGCGAAGCTTATTCCAACGGAAAAAACGAAAGCTGCAGAGAAGCCATGATGCTAGGAGCAACTTTGGCTGGTTTGGCATTTTCTAATGCTTCGGTTGCTTTGGTGCATGGCATGAGTCGCCCAATAGGTGCTTTTTTTCATGTTCCTCACGGTTTATCGAACGCGATGTTGTTGCCAAGTGTGACTGCATTCTCGCTTGCATCAGCGAGTGAACGTTATGCCACTTGCGCACGCACTATGGGCCTTGCAACAATAAGTGATTCAGATGAGCAAGCCTGCAAACTTCTCATTAAAGAGCTTCGGCAGCTTAATGAAGACCTTAATGTTCCTAGCCCAGAAGATTTTGGGATCGACAGAAGCGCATTTTTTAATGTTTGTGAAACCATGGCTGAACAAGCACTGGCGTCGGGTTCACCGGGAAATAATCCGATTGTTCCTAGCATTGAGGAGATGATTGCGATTTATCATGGATTATGGAATGGATCTAGCCACTAGATCAAGCGATATAACTAGCTCAAGCTATATAACTAGCTCGCGCAATATTATTAAAGAGAGAAATATGACAATAAGATACGACAATCAAGTAGCAATCGTTACAGGTGCTGGCGCTGGCTTAGGCCGTTCTCACGCATTAGCACTGGCTTCGCGTGGGGCAAAAGTAGTGGTTAATGATCTAGGTAACGCTGATGGCAGCTTGTCGCAAGGCGCATTGGACGTAGTCGCTGAAATTCAAGAAGCGGGCGGTGAAGCTATCGCTAATGGCGCGAATGTTGCGAACATGCAGCAAGTCCAAGCTATGGTAGATGAGGTAATGAGCCTTTGGTCGCGAGTGGATATTTTAGTAAACAACGCCGGAATTTTACGCGACAAGTCTTTTGGTAATATGTCTATTGAAGATTTTCAGATAGTTCTTGATGTTCATGTCATGGGCTCAGTTAACTGCACAAAAGCCGTGTGGGATATCATGAAGCAGCAAAACTATGGTCGTATTGTGATGACGACTTCGTCTTCTGGTTTATATGGTAATTTTGGACAAGCAAACTACGGTGCAGCAAAAATGGCAGTAGTGGGCTTTATGAATACCTTATGTATTGAAGGCCAAAAGAATAGTATTAAAATTAATTGCTTATCTCCTACAGCACGCACAGCAATGACAGAAGAAATCATTGAAGATAAACGCGTATTGGAGCTAATGACGGTTGAATCTGTAACAACTGGCCTACTTGCCTTAGTTGCTGAAAATGCGCCAAATAGGTCAATTCTTGGCTGCGGTGCAGGTGGTTACGCTAGAGCTATAATTAAGGAAACCGACGGAATTTATCTTCCTCCTGAGCAACAAACACCTGAGAATTTGTTAGCAAGTTGGAATGCGCTTGAGGATCAAAGCAAGTCAGAAGAACTTGTAGCTGGTTGGATGCAAACCAATAAATATGTAGCTAAAGCTGCTGCGTCTCTAGGAATTAATCTAGCTAAATCATAATCGAAATTAAGTGCTCTTAATTTTAGAGCACTTAAACCACTCCTCAATGCTAAATTGAAAAAGTGTCTGAGCATTTGATATGCTACCTACATTTAATGCCTAAACGGGGCATTAAAACTGATTGGCAACATACTCAGGATTATTGGCCAGAAAAGGATACACTACCTAAAGTGAATTTAGACGATAAATTATTTGTGTATAAGTAGGTAGCCATGAAACCATTTGTTTTTTCAACCACTAAATCAATTATCAGTGAAATAGGAGCTGTTAAGCGAATTGCCGAAATTTGTGCGACGCTTGATATTTCCAAGCCCTTGGTAGTTACTGATCAAGGCATTATTGATATAGGTTTAATTCAGTCAATAGATTCGGCTTTTAAAGCCGCAGGTAAGGAGTATTGCTGCTTCGACCAAGTTGTTGCTGACCCGCCCGAACATGTTGTGCTTTCTGCTGTTGCTCACGCAAAGGAACATGAAGTCGATGGTGTAATTGGTTTTGGTGGTGGTAGTTCATTGGACACGGCAAAATTGGTTGCACTATTGGCTAATTCAGATGAGCAACTAGCTGATATTTATGGTGTCGATGCGATTACAGGTAAACGCTTACCGCTTATTTTGATACCCACAACGGCAGGTACCGGCTCAGAAGTTACGCCCATTGCTATTGTAACAACTGGCGATACAACCAAAGCCGGTGTTGTTTCGGCTGAACTTTTACCCGATATAGCATTGCTAGATGCCAGTTTAACCCTAGGATTGCCTTCCCATGTGACCGCAGCAACAGGAATTGATGCGATGGTACATGCCATTGAAGCCTATACCAGTGCGATTAAGAAAAATCCATACTCTGATTTATTGGCTAAACAAGCGCTGACTTTGTTATCAAATAATATCGTTGAAGCCACCTTTTATGGAAGCAATGTTGAAGCTCGTCAAGCGATGTTGCTAGGTGCGTGTTTAGCGGGTCAAGCATTTGCAAACGCGCCTGTCGCGGCTGTACATGCCTTGGCTTATCCATTGGGAGGGCATTTTCATATCCCCCATGGATTGAGTAACGCCTTGGTGCTTGTTCACGTGATGAATTTCAACTTAAGTCACAGTGCGAATTTATACGCTGAACTTGCGCCGAGTATTAGTGATTCCATCAATCTTGATGGCAGTAATGTACAGATTGCACAGGCTCTGATTGATTTTATAGCGGGTTTGATCAAGCAATTGCAACTGCCCGTTACATTAGCTGCTTTAGGTATTCAAGAGAGTGACATTGATACTCTAGCTAAAGACGCTATGTTACAAACACGTTTACTGGTAAATAACCCAAAACCAGTGACTTTAGAAGACGTAAAGCAAATCTATAGGCAAGCACATGAAGGGATTGATTAAATGAATAGCGGCACTAAGCTGGATGACAGTATTAATGTAAATGGTGTCGATATTGCCTACCAACTTCATGGTAATCCTTTGCACCCAACTTTACTGCTTATTCACGGTTTAAGTACCCCTTTAACTGGATGGCCTAGCGCAATGATTCAGCAGTTCGTTGCATCCGGCTATCAGGTTTTACTATTAGATAACCGTGATGTTGGGCGCTCTGAGCAACTAGACGATCTGCCAATTCCAAGTGTGCCCTGGGTAATGCTTAAATTAAAGATGGGGCGCTCAATAAAACCTCCCTATCAGCTTGAAGATATGATGCAAGATGTGGTTTCTCTATTGGATGCCCTCGAACTAAGCGAAGTGCATGTGGTTGGCGCATCGATGGGGGGGATGATAGCGCAATTGCTGGCAATCCATCATCCGCAAAGAGTGAGGTCGTTAACCTCTATCATGTCTACAACTGGATATAAAAAGTTACCGTCGATTGAAAAAGACATCCGCGAAACGCTAATGCAAAAACCAGCTTCAGCGGATTACCAGGGCCGGATGGATTACCACATAAAAAAATGGAAGGTCATTGGTAGCCCAGACTACCCATCTTCTGATACTTATTTAAGTGAATATGTCGACAGTATGTTGCAGCGCGGTATTACAGCTAAAGGCACAATGCGTCAATTTCTAGCAATAATGCTGGCAGAAAGTAGGCAGGATGCGCTAGCAAGATTGACGATCCCAAGCTTAGTTATCCACGGTGACCGTGATGGACTGGTTAACGTTGCAGGTGGTAAAGCAACAGCAGAAGCTATACCCGATGCAAAACTCAAAATTTACTCAGGAATGGGGCATGATTTCCCAGTTGAATTGATACCCAACATAGTCGACGACATTGTTGCCCATGTAAATACCAATTTAGGGGAGAGAGCATGAAGCAATACAATGAGACTGTTGCAGTTGTTACCGGGGCCGCTTCAGGCATTGGTAAAACCCTAGCGGGCATATTGTCAATATTTCTAGTTTATTTGGTTTGCTGGCCGGCAGTAACCTAGCTCTGCATTTTATTCTTCGTTGCCTGGCTTAATTCAAAGTTTGGCAGCTTGAATAGCTAAACCTTCACACACTGAATTAAATGCATCGCCCTCAATAACAGGTAAGTCGGGCAACATGACTTCTTGCAATTGTTGCCTAACAATTGGCGATAAACTCATTCCACCTGTAATGAACAATAACTCCGGTGGCTCTGAGCTTTTTTCCAAGCACTCTGAAACTAAGCGTTTAACACGGCTTAGCCATGGCAGCATTGAACGATTCAAATCATCGATAGTTAAATCGACGTCGTAGTCAGGCTCTATATAGTGCAAGGGCAGGGTAATTTCGTTTTTCGATGAAAGCAGTTCTTTCGCTAAACGTGATGAATTCACTAAGCGTGCAGAGAGCTTTTCTTCTTGAACAATAAGTAAGCGGTTCAGTAATTTTGGTTCTTTTACGATAGACATCGTCTGCGCGATCTCTAAGCCATAATCGTCTGAAAAGAAGTGATTGAGTTTAGGAATGTCATCTACTGCGCACATGTCGGAAAAGTAGGTAGGAGGCACTGGCAAGCCACCCTGCATTCGCAAGTCCTGTCCCATGGTTGGCGCAATAGATTTAATGATAAGATTCTTATCGCATTCCATACCGCCCAAACGAGCGCCAGTAACAGAAAGCGCATCTTGCTGACGATTCAAATTGGTTAATTTTTCTGGCGACAGTTTGATACAACATACATCGGTTGTACCACCACCAATATCGACCACTAATACATTAGTTGGTTTGCTAAGCTTACGCTCAATTTTATAGGCTGCGGCTATTGGTTCTTCAAGAAACTCGACGGTAGTAAAGCCCGCTTTTTCAGCAGCTTTTCGCATGATATCAATCGCTTGAGAATTACCTTCTTCGCCACGTGTGCCATGAAATTTTACAGGGCGGCCGATAACAGCAGTGTCGACCTTTTTTTGAAGTTGCTTCTCAGCACTCAATCGAAAAAATTCAAGCTGTTTGGCAATCATCCCAATAAAAGCACTTTGTTGACCCGCAACTAAATTAGCGCCTAAGAAGTTTTTTGGAGAATAAATTAAACGACCTTTTTCAGGTGTTTTTAAATAGCGTTTAAAGCCATCTTCACCAAAAGCAAACTCGCCAGTTTCAACAAGTTGATGTAAGGACAAGTCTTGCACTGTCATATACTTCAGCAGCATTTGGATAGCACGGCGCTGTAGAGCTGGGCGATTATGAAACTCTGCTCGCAGGTCGTCTATTTTGTCGCCAAAAACGCGCTCTTCTCGCGGGTCTTGTGCGTCGTAATAGCTTTCCTTAGCTTTGTCGATTTGAGCGCTAATAGCCCGCTGAATTTGAGACACTTTCGCTTCTATAGCAGAGGCATGCGGCAATGGTAATTCGTCTTTGTAATAAACAAATACAGACGAACGAATTTTATTTGACGCGTCAATGCTCGGGTCCAATTTAATGAAATGATGTTGTTGACCGTCAAAATACACAACTTCCGAATTTGAAGTTCCGTAATCTATACCTATTGCTGCCATCGATGCCCTGCGGTATTGAAAAATTAAGGCGGCGATTGTAAGGGAAAAGCCAGCGCACTTCTACCTTATCTTGCTACTTCGCGGTTGAAGGGCGAGGCAGGTTAACCAAGTAAGCAGCCACTTGGTCAAATTTCGGATCATTTGGGTTAGACTCCATAGTTGATCCTAGGATTTTGCCATCAGGAGAAATAAATAAAGTAGTGGGTGTGCCAAACACTTGGAACTTGTTTTCTGCCACATCGTCACCTTCCACCAGTGTAAGAAAGTTAATACCACGGTCTTTCAATACTTTCTGGGGATTAGATCCCTCTGGTTCATTTACAGTTATACCGACCACGGCTAATCCTTGATCTTCGTATTTGGCTCGAATCCGTTCTAAAGCAGGGTGAAGCTTCTTACAGTATGGGCACCATGTTCCCCAGAAGTGTAGTACAAGAGGCTTTCCTTTATAATCATCATAACTGACGAGCTTGCCATCTTGAGTGGCTAACTCCCAATCAGGCGCAATTGGGTTCGCCGGTGGCGCTTGTTTTTCTTCAACTTTCTCTTGAGCAAAGCTGTTAGTCGATAATAATAAAGCGAATATTAAGGTGAAAAATAAAGCAAAAAAGGAAAGTTTCATAAAAGCTCATTAATATAGTGTCAATGCGATTGTTGTAATAGACAGGGATTAGGACAACAATCTTTCATTACAGCTTATTGGGTCACAATGACATGTGTTTAAATCAAAACAGGCCAAGTGATTAGTCGCTGCCGAGCAACAAGTCACTCTTAATAAATGTGCTTAACAGTCAATATAACAAATTTTCTTTTCATTGCTGCTGCGACGGTCCAGTATATTTGCTAACCTTAGTAAACTACGATTTGTCCATAAGTCACTAAGAAGCAAGCATTAAGGAAATAATTTAATGAGTACCGATAGCAAATCCGATTTCTCATTCTCATACGAAATTACAACTCGTTGGATGGATAACGATATGTTTGGGCATATTAATAACGTTAATTATTACTCTTTTTTTGACACCGTACTCAATCAATTTCTAATAGAAGAGGCAAAATACAATCCGCATGAAAGTCCCGTTATTGGTTTAATGATCGAATCTAGCTGCCGATATATGCAAGCCTTGTCTTACCCTGATAAATTAATTGGTGCTTTTCGAGTAAACCGGATTGGTAACAGTTCTGTTGAATACGCAGTAGGTATTTTTAAAGGAAGTGAAGAAACAGCTTCGGCGATAGGCGTCCTGACGCATGTTTTTGTCGACCGCCAAACATCAGTTCCTACTCCTATTCCACAAGCAATTCGCAAGGTAATGCAGGGGGCTATGAAAGCGCAATAAATTTACGCTCGCAAGCAGGCCTTCTTGGGATAGTAAGATTTGCCTATTGATTGTCCGCAGAAGGCTGTTCTGCATTTTTAGTTTTATTACATTTTTTATTTCTGAACAACATTTCTATTAGCAGTTTACTCAGATAGTAGGTCTTTTATACTTTGCGCTTCTCTCTCAAATCTAATTTGTCGTTTTTTTGCCCAGATATACCAAGGCACAAACAGTAATATAGATAACAATGAGGCAGCTAAGAGACTGCTGAAAGCTTTGTCACCATCCCAGCCCATAAGCCATGCATTAAAGCTGATAAAAATAAGCACTGCAATTGTCATTATCCATGCTGAATGTTTATTAATATATGCGATCCGTGCGTTGTTGTGTAGTTGCACTAACAGATTCTGAGTAAAGTCTTCGGTGTTTTTTTGATGACTAAATGCGCTTGCCCATCTTAGCTTTACAAAGTAAATTATCATGATTATTGATGAGACAAAACACAATGCAATAAAGACTTGTAGCGTCAAGGAAAGCTCGATTTTCAAAAATAAAATCAGCAAAAATGGCGTAAGGCTAAGTAAATCCATAAACATATAAAAGCGTTGTTTCCAGCGTTGTGAATCGGCCAGTTTTTTAATTTCGCTCAGGTTTAAATTCATTTCAGTTTGCTCCTGCCATAGCGAGCCAAGCTCGTCGTGGTCGTTATTTTCTGATTGATTATTTTTCATCTTGCAATTGCCTCTGTAATTCTTTCTTAATCCGAGTAATCGATACACCAATGTTTGTCACTGTTAAACCTGTAACTTCAGCTATTTCTTGGTAGCTTAATCCTTCCATTGAAAGTGTAATAATTTGCCGAGCAGGAAGTTTCAGTTTTCGCACTGCCGTTAACAGCTTATTTAACTTTTGTGACTGTATTAAGCTAGCTTCAATAGATGAGGCAGTGTCAAAATTAGCAATACTGTTTGCTGCCGCCAGATCAGCTTCGTCCATGGTGCAATTATCAGCATCATCAAACGAGGCGCCTTTCGGTAGTTTTGATTCTTTGGTGACATGAGTAACACATCGGTTATGTGCAATTCTCAATATGTAGGTTTTTAGGCTAGCTTGTTCTTTAAAGTTGAGTAAGCCTTGCCATACTGCCACACAGATTTCTTGATACAGCTCTTGTTTTACGCTGTCGTTTGCTTCATAGGTGCTAGCAACTCTTGATAATAAGCCACCGTAATCCTTAATCACTTGTTCAAATTTATTACTCAAATTTATTACTCAAAGTGCCTTCACTATTATTAGCTTGTTGCCTATATCTTACATAGTCTAGTCTGTGGTGAGTTTATTACATTTTTAATTGAAATTAATTGAAGTTGTAAGCACTTAGTAGCTATTTGTCACCAGACTAGTGTGTTATCACCAGACTAGTGTGGAAAAGCATTAAGCCATAATGAGTGTGCTCGGTCAGTTCTAGTCGGTCTTTTTGTCACTGTCTTTTGGTAGCGAAAAGCCATCATGATCAACTGTGTAATCTTCTTTCATATCTAGCCCATCGATTTCTTTGGCAAGAAGCTTACTCAACCATTTTAACGGCAATATCCTTGAGGCAAGGCTTGTTCGACCCGCTTGGTTACCAAAAATAATACGCGCTTTATTATGCATAATTGATTTAGCAATATGCAATGCAATAGCGCTAGGTTCTTCGGTTAGAAAACGCTCTTTGAATTTTTGGCTTTGCGGTAAGCGTGTAATATTAGTGTTGATGCCGCCAGGATGAACAAGCTGAACTTGAACCTGCGGGTGAATTTGAGCCAATTCCGCGCGTAGGGACTCTGTATATCCTCGAATGGCAAATTTGCTTGCGCAATAATCAGCTGTGTTAGGCGGAGCAAGTAAACCAAATATACTGGAAACATTGACCAATGCAGCCCACGGGCGCTTAACTAAATATGGTAAGGCGACTTTACTGCCATAAACCATACCGTAAAAATTGACATCCATGACTTTATGTAAAACATCATCGTCGGTCGCCCAAACAGGCTGGCATGAGCCTTCAATGCCTGCGTTATTAATCATAATATCAATATGGTTCAATTGGCTAGCGGCATTGCATAAAAACGATTGCCATGCGGCTTTGCGAGACACATCTATAGTTTCAATATGTAATTGTGTTGTTGGATGCTGTTTTGTGATGGTATCTGCAACTTCCGCTAAGGCTTCTGTATCGATATCACATAGTGCTAAATTGCAGCCTAAGCTAGCAAAGCAATGCGCTAAACCAGCGCCAATTCCAGATGCAGCGCCAGAAATGACGACAACTTTGTTGGTGAAAAAATCTTGTAATGAAGGCATTTTCGATACTCTAGTTATTAGCAATAAACTTCAAAATACTGCCAAACGCTCTCTGTCCGCCGCTCTCAACTTTCTTGTCAAAGTACCATTTCCCGAGTAAAGGGATCTGAATGTGGCCTTTAGAGCGCCAATGAACATGAGTTTGCCCGTCAACTTTAGTCAATCTAACTTCTCCAAGTTGATGGTCATAAGGCAGAGGTTTTGAATAAATAATTTTATATCCAAGTACGTAAGGAGGGTCAAACGCAACGATTTCTTCATGCAAGGTTCCGCCGCCAGCCACTATTTCTCGCACGGCACCTAAGCCGTTTATATCCTCATTGCCATTCTTGATTAAACTCGATTTTTCAACGCCTTTGAACTGCGAGTAATTAGCATGGTCGCTTAACATTTTAAAGACTTCCTCAATGGGCTTATCAATTTTGCGCTCAACCGAGATCGAAAACATGGCATTCCTTATTTTTATAGTTGGTTTTTTTGCGGTGCATACGTGTGATATTCGACATAGTTTACGTTTTAATTAACATTATACGAATAAAATTTAAGTATGACGTAGACAATCGCGGCATTCCTGTTAAGTTTTATGCATGAAATTAAAATTAGAATTAAAAACGGAAAACAAATGCATCAGAAGTTCGTAAAATTAAGTATCTCAATAGGCTTATCTATATTTTTGATGAGCTGTGCTAAAACGCCTTTAAATGTTGCAGATGAAAAAGAAGGGATTATTGCATCGCCGGCGCTAACTCACGCGTTGAATGTTAAGACGAACAGTGAGAAAAGCGGATTGGCTTACGAAATAGTTAAGTCATTAACTGTTGAGGTTGGCCCTAGAATACCAGGCTCAAAAGGCGACAAGCGCGCAGTAGCATGGGCGGAAGCGAAATTCAATCAACTTGGTTTTGATAAAGTTTACAAGCAGCCTGTGCGCGTAAGAAATTGGGAACGTGGTTTTGCTGATGCAAACGTGGTTGCGCCATTCCCGCAGGCATTGGTTATCAGTGCATTAGGCGGCTCAATTGCAACACCTGAGTCTGGACTAGAGACCAAAGTGGTGATGTTTGACTCGATTGATGCTTTATCCAAAGCCGAGAAAACAGAAGTCGAAGGTAATATAGTATTTTTGAATACTAGAATGCAGCGTGATAGAGCCGGGAGGTTTTATGGAAAAGTAGTGCCAAACAGAGTTGGCGGGGCAGTGGCGGCAGCTAAGCAAGGTGCAAAAGCAGTAATTATTCGTTCGGTTGGTACAGACAATTCGCGTTTTGCTCACACTGGAGTGATGCGTTACGACGATGATGTAGAAAAAATACCTGCAGGAGCCATTTCAACAGCTGATGCCGACAATTTGGAAGCAATGTTTGCTAGTAGCCAGGAAGACATTATTCTGAATATTAATATGCAAGCAAAGGATGCAGGTTGGCAAACATCTTATAACGTTATTGGTGAATTTACGGGGTCTGAGAAGCCGGATGAAATTATTTTAATTTCTGCGCATCTTGATTCCTGGGATGAAGGCACTGGAGCATTAGATGATGGTGCAGGCGTAGGTATTGTAACCGCCGCTGCAAAGCTAGTTAAAGAGACTATAGGTCAACCTAGACGCACTATTCGTGTTATTTTGTATGCCGCTGAAGAAATTGGTTTGGTAGGCGCATACCAATATGTTCGAACAAACAAAGATTCATTGGATAATATTATTTTTGCGGCCGAATCTGACTTTGGCGCCGGCAAAATTTACCAACTCGATACTCGCTTCGCAGAAGCCGTAAGGAATGACCCTGCTGATTTATATGCTGCGCTCGGGGCGATGGGCATTGAGCTTGGAAATAACACCACTAATGGCGGTCCTGATGTTTCAATGCTTCCAAATTACGGTGTACCTGTCATTGCATTGAAACAAGATGGGACTTACTATTTTGATTACCATCACACGGCAAACGATACCTTGGATAAAATAAAACCTGAAGATATCCAACAAAATCAAACGGTTTGGGCTATGATTACTGCTTATATGGCGATGTCAGACTTCGATCCAAGACCCGCGCCGGAGAAACGATAAGCAGAAAAGCTGGTGCATCGAGTGTGCTTGAAAACTAAACTAAAGTAGGGGTTTACGTAGTTGTAACATAACTCTACTCTAAGTAAGTCAAGCGTTTACTTATTAAGCACTCGCGTAAAAAATAGAAATTATGGAACACTTTTCCTATTTGGCTGCTGCACTCAAAATTGGTCGATTTTTGATATGTTTGGACAAACATTAATGAGTAAACAAAAGAGTAAAGTTGAGATAGAGCAATTCCTTCAGATCGTGCTCAATAATATCCCTATGCGCGTATTTTTGAAAGATACCCATTCAAAATTTGTAGGCTCCAATCAGATCTTTCTTGAAGATTTGGGTATTAAAACCTTAGATGGACTTGTTGGTAAGTCGGACTATGATTTTATTGCTGATACTCAGGAATGTGAACATTTTATCAAAGACGATCAAGAGGTTATGCACAGCGGTCTAGCCAAAATTGGTATTGAGGAGCCGCAAAGCGTTAATGGCGCAGAAACCCGATGGTTGAGAACAAACAAGGTACCTTTAACAGACAAAGGTGGCCAAGTTATTGGTTTACTAGGTACTTATGAAGATATTACCGAACAAGTTAAATATCGCGAGGAAATTGAGCAACAAGCATTAATTGATTCACTTACCCAACTTTCCAACAGACGTCATTTACAAAACTGCATTACTAGCTTTAATGGTGAATGTGCCGGATTACTATTCATCGACCTCGACTACTTTAAAGTCGTGAACGATTCACTCGGACATTCTGTTGGTGATGCTTTACTTCAGCAAGTAGCAGAACGTATTAACGCAATTATTCCTGATGAAAAAGGTCTCGTTGCCCGCTTAGGTGGTGATGAGTTTAGTATATTTGTACCTTTAGTTACTGAATCTGAATATAAGTTGATAATGGCTGATTTTGCACAGCAAATTGTCGATACCCTCGTTGAGTCTTTTATTATTGATAGTCATATCTTAAATGTTAGCGCAAGCATTGGCATAGCATTCATTCAAAATGGCCACTTAAACCATAGTCAAGGTTTCAGGGAGGCTGATATAGCCATGTATTTTGCGAAAGAGAATGGCAGAAATAATTATCAATTCTATAATGACGAGATGCGCGAACAAGCAGAACGTAAAAACGCTATGCAACGATGCATGCATCACGCCATCGCGAATAATGAATTTCACTTGGTATATCAGCCACAATATAATGAGGCGTCGGAACTTATCGGGGCTGAAGCTTTATTGCGCTGGCAAAGCGAAGAGTTGGGTTTTGTTCCGCCTGACGAGTTCATTTCTATCGCAGAACAAACAGGCTTAATTCATTCGTTGGGGCAGTGGGTGTTTAATACTGCTCTTGATGCGCTGCTCGATTGGAATCAACATATTGCGTTAAGCGAAGAGTTTAAGCTCGCAGTTAACGTTAGTAGTGTTCAGTTTCGCAGTAGCTCGGTTGTGTCGGAATTTAAATCGGCAATAGAGTCGCGCGGTTTAAATGCAAACAATGTACAAATTGAAATAACTGAAAGCTTATTTATCGAAGATAAAGACGTTGCGGTTCGGTCTATGCTAAAGCTTCAGCAGTTAGGAATGAGTATTGCCATAGATGATTTCGGAACGGGCTATTCATCATTGTCTTATTTGGCTAACTTACCTATCGATAAACTGAAGATTGATCGCAGTTTTGTTGAGAACCTTGATAGCAGCATGGTGAATCGTAAGTTGGTCGATACCCTCATCAATATGTCGAAAAACCTGCATATGGAAGTTATTGCGGAAGGCGTAGAAACCTCCGAAGAACGAGATGAGTTGATTGGTCTCGGTTGTTCTCAGTTTCAAGGTTACTTGTTTAGTCGACCAGTCAAGAGTGATGTTTTTATTGCCACAATATTAAAGGGCTAACTCTGCCTTTGCTACGAATGCTAAAGGTGGCTCAAGGGAATAGTTGTTTTGTTTTTTATTTTCTCCATGGCAAAACTAGAAGTCACTTCTCGAAGTTCAATGCCGGCAATAAATCGCTTATAAAAATGATCATATCCCTGCATGTCTGAGACTAGTACTTTGAGCATATAATCATACTCTCCGCTTAAACGATAGAACTCAACCACATCTTCGAAGGCACTTGTGTGCTCAGCGAATTTTTTAAGCCAGCTTGAATCGTGTTTTGCTACCTTTACATTGACAAAAACTGTCAATCCCAAGTTGAGCTTTTCGGGTTGCAGTAATGTCACTTTCTTGATCACAATACCTGACTCTTGCAGACGCTGTATTCTTCTCCAACAAGGAGTTGTAGTTAAGCCTACTTGCTCTGCTATTTCTGCAGTAGTCAATGTAGCGTCTTCTTGAATGATTTTTAGAATGTTTTTGTCTGTTTTATCTATTGGTATCATATTTATTCTCTTAATTTTATCTATATTAGTATTTTATGCTAAATAATGCGCACTAGAAAGAGATGTTTAGTAATCTATACTCAATTATCTATGACATCCTAGCCTCACTTAATACAAAAGATACAAATAAGTATCGTGATAGGACGAATTAATGGGCATTGCTAAGCAAAAGAACGTGAAAATGAGTATAGATAATTTACCAACGAAAAATATCTATGACAGTGTTTTACAAACCATTGGCAATACCCCATTAGTTAAGATGAATCGGCTGATGAAAAAGTACCATTCAAGCGCAAGTATCCTGGCAAAGCTTGAATATTTTAACCCGATGAGCTCGACCAAAGACAGGCCTGCTTTCGCTATGATTGAGGCTTTAATGGCATCAGATGAGTTCAACGCTGACACTCAAGTCATTGAAGCAACTTCCGGAAATAATGGTGTGTCGTGTGCTTGGATATGCGCAATGTATAAAATTCCTTTGACTATTGTTATTCCTGAACACATGTCTATTGAACGTCAAAAAATGATCAAACATTTTGGCGCGAAAATAATTACAACAGCAAAACAATTAGGTACGAAAGGTGCAATCGATATGGCAAGAGAGTTGGTGGAAAATGAACCCAATGCCATCAGCCTTGATCAATTTGGCAACCAGTCAAACCCAGATGCCCATGCAGCCTCAACCGCAATGGAAATTTTAAGAGATAGTGCAGGCGAAGTTGATATATTCGTAGCTGGTGTTGGCACTGGAGGCAGTATTAGCGGTATTGGTGGCGCATTGAAAGACTTTAATAGCAGCATTAAAGTTGTCGCGGTTGAGCCTCAAGGTTGTCCAATTCTTAGTCAGGGGATTAAAGGAGTGCATGCGATTCAAGGTTTAAGCTCAGGTCATATTCCGGATATTCTTGATCAATCTGTGATTGATGATATTCAAACAGTTAGCGACGAAGATGCGATAAATATGGCGCGTGAACTTGCTAAAGTAGAGGGTATGCCGGTTGGGATTTCCTCCGGAGCGACTGTAACTGCGGCTCTAAGATTATCGTTGATGCCAGAAAATAAGGATAAAAATATAGTGGTGATATTGGCTGATACAGCTGAGCGATACTACAGTACTGAGTTATTTATTAGTTAAGTCTTTATGGGCTAAGCGAATTACCTGCTAAGCTATTTATTACTTCCGCTATTTACCAGCGGGGCAATTTACCAGCGGGTAATTTGCCAGCGGGGCAATTTGACTGTGCGCAGAGATAAATAGCCCGGGAAAGTAGTTTGTTATATGAGTCGACGTTTTGTCTGGTTACGACCATTTTTCTTTGCTTCATAAAGGTAATGGTCTGCCAAATTTATTGCCCGTTCAATACTAAGGTTCGAACTTACCTCATTTAACCCTATACTTAGCGTTAATTTAATCTCGCTTTGATTGCATTGAATAATGTGGTCTTCAATGTTTTTTCTCAATTTTTCAGCAAGTATAAAAGCATCATCAGCTTTGGTTTCTGGCAGTAGAAATATAAACTCTTCTCCACCCCAACGAGCAACAATATCCTGCTGCCTGATATTTTGCGTAAAAAACTGGGACAATGCTTCCAGCGCGAAGTCACCACCATCATGCATATACTGGTCATTTATTTTCTTAAAATGATCAATGTCACAAATCAATATTGAAAATGGGACATTACTGCGCACTGAACGATTATATTCATGATGCAAGTGAGACCACATGGCGCGTCTGTTTGGGAGCTTGGTGAGAGTGTCTTGCATGGCCTGTTTTTCATACGTTTGGCTTAACTTCTGGCTATAATTATATGAACTTTGTCGAGAGTATTCATAAAATCCAAATAGAAGTGTGACGGTTAAAAATGAAAGAAGTAGACGTATTTTAAACTCAAAGAGATACTGAGTATCTAACAAAGCGTCATTAGGATAGAACAGCATTAAACTGATGATAATAATGAATATACTAATGTATTTGAGTCCTCTTTTTAAGCCGCTAAAAAAGAACGCTACGGGCGGTACGATATATATCCAAAGAGGGCCTGTGTTTGAGGCGCCTCCGGAGTAGACGAGGTAAAGCATCAGCGTCATCAAACAGGCAAAGATAATGCGTGTTGAAATTTCGATTGTGTTACCTAGTGATGTGAAACGATGTACATGATGACAAAAGAAGAAGATAGCGCTGGCGGAAAATAATGATATGGCGAGTACTTTATTGCTATTGACTGCAGCATTGACGGCCATCATAAACGTAATTGAATAGCCAATTAGCGAAAATAAATTAGAGACAAAGAATAGTCGATTAGCATCATAACTTTTGTCTTCGCTGGTGCCAATTTGAAGGTATTTTGCAAATGCCTTCTTAAAACGGTTAAGCATCTCTATAGTCTCTTTAATTTAAATTTAGTTGCTTTGGCAGTTAGTCTTTTATAAAAGTGATACAGTGCATTACTATTATTCCACAGACATGATTACAATTTATTAACGATATGCGCATATGTAATTTAAGTTACCAAATTAATTGAGCATAAAAAAGAGGCTATCGGTGAAAACCAAATAGCCTCTAGGGGAAGTTTTATTAATTTGCTCTAAAATTAGAAGGTATATGAAATACTCAACCTGGCATTAATAGGCTCACCAATACTAATGTTATTGTCGTTATGAGCAGATGGGAAATAGTCTTCGTCAAACAAGTTTTCGATGTTCAACTGGACCTTCGTATTTTCTGAAATATCATAGTAAATAGCCGCGTCTACGCGAGTAAAATCTGGTATTTCAACGTTATTACTCAAAGATGTATACTGCTCAGACTGATGTATTAAACCTAATCCAAAGGCCCACTTGTCATCCATTTGATAATGGTTCCAAACGGTAAACATGTTTTCAGGGACCTGTGACAAAATTCTGTTTGCGATATTGCCATCAACAACTCTGCCTGTTTCATCAGCGTCTAAATTGCTATAACCTGCGTTAATTTGCCACTCTTCGCTCAGATAACCCACCAACTGTATTTCAAAACCTTTGGTTTCGGTACCCGTTATAATCGAATTTTCTGGATTGTTAGGATCTGTCACTGTGCCGTTTTCTCTTAAAACCTCAAAAATAGCTGTGGTAAAACTCAAGTTATCAGTGATATTCCATTTCACACCAAGTTCTTTATTTTCAAACTCTTCAGGTGCAAGTGCTTGAGAACTTATTGATAGCGATAAGAATTGGTCACCTGAACGTGGCAAAAAGGATTTACTCAAACTAACGTAAAATGACAAATCGTCGTTGGGTTTATATATCGCACCCAAACGAGGCGAGGTTTCAGTATCTTTGCGGCCAAGAAAACCGTCGTTGCCGTCCGTTGGTCCATTAGCTGCTTCAATGGCATCAACAACATCGATATCGAAGCTGTCATAGCGTAAACCAGCAACAATAATGAACTGTTCAGTTAGTTTTATTTCGTCTTGGACAAATAGCGAACTAAAAGTAACCTCGGACTGTCTATCGCGGACAAAGTCTGTAAAACCAACACTTGGAATGATTAAAGGATCTGAAAATGGAAAGGTTATTTGATCGTCGTTACTATCGTCAAATAATGTGTCACGACGACTGTTATTGGTGTCCTGATTACCGTATTCAGCACCCAACAATAAGGTGTGCTCAATGTCGCCAGTTTCAAATTGACCAACAGCATTAAACTGAAGAATAAGGTTTTCACGTTCAGTTTGGTCTTTGTATCCGTCCAATTTAACCGTGTTTTCTGCGGCATTGAAACCAGCAGGGTATATGTTTTGGTATAACTTGTCGTAATCAGCATATTGTAAAGTTGTGTTGATTGACCAAATATCGGTTAACTGGTGACTCAATCTTGCACTCATTACATGCGCTTGCAAAGTGGTAACGTTGAGATCACTAGAGCCAAAGAATGTCTCATCTACGCCTTCAAGTGGCGCACCATTTGATGACGGAACGCCGCGATCAACAACTCGGTCATCATCAATATATTCATACGACAATATCAATTGGCTTACATCACTGAGATCTGCTGTATAGGTTGGGTTTACCGCAAACCTTTCTCCATCGTATTCATCACGATGATTATTAAGTTGTTCATAAAAGCCGTTAATGCGAAACGCTTGATCATCATTCACAACGGCGTTGTGATCGATTCCAACAACTGTATTGGCGAAAGTATCGATATTAGCATTCAATTTGGTAAATGCTTCTGCAGTTGATGCCGTTTTTGTTACACGGTTTACAATGCCGCCACCGCCACCGCGACCAAAAAGCAGTGCGTTAGCGCCACGTAAAATCTCTACGCGCTCTAAGTTATAAAGGGGACGAAAGTATTGAACATCATCTCGTAAACCGTCGATAAAAAAGTCTGCGGTGGTGCTTTGACCACGAATAGTCATTTGATCTCTGTGACCCTCACCTTGACCAATCGATGCGCCTGGCGTGTACTGCAGAATGTCAGCTAGAGAAAGAAAACCTTGTTCTTCAATTTGTTCATTAGTAACTACTGACAAAGATTGTGGTACATCAACTAATAAAGTGGGCGTTTTAAGAGAGTCAGCATTTTGCTTTCCAAAATAGGCACCGCGAACAGTAATACGCTCGATTTCATTTGTGGTGGTATTTGCTGTTTCTGCTGACTCAGCGGCTTGCGAAGATAGAGAAGATAAGGCCACAGCAACTGCAGCGCTGAGAAGAAACGGTTTAAACATGATATATAGCTCATTTGATTAACTTGAGCTTAGTTTAATGCATATGCAAATGAGAGTCAATCTCATTTGCATATGCATTATTATTTATTTTGCTCTACGTTTTCACTTGACTCAATAGGGAGTGTAAACCCTCCTTACAAACTTTCAAATGCAAAAAGTGCATTCAATTTTGTCGTTAAAATAGCCCACAAAATTTTGCAGACTATGCTTACTTGTATTTTCTAATCGCTTACTTTTTGATTAGTTTTTACTGAAATACCAGCGCCGAAAAAGCGGCGCTTTATAGCATTATACGGACGGCCTAAATCTAACAAAATTAGATATAAGCAAGGCACTAGAATAAGCGTAACCAAGGTTGCGTACATTACCGCAAAACCAAGCGCTACAGCCATTGGAATAACAAAGGCTGCTTGCAGGCTGGTTTCAAACATAATAGGCAGCACGCCAGCAAAGGTGGTTATCGATGTAAGAGTAATTGCTCTGAATCTTGCACAACCAGCGTCAATAACGGCTTCTTTTATTGAGTAGCCCTGTTTTCTGCGCTGATTTACAAAGTCGGTCATTACTAAGCTATCATTAATGACAACACCCGCTGCAGCAATTAGGCCAAAAGTACTAAACATACTCATATCGAGCCCGAGCATGAAGTGACCCCAAATGGCACCTGTTAGACTGAACGGGATAACTGACATAACTATTAATGGTTGTGTATAACTTTTCAGCGGCACTGCTAATAGTATATATACCATGAGCATCCCAGCAATAAAGAACATTATTTGCTCTGACTCTTGTTCTTGTTGTTCTTTTATATCACCGCCTAGCTCGGTTTTAACCGAAGGGAAACGCTCTTTCATTTGCGGCAGTAAACTTTCTTTTATAGTTTCGGATACTTCACTGGGTTCGATCTGTTGTTCATCAATAGATCCCCAAACATAGACACTGCGGAAGCCTCCTTCACGGCGAATATAGCTAATCCCTGGGGTTTCTGAAAGTTCAACAACGTCACCTAGCAAAACTTCTTGCCCAGACGGTGTTTTAATCACGGCATACTTCAGTTCAGCAAAACGTTCGCGAGTGAATTTCGGGTAGCGCACCATCACTCGAACTTCTTCACCATTGCGCAATACTCGCTGTGCCTCGCCACCGAAAAAGCTCGCGCCTACCTGCGAAGCAATAATGGTTAGGTCTAATCCAAGATCATAAGCAACAGGCTTCAATGCCATTTGCACTTCTTTGCTTTCAGGATCAATCGTTGAACTTACGTCAAACAAACCTTTTTCTTCTTGCAGTAGGCTAATTAAGTAACGACCAGCTTCATTTAAAGTGGCAATATCAGACCCAAATAGTAGGTATCCAAACTCACCACCATCACCGCTGCCATTCACATCATCCCTTACAGTGAAAGACTTCATCCCAGCAATGTTCGGAACGGCTTCTCGCCATCTTCGAGCTAATTCAAAGGTATCAAAGGGGCGATCATCTTCCGCCACTAAGGGCACCAAAACTTCGCCTCCAGTGCGACCATTGTTAAACACCATGATATCCTGCACCATGCCGCTGCCGTATTCGTTGATTATTTCTTTATCAACGTCTTGAATAACTTTCTCGATTATTTTTAGTGCGTTAATCGTCGTTGTATCGCTCACCGTTTCGGCCATTTCAATGCGAATACTAGGAAAGTCATGCGGTACTTTAGGATTAGGAACCATACGCACATAATTAGCGTTAATTAAGGCAAAACTTATCAACAACATGGCAACGAAAAAACCTAACACAGGCCAACGCCATTCCGTGCATTTTATTATAAAACGTCGATATGAGTTGTTTACAAAACCAAAATAAGCTTCATTAAACTTTTGACGCCAGCTATCTTTCTTCAGTGGCTTGAATTTTGTATTCGCAATATGCGCCGGTAATATTAACTTTGACTCAATCAAGCTGAAAATTAGACAGAAAATAACCACAATAGCAATGTTGAAGAAAAAGCCACCCTGCGGGCCTTCGCCCATGGTAAATGGAGCGAATACGGCGATAGTGGTTAATACACCAAATGTGGCTGGCGTTGCTACACGTTTGGCGCCTCGGACAACGCTCTCTACGCCACCACCGTGGGCTTCAATTTCGGTATAGGCACTTTCGCCAATAACAATGGCATCATCAACAACAATCCCCAACACCATGATGAATGCGAACAGCGACAAAATATTAATTGTGACACCAAACACGGACATCAACATCATTGCGCCTAAGAAGCAGACGGGTAGTCCAATCATGACCCAAAAAGCAAGTTTAAAACGCAAGAATAGCGCCAACATCAGAAACACAAGCACCGCACCTTGAGCCAAGTTTTTTAGCATCATGTCGAGACGACCATTCAAATAGTAGGTCATATCAACAAGAGTTTTTATTTCAACCGATTGAGGCAGCGTTTTATTACGCGCTTCAATGTAGGCTTTCACTGACTCGGCAACCGGAATGATACTTTGAGACTTGGTTGCGCTAACTTGCAGAGATATTGCATTTTTGCCGTTGTATTTTAAGTAGCGTTCACCTTCAGTAAACCCATCTTTGATAGTAGCAACATCTTTTAGAAAAACCTTGGAGCCGCCCGCACCAATTTTGACAGGTATATCGCGAAACTCTTCGCCATTATAGAACTGATTTTCAACACGCACAGCTATCATGCCTGATTCGGTCCTAATTTGCCCTGCGCTAAAGTTAGCAGAATAGCGCTGTATTGCTCGCGTAATGTCAGAAATAGTTAAGTTATATTTGCGCAGCACTTCAGGTTTTATTTCGATTGCTATTTCGTCATCTGGAGAGCGAGCGTTAGCAATTTGTACGTTTTTCAGTTGCAGAATTTCATCTTCAATTTGTTCTGCAATGGGTTTTAAATCGGCTAGCGATAGGTCACCTACAATCGACAACTCCATAACTTCCTGTCTAAACTCGGCTTGAGAAATGTTCACCGGCTCCATGGCTGCAGGAAAGGTTCCTATGCTGTCTACACGAGCTTTGACCTTATCCAATACATCATTAAGTTCTTCATCTGGATGAATTTCCAATGAGATACGACCGCCACCGCGCCATGAACGCCCGACACTTTTCTTTATTTCGGTAACATCGTTGAGCTGCTCTTCGATTTTCAGGACAATATTTTCTTCAATCTCGCGTGGAGAAGCGCCTGGGTATTGCACTGAAATATTAATGAAATTAATTTCTAAGTTTGGAAACATTTGACGCTGTATTGTCGCGTAACTGGCTATTCCCATAACAATAATAAAGAACATAAGTAAGTTTGCAGCGACAACATTATTAGCAAAATAAGCGATCAAGCCTGTTTGCTTTTCTTGCTTTGGAGCAGGTGATTCAGGCTTATTAGAGTCAGTCATTTGAGGTCTCTATATTTTAGCTGAAGCAAGCGGAGTGGCTTTATCTAACACTTTTGCTGCCATGCCGTTTTGTGGGTATTCAGGCAATGTCATGACGAGTTTGTCGTTTTCATTTACGCCACTCGAAACATAGAAATAAGAGCCTTCTTCACGGATCACTTCAACAGCGTGAGATTGAAGCTGTTCGTTCTCGTCTAATAGCCATACTTTTCTGTTGTTGACCAAAGTTTGTGGGATTTTATATACGTTCTTAAGTTCTATTCCTTCGAAACTAACTTCTACATAAGTGCCAAATTTCAAACGTGGAAGATTAGAGTTTAGGCTGTATGGGTCGTCAACACGAATGACCAAGTGACTCATTCTTGTAGTTTGGTCAACAATACCTAAATCGCGCTGTAAATAGCCTTTTCTGGATACACTAACAAACTCTTTTGTTGTGATAAGCGCGAAGTTGTTGTCAATCGTATTAGGTAAAAATTGACTGTCAAAGCCGGCTACCGGAAAGATAATTTCAGCTACTTCGATGTTATTAATTTCCGCTACTTTCATACCTATATTAATGAACTGACCAGAACCTATCTCGCGAGAAATCACCAAAGCATCGTAAGGGGCTTTAATGTCACAATTATCTAAGTCACGTTGAGCGATACGATAAGCAGCTTGTGCTGATTTCAATTGTGCTTTAGCACTCAGTACTTGTGGCTTACGTAAATATAAATCGCTGACTTTACTGGCAGGCAGGCTCCGAGATTCTCTCATAGCAACTTGCTGTCTGGCTTGCTCTTCAATAAGCGTTGCCTGAGCTAAAGAAATTTTTGCTTCTGCTTGAAGTAAGGCGGCTTCATAAGCATCTTTTTCAATGCTAAAAAGAATATCACCGCGCTTCACTAACCCGCCAGCCACAAAATTTGGATGCCACGTGGTGACTTCACCCGATACTTGAGCTGCTAGGATTGTTTTTTCCAAAGCTTGCACTTCGCCAAAACTGGATATCGATACTTGGTGATCGACAGCATTGAGGAGTTCGACACTAACTATTGGTCTAATATCAACTTCTTCTTTTTGTTGAGGCTCACTTTCTGAGGCTTGAATGCCCTGCTGAATGGCCACACCGACAATTAGAATAATAACGAAAATAGAAAATTTGTACCAAGTGCTGTTCATTTATAATGACCCTAAGATATTTGTGGTGATGGTAATACAAAAGTGTGTCTGCTTTATGTACCAAATGTAACGATTTGTAAGGTTATCGGTAGGGGCATCTATTTTATTATAAAGAACTCATTATTTTCACTTGAAAAGCAAAGGAATAGGGCATTTTGAATTATCTACAGCGAAAGCTCGCGTTTGGCTATTCTTTTCAATACGGGGTACTTTTGTTGCTGAAATTCATAAAAATATAGAATAAATGTTAGTGATCAGTCCGATTTTAATCAATAAAAAAGGACAGCCTTGTTAAACAAAGCTATCCTTTCGTTTATTTGTAAAATGTGTGTTCTTCGAAACAACTCCACATTCACATAATATTTAGTATTGCGCGTTCCCTGGCGTTCTTGGGAATGGGATCACATCACGAACATTTTGCATGCCGGTAACATAGGCAACTAGACGCTCAAAACCGAGACCAAAACCAGCATGAGGCACGCTACCGTAGCGACGTAAATCACGATACCAGCTATAATCTTCTTGGTTCAATCCCATTTCTGCAAGGCGGCGATCAAATACATCTAGGCGCTCTTCGCGTTGCGATCCACCAATGATTTCACCAATACCAGGTGCAAGGACATCCATGGCCGCGACCGTTTTATTGTCGTCATTAATACGCATGTAAAATGCTTTAATATCTTTCGGGTAGTTTTGCATGATAATAGGCGCGCCAACATGCTCTTCAGCTAAATAACGCTCATGCTCAGATGATAAATCGACTCCCCATTCAACCGGGAATTCAAATTCCTTACCGCTTTTTTGAAGGATCTCTATAGCATCTGTATAGTCCATTCGAACAAATTCCGAATTGACCACATTTTCTAATCGCGTAACTGCTTCTTTATTTACTCTTTGGGCGAAAAAAGCCATATCGTCAGGGCGCTCTTCCAAAACAGCTTTGAAGACATATTTCAATAAATCTTCAGCGAGTTGCGCAACAGTAGAAAGATCAGCAAAAGCAACTTCAGGCTCAATCATCCAGAACTCAGCTAAGTGACGGCTTGTATTCGAATTCTCTGCTCTGAAGGTTGGGCCGAATGTATATACTTTCGACATCGCACTGCAATATGTTTCAACATTCAGCTGTCCCGAAACCGTTAAAAAAGTCTCTTTACCGAAAAAATCTTCTTTGTAGTCAACGTTGCCTTTGTCATCACGAGGAATGTTCATCATATCGAGTGTAGAAACTCGGAACATTTCACCAGCACCTTCGGTGTCAGAGGCGGTAAGAATCGGTGTGCTTATCCAAAAGTAACCTTGCTCATGAAAGAATCGATGAACAGCTTGCGATAAACAGTTTCTTACGCGAGTAACAGCACCAATAATGTTAGTACGAGGACGCAAATGTGCGTGTTCTCTCAAATATTCTATGCTGTGGCGCTTTGCCGCCATTGGATAGGTATCGGGGTTTTCTACCCAACCTAAGACCTCAACAGACTGAGCATCAATTTCAACACTTTGTCCTTGACCTACAGAGGCCTTTACAGTGCCCACGATTGAGACAGAGCAACTTGTTGTAAGGCGCGTAATTTCATCATAATTTTCAAGAGTGTTTAAAGCAATGACCTGAATAGGATCAAAGCAACTACCATCGTGAACGTTGATAAAAGACAGGCCAGCTTTTGAATCACGACGGGTTCTCACCCAACCTTTAATTGTCACAGTGTCGGCGACACTATACTTGCCAGCCAAAACATCGGCGACTGGTGCATATGTCATATTATTCTCCATGGGTATGACTAGATTTCACTAAAATACTCAACTGTCTATTTTTGTAAACAATTGCGCATATTAACTTTGCTCTAATACTTGTATAAAAAAACCACAAATGTCAAAGTAAGGATACATGCACGGATGTTGAGTGATAATAGGGGCTTCTTATTTAGTTCTAAATGTAGCTGGCAAGTATACTTAACTATGCGACGGATAACAGTAGGCAAATTGGATTATGCAGGATATTCGTAAAAAAAATCAGACAGGGAGAGTTGGCGGTGCTGAGCCTTTGGGGTTTTCCGATCGTCGGCAAATGCCAGCAAGCAAAGAACCTTTATTTCGTGTTATGGTCATTCTTAACATATGTGCGTGGGTTTCGCTATTAGCTGCACTCGTTCTTTTTCACTATGCGCGCCCGGAATTTATCAGTGGTGTTCAGAAGTTTTGGGGCGTAGAGGGACGTATTTATTGGTCAAAGGAGCATGTGAGTGGCTTATTAACAACACTTCAAATTTGCTTAGGTTTGAGTTTGACGTCTATGGTTTTACGCTTTCGGCGCAATCGAAGGAAATCAGATAGTCTTGGCGTGAATCTATTCATTTTAGTCGTCATTACTGCGCTTAGCCTAGTTACAATTTACACTTCTTTGAGCGCATAGCCCTCAGCTCATAAAGCCCTCAGCGCACAAAACATAACGCGAAATTACCGCACTGTGCTGATGTTTTAGATTCTATTTTGGTAATGTATGTGTGCTAATGCATCCGCTTAGGCATAAGATCTATTTTAGCCAGTGTGTTGCTATTTTGAGACACCATAAAAACACCTCTAACTTACTGTAATCTATGTATTTAGTGTTACATATTCAATAGTATTCACATAGTGCATTGTAAAGTGTTTCAAATCCGCATCACATTATTCTTCTAATTACCCTCATCCTAATCTAACCATATGAAATAATTGAATAAAAAATATTGGCTCGTATCTTGTATTAGCATAATACATGGTGTCTGATGCGAACTTTCAATATTCCTGGCGCTAGTACTCAATTACTGCGCTATTCAGGAGAGAAATGATGACTGACTTTAAAAAACTAATGACGGTTGCTTTAACTATTATGCTTGTGCAAGGAGTTCTAGCATTGCTTATATCGTCAACTGCGAATGCGCAAGAAAGCTTAATGACAACGCTAGATAACGATCAAGACGGTCTCATTTCGTTAAGGGAAGCTGCTGGTCATCGTACGCTGCTAGAAAATTTCAATAAAATTGATAGTAATGAAGACGGTTACATTAGTTTAGATGAATTAGACGCAAGTAAAATTACAAGAGGGTAGTCGCGGTTGCGTTATTACTGTTTTCAAGTTTATGGCTCAATACACGGATGAGTGGGCCGCTTTATTTTTGTGTTCGATATACAACTATTGATGCCAAAGCTTGGCTATGTAATGCTTAACAAAATTCAATTGAAATTATCGCGACACGTGCAAATACGATCTCTCAAACAACTCATATTAGGTAGCTTCATTGTTGCTCTAGTTCCTCTCTTCACTTTGTTGTGGCAAAGCCAAAATGATCTTGCCCGATTGAACGAAGATACAGTGAAGGAAACGCAATTCTTTGTTAAAACCGCTGGTACCATCAGAAACTTAGAGAGTATGGCGCTAGATATCGAAAGGTTGTTGCGCCAACACTTCGTATTACCCAATGCCACGCTTAAGCAACTCAACGATGATTCACTCAACCAGTTTCAAGAGCGACTCGCTCCTTTTTGTCAACAACTCGAATATTCTGACGCATGCGGTCAACTGCATCGAAAATTGGCTCAGTTGGGCAATTACGGCACAATGACTGATAAAATTGTACTAGATGCTCATTTGCAGTCGTTTCGTCTCTCTATTGACACACTGAGTGAAGATGTTCGCTCGATGGTAAGTGACAGGGTTGCTATGCAGCAAGCCTATCTATCAAAACTACAGCAGAAACAGGCCTGGTCGACAGCAATTTTAACTTTCCTTTCATTTGCGCTAATCATCTTTGCGACTAAACTTATTATCAAGCCGGTTGATAAATTAAAAAACATTATTGGTGCTATTTCAGAAAATCAAAATGAACTGCCTGCAAAATCATCATCAGGCCCGCGTGAATTGATAGCGGTAGAGAAAGACTTATATGCTTTACATACACGTATTCAGCAACTTGAAAAAGTAAGAACCGCATTGCTAAGACATGCTTCCCACGAACTTAAAACACCACTCGCCAGTTTTAAAGAGGGTTGTGCTTTGTTGGCAGAAGAAATGGTTGGTCCATTGAGTGCACAACAAAAAGAAGTGGTAACTTTGCTGCAAGCGTCTACAACAAGACTGAATGTATTGATTGAAAAACTCCTAGATTACAATGCCTTACTTCAGCAAGCTGCACCTTCTATTGAGGAAGTTAATTGCTCAACAATAGTGCAAGAATGTTTAACGCAAAATGGCCTTGCGATAAAGCAAGCTGGGTGCGATGTTAAAGTTGATATTCTTGAAAATGCCAATGAAATATCAACTGACGCAGAGTTGTTTAGGCGCATCCTAGATAACCTTGTATCAAATGCAGTTGCACATGGCGCGCAGCGCACTAATATTTATATTAGTGTTATAATTGACAGTAATAATGTCATTCTGGATGTTGCGAATCATGGCATCCCTATTTCAGCGGAAGCACGCAAAACAATATTTGAGCCTTTTAAACGAGGTGATTTTATGCGCAATGATAAAGTAGTGGGTGCTGGGTTGGGTTTATCTATCGTTTCTGATTGTTCAATACTTCTAGGTGGCAGTGTTACCATTGTTGATGTTAATTATGCTGAAGTTTGTTTCAGAATCAAACTACCAAGGAAAGACGGATTATGAAAATTTTAGTTGTCATCGCTATTATGTTGTCACTTTCCGGCTGTGAACTTTTAAAGTCATTTAAACCTGAATTACTTGAATCATCTGAACCTCTTGAAGTCGCTGATGTAAGCTTGACAAAATATTGTATTAGCCAAGAAACAATAACTCGGTTTGAAGAATTCTGCGAGTTAGATTGGTGGGCAGAAAAACTCATTGTGGCCTCAACTACGCCTTGGTTAGAAAGAAGCGAGATGATCGACGCCTTGGCTTTGGACCCTAAATCATTGATTGAAAAAGTGCTACTTAGTCAAGGTGATGACACTCCATATCGCAATCGATTGCGAGCTCAGAAGTGGATTGAAGAGTTGCAAACACTTACCGATAAAAAAATGACTCAAGTACTCGATATTCTAATATTTCAACCAAGCCAACAATTGCTTGAGCTTGAGTCGGCTATTACTATTTTGAGCAAAGTAAATGGGCGGCAAGAGAAAACACTCATAGCACAAGAAGTTCAAATAGCAGAGAAAAATCAAGAAATCGAGAATCAACGGAAACAAGTTGAACAACTACTCGACATTGAAGCGTCAATGGTTAATCAAAACAGGGGGGATAGCAAGTGACCACAAATCCAGCGGAAATTGAAAGTACCTTGAAAAATAAGTCTAAAAATATTCCTCGATTGCTGTTAGTAGAAGATGATGAAAACCTGCTTCGTTTACTAACAATACGTTTGCAGGGTGAAGGTTACGATGTAACGTCTTCAGAGAATGCGACCCAAGCCCTCAGAATAATGTTCAATAACAAGTTTGATGTTGTATTGAGCGATGTTCGTATGCCGGGACTAGATGGTTTGAGCTTCTTTGATGAAATATTACATCGTTATAACAACTTGCCCGTTGTATTGATGACCGCTCATGGAACGATAAAAGATGCCGTAGCAGCCACTCAAAAAGGTGTATTTGGTTTTTTAACTAAGCCTATCGATCATGATGAACTACGCAAAGTCTTATCTAGAGCTACACAAAAAAATACAACAAGTGATATTGGCGATTGGTGCAAAGATATAGTTACCCGTGCGCCGGAAATGATTAAGTTACTTCACCAAGCTCATCGCATTGCCGGTAAGAACGTGAGTGTTTTAATAAATGGCGCGAGTGGAACAGGTAAAGAATTATTGGCAAAAGCCATTCACAAAGCCAGTGATCGAGCTAACAAACCATTTGTGGCTATTAACTGCGGGGCCTTGCCTGAAAACTTGTTGGAATCAGAGTTGTTTGGACATACCAAAGGCGCATTCACTGGCGCGGTGCAGTCTTCAACAGGACTTTTTAGAGAAGCCCACGGCGGCACCTTATTTTTAGATGAAATAGGTGATATGCCTACATCTTTGCAAGTGAAATTACTCCGAGCCATTCAAGAACGTACTGTGCGTCCAGTGGGCAGTGCAACTAACATTGATATTGATGTCAGAATTATCTCAGCAACCCACAAAGATCTGCAGTTGGAGATGGAAGAGAACCGCTTCCGAGAAGATTTATATTACCGCTTAAATGTGGTTAATCTTCGTATACCTTCTTTAAAAGAAAGGTTTGAGGATATTCCTTTATTAACCGACTATTTATTAAAACAAAGTGCTGCCAAACATGGCGTTAAGGTAACTCGTTTTGCTTCTGATGCACTAAATCTTTTGGTAACAAGTGATTGGCCGGGCAACGTGAGACAATTAGTTAATGTTGTTGAGCAATGTGTTGCCCTTACTCATGCACCTGTCATTCCGCTTAGTTTAGTTGAGCAAGCTCTGTCTGAATTATCACAAAACTGGCCAACGCTAACAGAAGCGCGTGATTCATTTGAATATCAATATTTGTGTCGCCTTTTGCAACTAGCTGACGGTAATGTTACTCGCGCATCTGAACTTGCTGGAAGAAATCGAACTGATATGCATAAGTTACTTAAAAAGCATGGACTAAACGCAGCAGATTTCCGCGGTAATAAAGAATAGAAAAGGCTTCAGCGATAATAAAAGGCTTCAGCGATAATAAAAATCGAGCTTATAGCTACTGATATTGATTGGTTACTATCTTTCATATTGATCATAAGTCGACACTCACGGTCGGCCGACATAATTTTGTAAATTATAAGTGGATTTTACCAGACATTGGAAATGTAATCTTAAATGCAAAAAAAGAAACCCATAGTTAAAATACTTAGAATAATCTTCATTCCCATAGGGATAATCACTTTTCTTATATTCCCGCCGTGGAACGGAATCTGGGCGTGGATAAAACCATTGCCCGATATGGTTCAAGAACAAGTGAATGATTCAATTGAACATGGCTTAGATGGCATTATTGTGTATGTGGATGAAGCAGGCCAAGCTCCCGCATTTTATACTGCTGGCTGGAAAGACCGAGATAATAAAATACCAACAGATCCTCAATCATTATTCAAAATTGCCAGTATTAGTAAATTATATGTCGCGGCGGCTGTCGCCAAGCTGGTCAATGACAACAGTTTGTCGCTGGATGATACGCTGGCAGACCTTTTGCCGGAATTTGTTGGAAGAATTGAAAATGCAGAAGCAATTACCTTGAGATTAATGCTGCAACATCGCAGTGGTATTCCTAATTTTACAGACCATTCTGATTTTCAGTGGGATAAACCATCGAAAAATAAAGATAAATTGCTTAAGCTTTTTATGGATTTACCTGCAGACTTTGAACCGGATGCGCAATATAGTTATTCAAATACGAATTTTTTCTTGATCGCGGAGATCCTCGATAAAACCTTGGGTTATGATCATCAGCAATATATCAAAGAGGAAATTTTGATGCCATTAGGGCTGAATAATACCTTTAGTTCACTTCAAGAAGTGGATATTGACGATGTCATGAGTGGTTATTACGTGGGCATTGAGCAGGATTTTAGGAGTATTGATTTCGGAATGTTAGCAACAGCTCAGGATGTGGGGATATTCTTGAGAGCATTGAACGATGGCTCATTGTTTGATGAAAATGAACAAGCTATTTATTCTTCTATTTACGTATATGAACATAAGGGTTGGGTTCTTGGATACCAGAGTATTGCTCGTTACCACACTGACATTGATGCTGTCGTGATTCAGTTTGTGAATACTGTCAGTGACGAGACAGAGTTGACAGCGCTTGTCGTTTACAACCGTATTGTCCGGATTCTGCGCAAGAAAATAAGCACTGATGATTAAAAACCGGTATTCTTCGCACAGTTAGCTGCTCACCAAATTCAGGTCGCCATTATATCTGATGACAATATAGGGATTTTACCCGCGCCCTCAATGTCTATAAATACAATGAAATCAATCCCTGTTGTATAGATTTGTCATGTGGTTTATTCTTCTATCCTGCAGCACATCCCTTAGTCTATAACTTTACAGGTATTGAGAACCAATGTTGAAATTCAAAGCTCATTACTTGCTTGCTGTGGTCGCATTCGCTTTCATTGTGCTGGTTAGCTGCAGCACCATTGATAAGTCCAGCACCATTGATAAGTCCAGCACCTTTATTCAAAGTATTGCTGCTGAACCAAACTTAGCCCCTCCGTTGCTGCTTATTTCGATTGATGGAGTTAGGCATGACTACTTAGAAATGAGCGAGTTTCCTAGCCTTGCGCGTCTGGCTAATGGAGGCCTGCGAGCGGATTCTTTGCAGCACGTTTTTCCGACCAAAACCTTTGTTACACATTACTCGACGGTAACTGGTCTTTACCCTGATAGCACGGGCGTAGTATCGAACAACATGTGGGATCCGGATCGTCGTTCCGAGTTCTCGCTCGGCAACCGAGAAGCCGTTAGTGATGGCTATTGGTATGATGGGGAACCTATCTGGAACACCTTGGAAAAAACGGGCAAACAAGCTGCAACTTATTTTTGGCCGGGATCAGAAGCTGATATCGGCGGTATGCGCCCATCTATCTGGATGCCCTTTGCCGGAGATACACCGCATGATGAACGTATTAATAAGGTGCTGGAATGGCTGGATTTGCCCGGTGAAGAGCGGCCAGAATTTTTAAGTCTATATTTTTCCGTTGTTGATAGCGCCGGTCATCATAATGGCCCAGGCCATCCGCAAGTTATTGCTGCACTCCACGAGGTGGATAGAGCCCTTGGTCTCCTTATTGAAGGCATAGAGCAGCGAGGCTTGTTCAATAATATGCATATTTTGATCACCTCCGACCACGGTATGGAAGAGGTTGATTTAGGCCGCTACGTTCTGCTCGATGAATTTATCGACCTGACTAGAGTGAAGGTATCCGATTGGGGTCCTGTTGCGCATATTTGGACAACAGAAGATGGTTTGACGGTTGACGAAGTTTTTGAAAAATTAAATGACGCTCATCCGAACATGCGGGTTTGGAAGAAAGCCGATGTACCGCCCAGATATCGCTTCAGCAATCACAAGCGAGTTGCTGACCTTGTTGCTGAAGCTGATCTTGGCTGGATGGTTTCCGAAAAGTCCTACTACGCCGAAATGAACCCAGACTCTTTGAAAGGTATGCATGGCTGGGACCCTGCTTGGCATAATATGCAAGGTGTTTTTATCGCCCACGGCCCTGCATTTGCAGCTGGAACCTTAGTTCCAACAGTTCGCAGCATTGATCTTTATTCATTAATGGCCAAGCTAATGCAAATTGAGCCAGCTAGCAACGACGGCAGTCTGACCTCGTTTGCACCGATTCTATATAACCCGGAACCTGCATTAATTCGCACCAGTAATTGGGTTTGCGATAGCGCTCAGTTCATCCTGCGGGAAGGCAGCGGTTTGGCCAGCCTTCAAATTGGTAAGCGATTATTTTCGTTGCCGCGTAAAATCAGCGCTTCAGGCGTTCGCTATGAGGATACCGATATGTTGTTTTGGTCTAAAGGTAATAATGCGCAAGTTGTTATTGATGGTCAAACATTTAACAACTGTCACAATGAGACTAAAACAAGACAGGGTTGATTGTTTGAGTACCCACATTCAACACAGCTAAGCCAGTTGATGGCGGCTAATTTTCAAGAGTAATGCTCGCAAAAGGGCCGATAAACGTCATCTCAATGAGCTCTTACCACAAAGAAGAATTAAAGCTCGGCAGCAGTCTTCCGATACATTAGTTTAAGAATCAAAGAAATAGAAAGAACGCAAAGACTGCAAGGCTTATGCAGGCTCTATTTTAAAGCCCCTCTTTTTCAAAAATGTATTACGGAATCTAGAAAATGAACTTAACAATTGGTAGGAAACTATACCTTGGATTTACTATCATCATTGCGTTGATGTTAATTCTGGCTACTGTTACGTACGTGAATTTTTCGCGCGCAAGCGATGCCAATCGCTGGAATGAGCATACGCACGCAGTGTTAGCAGAGGTTCAGGGGATTCTTGAAAGCCTTATCAATATTGAAACTGGGCAACGGGGTTTTGCATTGAGTGGCATAGAAGCTTCTTTGGAGCCTTATGATAGCGGGAGCATCGCATTCAAGACTCACATAAAAAAAGTGACATCGCTGACCGCAGATAACCCAAAGCAACAGCAGCGCTTTCAAAAACTAAACGTTAACTATCAACAATGGATGATTCAAGCCATCGATCCTGCCAATGAACTGCGACGAGCTGTCGTCAACGGCACTGATACAATGGATGCGGTAGTCGCGTTCGAGCAGGCTGCTAAAGGCAAGACCGCAATGGACGCCATGCGCGTACTTATTGGAGAAATTCAAGGCGCGGAAAAACTCCTATTAGTGGCAAGAAAGAAAGAGTCAGACTCACTTGAGCGCATGACTTTAAGCTTGCTGGTAAATGTATCAGTCATTGCTGTGCTCCTAGGTGGAATAATCGCCTTTCTGATTACTCGTAGCATCACGCGTCCTCTTGGGCGAGCCGTCGATGCCGCTAAGGCAATTGCTAATGGCGATCTAAACTCCCGCATTGAGGTCAAAGGTTCTGATGAGACTACCGAATTGCTGACTGCGATGCAGGCGATGATCATCACTTTACAAGAATTCAGTGCCGCACAACAAGAGATGGCTAGTAAACACGAAGATGGGATTATCGATCATTTCGTCAATGAAGCCAGTTTTCCTGGCATCTTCGGTGAATTAGCGAAAGGCAACAATGAACTGGTGGCATCAAATATTGCCATTACAATGAAAGCGGTAGAAGTCACCAAGCGTTATGCTGACGGCGACTTATCAAGCACTATGGATCGATTACCAGGCCAGAGAGCTAAAATTACTGAGGCCGTCGATGGCATTAAAACCAGTCTTCAAGACATCAGCGGTGAAATTAAAAATCTTGTAGATGCGGCAGTCGCTGGTAACTTTGCAGCTCGCGGCAACCAGAGTAAATTCCAGCATGAGTTCCGAGAGATGATAGTCGGCTTAAATCAATTAATGGAAACCAGCGATACCGGTTTGAATGACGTATCTCGGGTTCTGACCGCAATGTCTAAGGGAGATTTGAGTGAAACGATTGAAGGGAACTATCAAGGCACTTTCCTTCAGCTTAAAGAGGATAGCAACGCGACGGTGCAGCAACTTCGTGAATTAGTCGCTCAAATTAAGACCTTGGTGACGGCTGCGGCAGCAGGTGACTTTGCCGTACGCGGCGATACGAGTAAATACCAAAATGAGTTTAACGACATGGTCGCGGGGCTGAATCAACTCATGGAAACAAGTGATACCGGACTGGGCGAAGTGTCGCGAGTACTCAGAGCTCTGGCGAAGTGTGATCTGACCGATACTATAAAAGGTGATTATCAGGGCACCTTTTTACAATTGAAAGAGGACACGAATACAACAGTGGAACAATTGCGAGCGGTAATTGCAGAGATTAGTCAGGCCAGTGATGCCATTAGAACTGGAGCCACGGAAATCGCCACTGGTAATCAGGAGCTCTCCAGTCGTACAGAACAGCAGGCTGCCAACTTGGAAGAAACTAGCGCAGCGATGGAGCAAATCAAAGTGACTGTGGATAAGAATGCCATGAGTGCTGATAAGGCTAAGCAACTTGCTAACTCCTCGGATGTTGGTGTGGCAAGGGGGGGTAATGCCGTTGGGCAGGTCTCTGTAACCATGGGTGAAATACAGACCAGCTCGAAGAAGATAAGCGACATTATCAGCGTCATTGACGGTATAGCTTTCCAGACCAATATCCTCGCGCTCAACGCGGCGGTAGAAGCAGCACGCGCTGGCGATGAAGGTCGCGGTTTTGCCGTAGTCGCATCAGAAGTGAGAAACTTGGCGCAGCGCAGCGCATCAGCAGCCAAGGAAATCAAAGACCTAATCGGAACGTCAGTCGCAAAGGTCAACATTGGAGCTCAGCAAGTGCAAACCACTGAAACAGCCATGGATGAAGTTGTGGTTAGTTGCAAGCAAGTCGCCGTATTGGTGACGGAAATTTCTGATGCAAGCCGCGAGCAAAGTGATGGTATCGCGGAGGTTTCAAACGCAGTGATTCAGATGGACGATGCTACCCAACAGAATGCCGCATTGGTGGAACAAGCTGCAGCAGCAGCGGAGAGCATGCAACAGCAGGCGGGCAACTTGGTACAGATGGTATCTAGATTTAAGTAATCATAGCACTGCAAGCAAGGGCAGGATTGGCTTCATATTTATACTAAAAAGCACATCAAGTTCGATAGCTCAGCTGGCTTCAGATTCTTTTGCTTTTACTTGGGCTTGAAGCTTCTTATTTATGCTTTTGTTATAAAGCTTACGCCATAGTAGCTCTAGTGGCCCTTGTTCATATTTGCGTAAATAGAGATTAGCCATCAGTATTTGAATAAGCGTATATGCTACAACGATTAACATATAGTCAAAATGCGTAGCACTTAAACTAAATTCAGGTATTCCCCAACGCAGCATAAGCCCCATAACGATAGACTGTAAAATGTATAAGCTAAAAGCCATTTTACCAGTAGCCGCCAGCATATCAAGCACTGCGCTTTTTGACTGACAGAGTTTAACCACAATATGCGCATAAACTAAGCCAACAAAAACGGCAGAAACACTTGAGAATAGGGGGATAATTTCGGCAGCTATATTCTCCATTAAGAGTTGAGGTGCAATACATAAGAGGGTACTGACAATGGCGAAAGTAGTAATTTTTATGAACGTCGATTGGCTAAAACCTTGTGTAAAAAAACCAATTCGGTAGAGGTAGCTGCCTAAATACATCAGCCCAAGTGTTTGCCATAATATAAACAAAGGAGAAAGAATGACTAAACCTATAGAAAAACCAGCATTCACCATAGTCTGAAACCAATAATTACCCTGCCAAAGCGCAATAGACTCAATATATTCGTCTGAACCCCTTACTACTTGGTCACTCATATCAGCAAAGGCCACTGCGCCTATTGCGATTAGCAGTATAATTGTGCAGCCAATAAGTAAAAATTTACGTGCTTTTTGTAATAATACTTCAGTTTCCAAGGGCAGCCCTTTAATCAAAAGGAAACCCGCTACGCTATAAAACATAAGAATGTCGCCACCGAAGATAAATACGCCATGAATAAAACCAAAGAGTAATAACCATTTCAGCCTAGATTTTAAGAAAATCGTGGTATCGATTCCCTTCCGAATGCAGGATTCATATTGAATTGCCAATCCAGCGCCAAACAATAAACAAAAAAGGGTTCTAAATCGACCATCTGCAAATATGCTGTACAAGAGGGTGATCAGTTTATCGCTACTTAGCATAGATTCGAAGGGAACATAGCCAAGCAACATATTTGCGTGAAAAGGGATATTCATAAATAGAATACCTAAAATAGCGATACCGCGCAGTGCATCAATTGAAGTTGAGCGCATAAAACATCCTTATATTGCAGTATTAACCAAGATAAACTGAATGGCGTTGCCATATTACAGGCGCCTGAACGCTGTTATTGATCAGGTCGCGCTAAAGCGCCGATAAAGAATAAACACAATACCAGAGCTATGCAACAGGGGGGCTGAGTTAGTTCGGATACAGCTTCTTAATTGCAAATTCAATTGCGGAGGTAAGTTGAGATAGTTGTGAGGGCTCAATGATATAGGGCGGCATGATATAAACAAGCTTACCAAAAGGTCTAATCCATACACCTTGATGTACAAATATTTTTTGAATTTCAGCGACGTTAACCGCCTGTTTCATTTCAACAACACCAATTGCGCCGAGCACTCTGACGTCCGCAACAGAGTCAAACTTAGTCAATGGAAACAACTCGTCTTGCAGTTGTTTCTCAATACGAGGAACTTGCTGCTCCCAATCTCCTGCAATAATCAAATCTATGCTTGCGTTTGCCACAGCGCATGCCAATGGATTCCCCATATAGGTTGGTCCGTGCATGAATACGCCAGGTTCGCCAACGCATGTTCCTTCAGCAACTTCATCGGTACATAGCGTTGCTGCCATTGTCATATAGCCGCCGGTAAGCGCTTTGCCTAAACATAAAATGTCAGGGCTTATGTTTGCGTGCTCGCAGGCAAATAGTTTTCCTGTTCTACCAAAGCCTGTCGCAATTTCATCGCAAATTAAAAGTATGTTGAATTCATCGCATAATTTTCGGCATGCCTTAACATATTCTGGATGATATAAACGCATGCCTCCTGCACCTTGCACTACAGGTTCTAATATTAACGCTGCAATTTCGTGATGATGCTTTTCAAGGATATCTCTGATAGGTAACACGTCATCTGCATTCCACGTTTGTCCAAACTTTGTTTGTGGTGCGGGCGCAAAAAAGTGTTCGATTAAGCTTTTCTGAAATAGGCTGTGCATCCCGTTAACGGGATCGCATACAGACATAGCGGCAAAGGTATCGCCGTGGTAGCCGTTGCGTGGGGCAATTAACTTAGATTTTTGTGAACGACCTTGGCATGCCCAATATTGCAGTGCCATTTTGATCGCGACTTCTACAGCAACTGAACCGGAGTCAGCTAAAAATACACGATTTAGCCCTTCAGGTGTTATCTGAATTAATTTACGACATAAGTCTATTGCGGGTTGGTGAGTAATTCCCCCAAACATAACGTGTGAAAAAGCATCAATCTGCTGATGAGCCGCTTTATTCAGCTTAGGATGATTGTAACCATGCACCGCGGCCCACCAAGATGACATGCCATCTATGAGCTTCTCACCAGTGCTTAAGCTGAGTTCAACTCCACTCGCGCCGTTTACTTCGTAGCAAGGAAGTGGGTTGGTTGCTGACGTGTATGGGTGCCAAATATGGCGTTTATCAAATTCTATATTGTTCAATAAGTAACCTGCTGTACAGTTTTTGGTTTTAGTAAAGTTGACAAGTCTGTGTCTGCGCATAGACTAGTGGACATAATAAGAATAGTAAACATTAATGTAGCGATTAGCGGCATTAGCGGCATTAGCAGGAACAAGGGAAAACAATCTGTCATGAACAATTCAACAAGCTCAAGTGCGTCACTAAATACCAATTATGAAACCAAACATAACTGGACGGTTCCAGAAGTAAACGCTTTGTATGCTTTACCGTTCAGTGACCTGATGTTTGAGGCACAAATGGTTCACAGAGCCAATTTTGATCCTAACTATGTGCAAGTAAGCACCTTGTTATCGATAAAAACAGGAGCTTGTCCTGAGGATTGTAAATATTGCCCTCAAAGCGCGCGTTATGATACTGGCCTTGAAAAAGAACGGTTAATGGAAATTAATAAAGTAATTGAACGTGCTAAAGAGGCAAAAGCAGCGGGTTCAACACGCTTTTGTATGGGTGCAGCGTGGCGTAATCCTAAAGAAAGAGATATGCCATACGTGACGGATATGGTTCGCGAAGTAAAGAAGTTAGGCTTAGAAACATGCATGACATTGGGCATGTTATCCCGTGACCAGGCTGTTGCGCTTCAGCAAGCTGGGCTTGATTATTATAATCATAACCTTGATACATCGCCTGAATTTTATGGCACAGTCATTACCACTCGTACATATCAAGACCGTCTAGATACGCTTAATAACGTACGCGATTCTGGCATGCACGTTTGTTCGGGTGGCATTGTAGGAATGGGTGAAACTGGCGATGATCGCTCGGGTTTGCTGGTTCAACTAGCCAACTTAGATCACCATCCTGAAAGTGTTCCGATTAATATGCTGGTTAAAGTAGAGGGCACACCTCTTGATTCAGTAAAGGACCTCGAACCGTTTGAATTTATTCGCACTATTGCGGTGGCTAGAATTATGATGCCGAAGTCATTTGTTCGTTTGTCTGCGGGCAGAGAGTCAATGAACGAACAAATGCAAGCGATGTGCTTTATGGCTGGTGCAAATAGCATATTTTATGGCTGCAAGTTATTAACGACGTCTAACCCTGAAACACATGAAGACGTGACCTTGTTCAAAAAGCTTGGGATTAATTCAAAGCAAACAAAAGATTATTCTGATGAAGCTTTTGAGGCTGCGTTAACGGAAGAGATTTCGCAAAAACAGAATGAGTCTCTTTATGTAGATGCTGCTGCAACTGAACGCACGAAAAGCCCAATTCGAAATAAAACCAAAACTAGTGCAGAACAACCGATTAGCTAATGGCCTTTGATTTTTTACAAACAGCTCTGAAACAGCGAGCTGTTGACTCGTTGCTGAGAAAAAGAGTAGAAATTTCAAGTAACTCTCAAGCGATTATTGAAGTTGACGGCAAGCATTACATAAATTTTTCCAGTAACGATTATTTGGGTTTGAGTCAGCACCCAGATATTTTGCAAAGTTTTGCAGAAGGATTAAGTTTATATGGGGCTAGCAGCAGTGCATCTTCTATTGTAACTGGCTATTCTCGTGAGCATAGATTGCTAGAAGATGATATCTGTGAGCATACCAAGCAAGAATCCGCTCTCTTGTTTTCAAGTGGCTTCGCCGCCAATCAGGCAGTATGCCAAGCACTTTTTGCAGCAACTCCCGCTGCTATACATTCTTCCTCATCAGCAAATGGTCAAACTGAACCAAAGCAAAAGTCGACTTCATGTAAGCGTAATATTATTGCAGACAAATACATGCATGCTTCATTTGTTGATAGCGCGATGCAACTAAGTACTACCTCTCCCAATGTTGCTGCTAATAGTCAAAACTCTCTGAGCGGCACTAGCCAGACGGTTCCGCAAACACTATTCAGCAGATTCAAACATAATGATATGCAGCATTTACAGTCAAAACTAGTGCATGCCGGCGACACCTTAGTTGTAACAGAAGGTGTTTTTAGCATGGATGGCGACAAAGGCAGTATTGCGAGTATTCAAGAGGTGATGAGCCATGCTAGTCCAAATGCATGGCTGATGGTGGATGATGCACACGCAATTGGTTGTGTGGGTGAAAATGGTATGGGTAGCTCTGTAGGTGAAATGCATCAGGGCAGAACAATCGATGTACTCATGGGAACATTTGGCAAAGCAATAGGCACGCAAGGAGCTTTTATCGCTGGGTCTGAAGCATTGATTGAATACCTAGTTAACTTTGCTAAACATTATATTTACAGCACGGCTATTCCCGCTGCGCAAGCTAGAGCGACTAGAACTAGTATGCAAATAATGCGCAAAGGTATTGAGAGGCAGTCACTGCTCGAAAATATTGATACTTTTAAAATACTTGCTCGGGCGGCAGGCTTACCTATCCTAAATGTTGATGGTCCGATTCAGCCTCTCATAATCGGCGATCCAGTGAAGGCAAACAAGTTAAGCCAAGAGCTAAAAAATCTAGGTGTTTGGGTAAACGCAATTAGAAGTCCTACTGTGCCAAAACATTCCGATCGTCTGCGTATTACCTTAAGTTCTTTGCATCAGAAACAAGATATTCAAGCATTGGTTGACGCGCTAAGTATGAGCATTCAAAGATGACTCAATGCCTCGATAAAAAAAGTATAGCGAAACATTTTTCGAATGCCGCTAATAACTACGATCGCCATGCAAACGTGCAAAAGCAAATTGCCGAGCTGAATATTGAATTGTTGTTAAAAATTGCCAAACAACCTGCTGCTATATCGCTTGATCTTGGCTGTGGCACAGGTATTCATACCAAACACATTGCGGCATTATCGAATCAATGTGTTGCCATCGATATTTCGCACGGCATGCTGAAAACAGCGGAGAAAAATACTGCAAGTAGCACAACTAATGCGGATGGCTTTGTTAGAACAAAAAATAATATCCAGTTTTGTCGGGGTGATGCAGATGCTTTGCCGATGTTGTCAGCAAGTGTGGATATTTTTCACTCCTCTATGGCTTTGCAATGGTCATCGTCTCCTGCATTATGTTTGTCTGAAGTAAGTCGAGTGTTGGCTCATAATGGAACGGCACAATTAGCTATTATGCTAGATTCTTCAATGCATGAACTGCGTGATGCTTGGCAGAGCATAGGTGTTGAATCAAGAGTGAATCGGTTTTTTAGTCAAACACAATGGATGGATGCAATGCATTCAGTATCTGCAGATAACGGACATATGCGAGTCGAGTTTGAATATCACACCCAGCGCTTTCAAGAATGGCATACAGGCAGTTTACAAATGCTCAGAGCGTTGAAAAAGGTAGGAGCTGCGACAAAACAGGTCAATCACGCAATTGGGACGATTAAACCTATTTCATTGAGCTCAAGCTCTGCCACTTCGACAATCAGTAGGCAGGAACTTACACAAGTTGATGAGCAAATGACAAAGCAAGAATCAGTTTACCCACTTAGCTACGATGTCTTATTTTTATCGATTAAAAGAACCAGAATTTAGCTTAGGAAAATAATGAAAACAGTGTTTATTACCGGCACGGATACCGATGCAGGAAAAACCTATGTTAGCGTACTGTTGTTAAAAGCGATTAATCAAAAAGGCTTTAAAACAATAGCTTTCAAGCCTATCGCTGCAGGTTGTGAACAAACCGTTCAAGGACTTCAAAACGACGATGCACTGCAGTTGCAAGCAGCTGCCAATGTTTCAATTCTCTATAACTTGGCTAACCCTATCGCGCTCGAGCAGGCTATTGCCCCGCATATCGCTGCCGCGCAATTAGGCAAGCCAATTGATATGTTGCTGGTTTCAAAAACCCTTGCTGAGTTGCAATGTTTCACTGCAGATCTTCTATTAGTTGAAGGTGCTGGAGGATGGCGCTTGCCGGTCGCTTTACCCGCTCTCGATAAAAGCGCTAGAATCAAATTTCTCTCTGAGTTTGTAATGGAACATAAAATGTCAGTAGTTCTGGTTGTTGGCATGAAGTTAGGATGCTTGAACCACGCGGCTTTGACTTTTGAACAAATAAAGAGAGATGGTTGTCAGCTTGTTGGCTGGGTAGCTAATCAGATCGACCCCAATATGCTTAACTACGCTGAGAACTTAAAGTCACTTGCTGCCCTAATAGATGCGCCCATGTTAGCTGAAGTTACTCATGGTCAACAAACATTAAATGCTAACGATGAGGTATTGGGCAGACTAATATCAAGTTAGTTTAGTTAGTGTTTATAAATATTCGGAAAGGTCAGTGCCGGGTGAAATGTGCTCTTTATTTTCACCTTTGAAAACTACGGCATCTAAGTCGCCCAATAGTGTTAGCGTTTCACCCTTTCTCAATAGCGCACAGCCCTCGCGAATGCCAATAACAGGAGTGTCTGGGTAGAGCGTACAAAATTCGGCAATACGCTGCTCTCTTGTTTCACCATTATGATTAGGGTTCAAATAGTCGGTATAGTGGGGGTTTATTTGAGCGTTAATGAAACCAAAAGTATTGAAGCTAAGAGGTTGAATGATCGGCATATCATTAGACGTTTTTATACTCAAGCCACACAAGTTTGAGCCTGCACTCCATCCTATGTATGGCACACCTTCATCTACTTTCTCTTGTATAGGCTGAAGCAAATCCTGCCTATATAACTCATTCAATAGATTAAATGTATTGCCACCACCAATTAGAATGGCTTGCGCACCTTCAATCGCTTCTCGAGCGCTTGGATGCTCATGAATTCCACTGATACAAAGTTGTGGCAATGCAGTCTTTACTTTTTGTGTATATTCGCTCCATGATACTGTTACCCCAGCAAACGGAATAAATAAGACATTCGTGATCCCATCTAAATGCGCTTCGATCATCGATTTTGCATGAAATAAGTAAGGTTCATCATTTTTGCGAGAACTACTTAACATAAGTACTTTGGGCAGGGTAAGCATATTAAAATTATGTCCGTATAAATATATCTAGAAACTAATGTTAACAAGAGACCGAAGTGTTATAAACTTGAATTACTGTTTTTATTTAATAAACAGGTCATTCGGTCTATAAATAAAGTTAGGGGAAACAATGTCGACACCCGCAATACTATTTGTCTGCTTAGGAAATATTTGCCGCTCTCCAACGGCTGAGGGTGTATTTGCCCACAAAGCAAAAAAACTAGGACTGAATTTAAAAACGGATTCTGCTGGTACTGCCGGTTATCATGACGGCGCAGCCCCAGATAAACGTTCTCAAGATGTTGCAAGCGCCCGAGGTTACAACTTATCACGATTAAAATGCAGAAAAGTGAATGCGCAGGATTTTGTCAATTATGATTTTATTTTGGGTATGGATGAGGCTAACGTCCGAGATCTAAAACGTAAATGCCCCGAGGACTATCAGCATAAAATACAATTATTTCTCAATTTTTCTGTATCTGAATTTAATGAAGTTCCGGATCCATATTACGGCGGTAAAAGAGGTTTCGAACTAGTATTAGACCTAATCGAAGACGCATCTGATGGCCTAATTACAAAGCTTACTAGTTAAACTCAACGCTGCTTCTTATCCGGGGTTCAGCTTAGTAGATAAAATAAATCATGTTATTACGAATAGATTTAGTAAGTTAGGCTTAAGGATGTATTAAGTGATCACCAAGGTGACGTAAATGGTAAACAAGTAAATGGCAAACAAGTAAATGGTAAACAATAAACCAATTTATTGGGCTAGTTTCCTTCTCATATCCTCTGCTTTATTATTTATATTTGCTGAAGGCATAACGTGGCTTTCGTCCGATATTGAACGACATATTATTCTCAATATACGACTTCCTGTTCTACTAACAGCCATTGCCGTAGGCAGTGCTATTGCATTGAGTTCAGCCGCGTTACAAGTACTACTAAGAAATCCATTAGCCGATCCAGGAATCATCGGTATTAGCGCCGGTGCTAGTTTGATGGCGGCCATTGTTTTGCTAACAGGAAGTTTGACATTAGCCAGTTCACAAACGGAAGCGCTCTCGTATTACATTTTACCTATTGCTTGCTTTGTTGGCGCGTTAATGAGCAGTTTTGTTATATATGCTTTGGCCAGAAGACTTAGATCTTCTATGAGTGCTGTAATACTTGCGGGCATTGGTATTTCGACTATTGCGGGCGCTATCATTGGTTGGTTATTTATTTACGCACCGCCACAGTCGATTAAAAACTTGAGTTTTTGGTTGATGGGTAGCCTACATAATACTAATTACACTAGTCTGGCTTTTGCTTTGCCTATTATTATGATTTCGGGCACTTTATTATTATGCCAAGGGACTAAATTCAATTGGCTTTATTTGGGGGCATCAGCGGCACAGTTAAAAGGCATTGACCCTATTAAGTTTGAAAGAAAAGTTTTGATTTTGGCGGCACTTTTGGTCGGTACTGCCGTTTCAATTGCGGGCAGCATTGCTTTTATTGGACTTTTAATACCACACTTTGTTCGACAAATTATTGGTCATGACAATCGAGTTGTGCTGCCGGTTTCTGCCATCATGGGAGCCGTTCTGCTGATTATGACTGCACTAATAAACGAATGGTTATTTGATATGATTGTGCCAGTTTCAATGTTGACCGCAACCATCGGCGGCCCATTATTTATTTATAGTTTAGTCAAACAACCTAAAATACTGGGTTAAGTCTAATTACGGCTAAAGGCGAGAGTAGCGTCGACCGCTTTTTGCCAGCGTTTTAACAGTTTTTTCCTAGTGTTGGCATTAATATTAGGCGTAAACCTTTTCTCAATCTTTTTGTGCGATGCAATATCAGCTAAATCTGTATATAGACCTAACTTAAGCCCTGCCAAATAAGCTGCGCCAATGGCTGTTGTTTCCATATTTTTTGGGCGCTCGATTTCAACTTGCAACATGTCAGACAAAAACTGACATAACCAATCATTTGCTACCATACCGCCGTCAACTAAGACCTTTGAAGAGGCGATGCCATCACTCGCCATTGCTTGCTGTAAATCATAGGTTTGATAGCAAACTGCTTCTAATGCTGCCCTAGCAAAATGTGCTTGCGAGGTGCCTCTAGTCATTCCATACAAGCTTGCTCTGGCGTCAGGTTCCCAATGTGGAGCGCCTAAACCTGCAAAGCCAGGCACCAGCACAACACCGTGATCATAATCTAAAGATTCAGCTAGGGCTTGGCTTTCCTGAGCATCATTGATAACACCAATGCCATCACGCAGCCATTGAATATTGGCGCCAGCGGTAAATATCGATCCTTCTAATGCATAAGTTGTTTGCCCATTTATGCTGTAACCAATGGTGGTTAATAATTTATGTTTTGATTGAAGTGCTTTACTGCCGGTATTGAGTAAGGCAAAACATCCAGTGCCATACGTAGATTTTAAGTCGCCCGGAGCAAAACAGCATTGGCCAACAAGTGCAGCTTGTTGGTCACCCGCCACACCGGCAATAGGCAGAGATTTGCCAAATAAGCTGGCCTCGGTATGACCAAAATCGTCAGCGCACTCTAGCACTTTGGGTAAGACTGATGCTGGTACATCAAATAAATCGAGTAAGGCGCTATCCCACTTCAATTCATGGATATTAAATAGATTTGTTCGAGATGCATTGGTTGTATCAGTAACATGACTCTTTCCGCCAGTTAAACGCCAAATCAAAAACGTATCAATAGTACCAAATGCTAGTTTTCCCTCACTTGCTAACTGTCTTGCGCCATCGACTTCGTCCAGTAGCCACTTAACTTTCGAAGCTGAAAAATAAGGGTCTAGCAATAAACCTGTTTTTGCTGCAAGCCATTCTTCTTTATGTTTAATGCTATTGCAAAATTCAGCCGTTCGACCATCTTGCCAAACAATCGCATTATAAATTGGTTTTCCGGTTTCTTTATTCCACATCAACGTCGTTTCTCGTTGATTAGTAATGCCGATGCCTTTTACGTCGATCCCTTTTTGTTGTGCGTCGTGCAAAGCTGACTTGCAGGTTTCTACAGTTGTCTTCCATATTTCTTCTGGATCATGCTCAACCCAACCATTATCGGGATAAAATTGCGTAAACTCTTTCTGTGCACTGGATATTTTGGTGCCGTCGAGAGCAAACACAATGGCACGTGTGGAAGTCGTGCCTTGGTCGATTGAAAGAATTCCGTGTTTAGTAGACATCTTGTTTCGCCTTTATTTGTTTTATATTGCCTGAGTAAACCTAGCATTGCTTACTCATAGAACAAGCTGAGGCTCTTGCTGACCTATAGCTAACGACCTATAGTTGCTGGCAGTTATTTGCTGACATATAGTACAAGCAACACTTTTGCCTGCTATTCATATTAACCAATGGGTAAACTATAATCTATTAAAGCATGAATACGTTTACAGCTTACTTTTACTCGCATTATATTACGGATGCTAGTACTTTATTTTGTTAGAAATTAATCATAACAATCCTTGTAACAATAATAAATCATATATATCATATTTGAGTTTGATTAATTAGTTTCGAGGTGTAAAACCAACAAACGGCTAAGGTTCATTTTTATGATTTTGAGAGAAACAAACATACACAAGCTGTCAGACGAAGTATTTGATGTACTCGTTTTAGGCGCTGGTATTAATGGCGCTGTATCTGCAGCCTCACTATCAAGAAAAGGGGCAAGCGTTGCCATGATTGATAAAGGTGACTTTGCTGGGCATACCTCATCAAACTCATCCAATTTAGCGTGGGGTGGAATTAAGTATCTTGAGAATCATGAATATTTTCTAGTAAACAAGCTTTGTAAAAGCCGCAATCACCTTATGCGCAGCTATCCGTCTACGGTTCAAGAGATACGCTTTTTAACAACCTTACAAAAAGGTTTTCGTTTTCCAGCATGGTTTGTGTTCATTGGAACTTGCCTATATTGGTTTATGGGGCGTTTCTTCACCCAAATGCCAACGGTTATGTCGTCCAAAAAGATTAAGCAAACAGAACCTGCTATTGATGTGTCTAACGCGCAAGGTGGTTTTGAATATTCAGACGCATTCTTGCACGACAATGATGCGCGTTTTGTTTTTAACTTTGTTCGCAGTGCAATGGACAATGGCGCCGTTGTGACCAATTATGTGGGTGCTCATGGAAGTGAGAGAATAGACGATGTTTGGCATACACAAGCGGTTGATCAGGAGTCGGGCCTTGAATTCACAATCAAATCTAAATCTATAGTCAATGCTTGTGGTCCAATGGTCGACAAATATAATGAAGAAACCAAGCAGCAAACTGAGCACAATCATCTGTTTTCTAAAGGCGTTCATCTTATTGTTAATAAACTGACAAAAGTTGACAAAGTATTGGCATTTTTCGCATCTGACGGTCGCTTGTTTTTTGTCATCCCAATGGGACAAAAAACATGTATTGGAACTACTGATAACCAAGTTGAAGACCCTATGACCTCGGTTACCGAAGAGGACAGGGACTTTATTCTAGATAATGTAAACGCTTTATTAGATATAGAAAAGCCTTTGACTCGCGACGACATTATTTCTGAACGTTGCGGCGTTAGGCCATTGGCAATAAAGGGTGCTGGCGGCACTGCAGACTGGGTCCAGTTGTCGCGCAAACATGCAGTTGATGTAAACAAAGAAGATAAATATCTGAGTATTTTTGGTGGAAAGTTAACTGACTGTATCAATGTGGGGGAAGAGATAGCTGATATTGTTGAGGATCTTGGCATTGTGTTACGTAACAAAAATGCGATTTGGTATGGTGAATCTTCCAAGGAAATTAAAAAAGAATTCGAATATCGAGCTGAGTTGCTGGGCTTAGATGATATGACACCTAGCTATAGTTCTGAAAAGTTAACGGTAAGGTTATGGCGTCGGTATGATATTCAAGCATTACAAATTTTAGATGAAATACAGCGTGATCCAGCGCAAGCAGAGCAATTAATGAAAAACGCTGAGTATTTGCGCGCAGAAGTCCATTATGCTGCTAGACGAGAAATGATTACAAAACTTGAAGATTTTTTACGCCGACGTTCCAAAATAGAAATGGTTTTACGAAAAACTGAAATAGTAAATACACCAGGTATCATTGAGGCGTGCCAGATTTTGTTTGGTGATCAAGCGGAACAAAAGCGCAAAGAATACGTTGATAATGTGCTGAAAGATTACCCTAATACACCTGTCGCCCAGCCAGCGATTAAGGCAGAAAATGGATAAACTAATAACTTTAATCGACATGTGATTGTTACCGAAAACCGCCTGTTTTTAGTCGGTGAGAGGTTTACATTAGCTTGCTTTACATGACTTAAATAGAGACACTAGTGATTATCTCTTAATCTTTAGTCTTATGATTTTACATGCTAAAAGTATCTCAAATTTCACTTAAGCACCGACTCCATAATATCAGCTTCGAAATGAATGCTGGAGAATGTTGGCATGTTCTTGGCCAAAATGGAGCTGGTAAAAGCTCTCTATTTGATGCTATTTCAGGCCTCGTAACTATTGATAGCGGTTCGATTGAAATCGATGAAACTAACATTTCGACAATATCAATTGCTGAACTGTCATCAAGGCTTGCCTATTTACAGCAAAAATATACCTTGTCGTTTTCGCTTAAGGTTGATGAACTCCTTGATTTTTATGCTGGTCATAAAGAAGTCCCAGCTGACATAGAGAAAGCGCTATCGCTGTCGCCCTTAATGTCTCGCTCACTCCAAAGTCTTAGTGGCGGTGAGCAACAACGTGTGCATATCGCTAGGTGCTTAATGCAAGTCTGGCATTCTATTGAGCGCGGTGAAGCTATAATTTTACTAGATGAGCCCATTCAAAGTTTAGATGTCGCCCATCAAGAAAACGCACTGACGCTGTTTAAATATTTTGCAGGTATTGGAAATTTAGTTGTGTTGAGCATTCATGATGTGAATTTATCTTTGCGTTTTAGTGACCATGTGTTGATGCTAAAAAATAAGACTGATCATCAATATGGAAAGTCAGAGGATGTGATGAACGCTAAAAACATAACTGAGCTGTATGATTACCCTTTTGGCGAACTAAAAAATGAACAAAATGCAGAAAAAATCTTCATTAGAGCTCAACTTTAAAAGCCCCTATGTTATTATTTAGCTTAGCGCAGCTTTGAATTAGCGCAGCTTTGAATTAGTGCAGCTTTGAATTAACGCATATCTTTTTGTCGGTTCTGCATTTAGCTTTTATTTTTTTAGGTGAAACATTCTTCAAGACAAGCTCCTGAGTTAACGAATTTTTAGTGAATTGAAATATAAGAAAGCAAAAGCTATTAAAGTCATGCTATCAAAGTAATGCTATCAAATGCGCAGCGACCAAAACACGATTATTATTAATAGAGTAAAAGGAAACACAGTGAGTCAATGGAAACCAGATAGTTGGAGAGCAAAGCCGATACTTCAACAACCCACTTATCAAGACCAACAAGCATTAAAAGAAGTAGAAACTAAGCTTGCTAGCTACCCACCACTAGTATTTGCTGAGGAAACACGTCAATTGTATAAGCAATTGGGTGATGTGTGTGAAGGTAAAGGTTTCTTATTGCAAGGAGGCGATTGTGCAGAGTCATTTGACGAGTTTAACGCCCCTAAAATCCGTGATACTTTTAAAGTCATTTTGCAGATGGCCATTGTTCTGACTTTTGCCGGCCGCTGCCCCGTAACCAAAGTTGCGCGCATGGCAGGTCAATATGCCAAACCACGCTCTTCTGATTTTGAAACTATAAATGGCATTACACTGCCTAGTTATCGTGGCGATATTGTGAATGGCTTCGATTTTACGGAAGTGTCTCGTCAACCTGATCCTAATCGCTTAGTAGATGCATATCATAGAAGTGCGGCGACTTTAAATTTATTGCGTGCATTTGCCCAGGGCGGTTTAGCCGATTTACATCAAGTAAATCGTTGGAACATGACTTTCTTAGAAAATAACCCCTTGAAAGATCGTTATCAGGACATGTCTGATCGTATCCAAGATACCTTAGCGTTTATGGATGTGATTGGAATTAATGCTCAAAACAACAGTTCTTTGCATGAAACCTCATTGTTTACTTCGCATGAAGCATTATTGCTGAATTACGAGCAAGCATTAACGCGCACCGATACCTTAACCGGTTTGCCGTATAACTGCTCCGCACATATGTTATGGATTGGTGAGCGCACGCGTCAACTAGACCATGCTCATATTGAGTTTTTTAGTGGCATTAACAACCCGATAGGCGTGAAAATTGGACCAAGTATGCAAGAAGACGAACTTATTCGTTTGATTGATGCCTTGAACCCGAACAATACACCAGGAAGATTGACTCTAATCACGCGAATGGGAGCGAATAACTTAGGTAAGAATTTACCGCGTCTGTTACGTCGAGTGAAAGCTGAAGGCCGAAACGTAGTGTGGAGTTCAGACCCAATGCATGGTAATACCATTACTTCATCGACGGGTTACAAAACACGTAACTTTGATGCAATTTTGACTGAAATTAAGCAATTTTTTGACTGCCACAAATCTGAAGGTACTCATGCTGGCGGCATCCATTTGGAAATGACCGGTCAACATGTAACTGAGTGCACAGGTGGTGCTTATAAAATAAGTGATGCTGACTTGTCAGAAGCTTATCAAACGCAGTGTGATCCGCGTCTGAATGCTGACCAAGTATTGGAAATGGCGTTCTTGGTTGCAGACCACTTGAAGAACGCTAAAAGCTAGCGTTGTTGAGAATTACACGCTGTTGCCTGGCGCAGTCTCGAGTAATGAGCGCTGCGCTTACTATTGAGCATCTTTAAGCCTTGCTTGAGTAATTGCGTCAAGCACAGCAACTCGTTCTTGCTCAGTTAACACCTGAGTAAACACAGTTGCTCGGCGCATGTTACGCATTTTGACAGACTTCTCTAAAAGCGCTCGCTTAAATTCTTCAGGCGTCGCTTTCAATTCAATAATAGCTAGCCAAGTTAAATATGAACCGTAACTCATTTGATTAGCGTGGTGGCGTGTTTCTATGCGCGCTGATACCTGTTCAAAGAGTATTGGCTCAGCTAGGCATTTGTTGGCCATTGCTTCATGCAGACAAAGGATCTGATGGTCGATGCCGGCATCCTTTATCGGGACTTTCTCATATTTAGGCTTGCGCTTTCTTTTGGCGCGTCCTTCTGAAGAAGAATAACTCATTCTTTAACACTCAATAGCGATTTTTATCGCGTGATTTCATTTGCTGAATATCGGCCTGTATCGACATTGTTCTTCGAGTTTGCTGTCGGTTTTCATAAAGCAAAGGTTGAAGTAGAGGCTCTAAACCATTGAGTTTAATTTCGTACATAAGCGCTAATTGCTCGCCCAATTTTCCACTTGGAAATCCCTTTTTGTGAAACCAAACTAAATATGGTTCAGGTAAGTTGAGCAATTTAGTACCCGCATATTTACCGAAGGGCATTTGCGTATTTACAAGTAACAGTAACTCTTCTTTTGATTGACTACCAAAATCAATCTCTTGATGTTCCTTATCATTACTCATGTCTATTACTTTTCATCTTGACTATTGTTCTTTTGCTGTGCCTGCCAGAGTTTACTGTAGAGCCCCTTTAGTTTGAGTAATTCCTCATGCGATCCTTGTTCGGCTATCGTTCCATTATCCATAACAATAATAGTGTCGGCATCGACAATAGTGGAGAGTCTGTGCGCAATCATAAAGCTAGTATGACCCTCTGCAATTTCGCGCAATGCAGAAAGTATGGCTTGTTCAGACTGTGAATCTAGGGACGAGGTTGCTTCATCGAACACCATAATTGGAGGACGTTTTAATATTGTTCTGGCTATCGCGACTCGTTGCTTTTCGCCACCACTGAGTTTTAAACCACGCTCACCTACTTGAGTGTCGCCTCTGTCAGGCAAACGAGTAACAAACGTATCAAGGTGGGCGAGTTTAATCGCCTCCTCAATCTCTTGTTCGCTTGCATCTGGACGTCCATAGCGGATGTTTTCATAAAGGGTGTCATTAAACAAAACCGTATCTTGCGGCACGATACCGATATGCTCTCTGACTGAGTCTTGCGTATGTTCGGCAACAACTTGGCCATCAATCGTAATACTTCCGGATGTAGGATCGTAAAAGCGAAACAGTAATTTAACGAGTGTTGATTTGCCCGCGCCGCTTTCGCCAACAACAGCTACTTTACTGCCAGCTTTAATAGTGAAACTCACGTTTTGTAATATTTGACGGTCTTTATGATAGGCGAAACTGACGTTTTGGAAGCAAATTTCACCTTTTGTAACCTTCAGTTCTTTTGCCTCTGGTTTATCAACAATAGCGGGCTTCTTCTCGAGAAGCTTAAAAAGATTCTCAATATTTGTTAGTGAGCCTCTAATTTCTCGATATACAAAGCCTAAAAAATTCAAAGGCATAAATATTTGCATGGTGAATGCGTTGACTAAAACGAAGTCACCAATAGTCATATTCCCATTGGCTACATTGATTGCGGCCAGAGCCATCATCGATGTCATCGCGCCTGCAATAATAAATGCTTGTCCGCCATTTAAAGCAAATAACGACAGTCGGTTGTTGCGCCGAGCTGTTTCCCATTTTTCAAGATCGACGTCATAACGATTGGCTTCAAACTTCTCATTGTTGAAATACTTCACTGTTTCAAAGTTCAGCAGGCTATCAATGGCACGCGAGGTACTACTATTATCTGCCTGATTAACCTGCTTGACATACTTAGTGCGCCAATCAGTTGCCTTTATAGAAAAGAACGCGTAGAGAACAACTGAAGCAAAGATGACAAATGCAAAACTAACACCATAGTTATAGAACAATAAGCCAACAACCATAGAAATCTCTAAAAGAGTCGGCACAATGTTGAATATTAAGAAGCGCATTAGAAAACTAACGCCCGAGGTACCGCGTTCTATATCACGGGACAAGCCGCCCGTTTGGCGAGACAGATGGAAATCTAAATCGAGCTTGTGAAGGTGATTAAATACAGTTAAACCCAGTCGCCGCATTGCTCTTTCGGTGACACGTCCGAACAAGGTATCTCTTATTTCACCAAATAAAACATTGGCTAAACGCAGCACACCGTAGGCGATAATTAGCCCAAGGGTTGCTGCCATCATGACTTCTTTTGTGGTTTCTAAATTTAAATTGTCGACTGTATGCTTCAATACAAAAGGAAGGCCAATACTAGCCATTTTAGCTGCTATGAGGCAGCCGACAGCTAGCCAAACGCGACCTTTAAATTCAGTTAGGTATGGCCATAATTTTAAAAATACTTTCCAATTTATGGGCTCATCATCTGGGGGAGTAAAGCGAGAAGGGCGCATTTAATTAACCGTTAGCCTGTATGCATTGAAAAATTTTGATGTGATGATAATAACTGAATTCATTATTGAACGTTCAACAGATTCCGTAATTTTTTATATTTTTTCAATTGTTCTGCACTAAGCTTCTTTTGCTCAAGTATGTTGACGCACTGAGTCACTTGAGTGCTTAGTTCAGAAATAGCAGAGCTCATTTGCAGCTTTGATATAACGTGCAATAAATTAAGTGCAACGGGAGCATTTTTCGGCGCTAGTGCTAAGGCTTGGGTGAAAATTTCAAAGGCTTTTCCAAAATCCCTATTATTAAAAGCCCTAACACCTTGTTTATTAAGTTCATTCGAACTTAGCTGAATGTGTTCTTTTTCATTACTTTCTTTGCTAACAAGTTTAGCAAATAGAGATTCCTCTAACAATTGTTCATCAATCTGATTTACTATTACCTGAGCGCGCTCATCTAGCACTTTATATAAGGTGGTTGCATCATTTTTTAAGCCTATTTCATGCAATGCTTTTGCTTTATCAAGCAGAGCTTCATCAGTCATTGTCGCGTTGTTGCGGCTAAATTGATCAACGATTTCTAAGGCTTTTTCATTTTCGTTTTCCAAATGCAATAGCCGAACCTGCATTACTTTTATTTCCTCAGCGTGGTCTTCATACAGGTACCGCTTCTTTAATTGGGTTAAAAACTGTTTTGTTGCATTCATTATATCCTGAATATGCATAGGTTCGGCGCTCATCGCATAGTCTATACCTGCGCGAATTGCATTTTTATAAAGTTGTGAAGACTCCTTCACTGAATTCTTTGCGAAGGTGATCATACGTTTGGTAATATCAAACTCTGTTTCATGATCATTCGATAATTTCGCCAATAATCTCGCTGTATTTTGGCGTTTCATGTTTCTAGGAGATATTTCAGCTGCAATTAATGTGCTTTCTAAGGCCTCATCATATTTTTCATGTTTGATTTGCAGTAAGGCTAATAATTCATAAGCGACTGTCTTGCTCTCTCGCTTGCAAGCTAATTTGATGGCGTTCTTTTCTGCTTCGTCATCTTGATCGAGTGCTATTAAAGACTTAATAAGCCCTGTTTCGGCCCAACTCAGGGGTTGCACTCGAAGCATCGAGCTGAAATAGGCTTTAGCATCGTGATATTGATTGGCCAATAACAATAAATCTCCCTTGGTTTTTAATGCGATAGGGAAGCATTCTCGATTGCTCTGATAAGAAAGTAATTGGTCAATTTCAGTTAGCGCTGCGTTATATTTTTTTTGTTCGATAAAATTCAAGGCTGGACTTAACAATTGCTTTCGTTTGACAAGACGACTTATGCGCTTTGCTAACTTTTCTGCGTTTACCGGCTTTGCAATAAAATCATCAGGAGGTAAGTCTACAATACTCTGAACAATCGGAAAGTTTGTTTCAAGGCTTGTGAAAATAAAGCCAGTATTACTTTTTAATAATTTTGATTGCAGTAGTTGCTCGTAAAAATACAAACCATCATGTTCAGTTTTAATGCTGTACGCACAAATAATAAGGTCGAATGGCAGTTTTTCGATGGCTAGAAGTGCGCGGCTAGTGGATTCAAGATATTGAATATCACGAAAGCCAATTTGCTCTAATGGTGATGTGAGGTGTTTTTTTGCACTCGCAAGCTTATCTACGACCAGAATACGAGTTTTTGTTATGACGGCCAAATCCATTACTTTTTACTACTAATTATTATGATTCAACTTTTTATTACTGTGATTTTAATATACGTTAATTACGTGCGCTTTAGTATGCTTAAATTAATACTGTTGGGTTTTTTTAAACATAGAATTATCCTGAGAGTCCCCTTTATTCTCATGAATTGGACGAGCACCTTACCTTGTCTGTCCAGTTGATTCGTTTGGATGTCTAGTTTATTCGAATAGTAATAGCAAAGGGATAAATAATTTTGGCACCTTATGTTTGGTAAGTAATATTGTCTCCTAATTAGGACGAAGCGCGGTCAATTCGTTGATATGTGGTATTTGGATGAGGTATTTATTAAGATAAATGTTGTTGCATTCCGTTTGACGGGCAGTTATTCGGCTAGATGGATATCTATAACATCGAGGGAAGAACAAGCAAATCTCGGATTTTATCATAGCCTATTGGCTTAACACTTTACTTGAAAATACTATCCTTGGTCTATTCAAGCCCTGAAAAGCCAAATTTTAAACGGGTTTTGCGGTACACAAAGAAAGATTCAACAAAAATTCAGTAAAAATCTGTCACACTTTTTTGCGCAGCAGTTACTAAGGTATGAAAGTCATTAATGTTAATGAACTCAATCTTTAATAAAGGCAGAAAATAAATATGATAACTCGCAAACACATTTTTAAAAAAGCACGAACCCTCACTTTAATAGTTAGCGTATTTACGGCCTTATTATTGACTCACATGTATGCAGTTGCACAAGATACATTTAAGGTGGAAGTAAAAGGAGAAGGGCCATCGATAATTCTTATTCCAGGTCTTATGTCCGACGCTAGTGTATTTGAAAGCTTAGCTGATGATCTATCGAAACGTCATAAGGTTCATCTTATGTCGGTAAAAGGGTTTGCAAACACACCAGCAACTATAGATTTTAGCCTAGACAAATTACTCAATGATATTGTTCATTACATAGACAGTAACAAACTTCAGAATCCAAACATAATTGGACATAGCATGGGTGGTCTAACAGGATTCATGTTGGCGAGTTATCATGAAGACAAAATTGGTAAACTAGTCTCAATTGATGGCTTACCTTTTATTGGACCAATTTTCACTCGTACCAACGCAACGACGGCTGATATGATGAAACCTCAGGCACAAAATATAAAAACCATGTTTACCAATATGACTAAGCAACAACTAAGAAGTCAAACACAACAAGGAGTTTATGTTCAGGCTACGTCATTGGCAAATCAAGCAAGAGTAGTAGAAATGGCGAGTCAATCTGACCCAAGTACGGTAGGCAAAGCAATGTACGATGTATTAACAAGCGATATGCGAGAGCCTCTGAAAAAATCTAGCACCACTATATTAATGCTCGGCGCATCGGGCGGTTTTACCGAGCTAGCGCAGCATGAGCAAGTGCGCGCTTTATACGAGCAACAGTTCGAGAATGTTAAGAATGCGGAAGTCGTTATGAACACAAAAACGCGCCACTTTATGTTTTTTGATGATGTGCAGTGGGTCAGTCAGCAAGTGACACGATTCTTGGATAAGTAATCATGATTATTGACCCTCAGGCACCATTAATAAATGATGTTTTGCTTGCTCAAAATGGTGATATTCAAGCCTACGAGCGACTCATAAAACATTGCCAAAATGCTGTTACTTCAATTGCATTGGCGATTGTAAAAGACATTGATGATAGTGAAGAAGTTGCTCAACAAGTATTTGTTTCAATCTGGCAAAATCTCAACAAGTTAAAGAACCCTAGCAGTTTTTTACCTTGGGTAAGACAAAGTACAAGGTACACCGCTTTTAATTTTTTACGCGATAGTAAAGCAGGTAGCAAAGTTGAAGCTGGTCAAGCGGACGTCATTTTGCATGGTCTTACCAGCCCGCAACTACAAAATGATGAGCAACTTTATGTTGATAGTCGCCAAGTAATGCTGAGGCAGTTTATTGATGAATTGGCACAAGACGAGCGCGAAATTGTTCTTCTGTATTACCGAGAAGAACAATCTAGCAAGCACGTTGCATGCTTGCTTGATATAAGCGAAGCGAACGTGCGCAAAAAACTGTCGAGGGTTCGTCAAACATTAAAAGCCAATATTCTGAAGCATGCAAGTGCTTATATTTATGGTACGGCCCCAGCACTTGGCTTTAGCGCAGTAATAAGTGCTTTGCTAGTTCCATCGGCGCCCGTTGCAGCAGCAACGGTAGCGACCAGTATAAGCGCTAGCAGCAAAGCAGGTTCTGGATTTTTAATGAAATTCTTGGCGGTAATTGGAGGTTCTCTAGCCGGAGCATTTATAGCGTTATTTGCGATAATATGGTCCTCCAATATAGCGATAAGAACCCTGGACAAAGAAGCGCATAAAAAATTACTGAAGCGTTATCGTAACGAAACAATAGCATGGGTAATTATTTGGGGCTTTTTTATTACTGCTGGATATGAGTTTACCCTCGGATGGATAGGCCCTGTGCTGACATACACAGCATTTGCTATCGGCTTAGTTTTGCTGATGATTCGTAGCATGGGGTTTATTCATTTACACGGCACAAACAAAGTCGGCCAAAAAGCCAACAGAAACAAAAAAATAATTAGCTATTTGTGTATGTCATTGGCAATGTTAACTGGTTTTGCAGGCCTTATCGTTGGTTTAATTAACAGCGGTCGCCTAGTCTTTTAATAGATTAGGGCTAAGAATATCGAGATAAAGGACACTGTCAAGTTGCCGCAGTCCCTCAGTAGCTGTGAGGCAATTAGCGTATGAAAAGTCCTAAAATGTACGTATGTTATCGCTACGCAACTCATATCAAAAAGTCACGCAAATTCGATAAGTTGACAATAGCCACGAAGGTCATAACAAACCTAGATTTATAGGATAGTGAGCACAGTTTCAAAAGAGAATTTATTGAATCGCTTACTAAAGTTCATTAGCTTGATTCTACAAGTGTTAAAATGACCTTTTAACTTTTAACTTTTAACTTATAGGAGCACTGCCATGAGGTATCTAATATCAATTATAGTTACTTTTTTGTTTTTTTCATTGGCAGTATTTTCTTCTGCTCGAGCATCAACTGTATTCGTTCAGTCTGTTGATGGTTTGAGTTGGGAGCTACTGCAATCGTATAAAAGCTCTGGTAAGTTATCAAAAGGCTTTTTAGGTGAAAAAAACAAACATATTTATGAATTAAGTGTCAATGGTACCGGCAATACTGGGCCTAGCCACGCAACAGCATTTACTGGGATCACGCCAGAGCAGGGGGGTGGATTGGCAACAACTTTCTAAAGCCCACCTCTAGTTTCGGTGCAGCGTCATCGGCTTTTGGTGAAGTTGACCCTATAAAACACAATAACATTGTTAATCGATTGAAAGCTGATGGAAAGTCAGTCGCCTGCCTAAATGCACCAACGATCAATCGAAATTCGCGGTGTGATTTGCATCTTGCCTTTAAGCGTAGGTTAAACGAGTCTTGTAGCGTCAACTTAGCATCACCATCAAGGATGAGCGACCTGAATTCTTGTTTGTCAGAGGGTAAAAGTGAATACGATACAGTATCTTCAACTTTGAAATTTAATGCAATTAGCGTTTCTCTGGAGCTCAATAAAGTAACGCGCCTTTGTTGGAAGGATGACACTCAAATAAAAAACAGACTACTTTATAGAGATACTGTTGAGGGCAATGATGTTCTATATGTTGGGCCCACGCATTCAATCAATGCTAACCCACAGTTTTTAGAGGTCGCGAGTGACTTTGCCTGCTGGCCTGGCGCAAGTGACCCGACAGCGGCACGGCAAGGTAAGATTTCATTAGCCGGTTATTGGGCAATCTCTAAATATCAACATGATTATTCGATAGCTCTAGCTAAACACATTATTAGCACCAATGCTTACGACGTTATTATTAATTACACTGCTTTTATTGATACAGTTCAGCATGAGATGTTTGTTGGAGAAGACCATCCAAAATATAAAGAGATGCATAACTTTATTATAAAAGGTTATCAGGCAATTTCAGACGATTTGGCCTCTGTATCGAGCATGTTGGATAAAAGTGATTCAATGCTAGTTTTTTCTGACCATGGAGTAGCTAACTCTCAGAACGTTGTCTTTTTTAATGGCTTTCTAAAATCAATTGGTATTGATGTTGAGAGTAAAACACCGCAAGTGAAAGCACTGACCTCGGGTGCATTAGTGCATATATACTTTGCCGATGGACAAGAACACCTAATAAAAAAAGTAAAAGTAGCTATGAAGACGTTTTCATACAATGGCCGCAATTTGTTTGCTTCAATCTACGATCAGTCGAATATTAAAAGTAGTAATTTAGACCATCAAAATAGTGGTGCGTTAGTAGCAATTGCTAATCAAGGGTTTGGATTTGATCCCAGGCTACCACCCACAGAAATGTTTGTGTATCCATCCGCTTCCTCACCTGATGATATTAAAGATACAGAACTTTCGAAAACAGAATCTGAATTTTTGCTGAAAGGTACCCCAAACAGAGTATCGCCAGGTGTGCATGGATTTCAATCAAAGCATACCAACATCAATGGTATTGTAAGTGCCGTAGGGCCTATTAAAAGCAAATTTAATTCTTCTCAAAAGCTCGAAATTAAGGATATTTACAAGTTAATTTCTGAAGCATCTGAAAACATAAAACATAAAACATAAAACATAAAACATAAAACGGCTATTTGCATTTGGGGGCTGGAAGTAGGAATTGAGCGATGCTCGTCTAAATTCGGTTTAGTGCAAACTTGGTAGGTGTTAGCTATGAGCGAAATATAGTTTTTCAACCTCAATTATGAGCCTTTAACAGACTCTGTTTAACTGGCATAACGTCAATTTATCAAAACCACCAACAAACTTCAGATCCTAATACAGAACTATCAACATTGTTCTGCGGACATTTTGATTTCTCTGACCCAGCTAAACGTCGTCTATTCATAAAGTAGTTACGTTGTTCCACATCCGGCCAGACACTAACATTCAATTAGATTTGTTGGCTATATTCCCTTAGCTAGCTTTTCTGCTTTACCAAGTATTTGCTTGTGCTTTATCCCAGTCATACTTCCAGTCTTGATGAACAGTGCTTTCCTTGAGAAGACTTCCTGACGGGACTTCTGGATATAGTTGGGCATAGTTCTTGACCTCTACTCCCTGCACCCGTCGGTTAATGTGGTCTGGACGAAGCTGACTAACGTCATCTAAGCCTGCAGCGCCGATTAGCTCAATCAAATTTTTAATGGTTTCATTATGAAAGTTAGCAACTCGTTGTGCTTTGTCGGTTACAACAATCCCTTTATTTCGTGATGGATTTTGCGTAGCAATACCAGTAGGGCAATGATCGGTATTACAAGTGCGCGATTGAATACAACCCAACGCAAACATCATGCCGCGTGCAGAGTTAACGGTGTCTGCACCTAGTGCCATGGCGCGAAGAACATGAAAGGCAGTAAACATTTTACCGGAAGCAATAATGCGAATTTGATCTCTCAAGCCAATCCCAATGAGCGCACTGTTTACAAAAATCAGTGCATCTCTGATTGGAGTGCCCACTGAATTAGTCATTTCGGTTGGTGCTGCACCTGTGCCACCTTCACCGCCATCAACTGTTATAAAGTCAGGTTTGATACCCGTTTTTAGCATAGCTTTACAAATTGCTAAAAATTCATCTTTACGACCAACACACAGCTTAAAGCCAACTGGTTTTCCACCAGACAGATCCCGTAATTTTTTGACAAAGTGAAGTAACTCTTCTGGCGTTGAAAATGACGAATGAGAAGGAGGGGATACAACATCTTGTCCCATTGGGACATGTCTAATATTAGCTATTTCTTGCGTTAGCTTCGCTGCTGGCAATATGCCACCATGTCCAGGCTTAGCGCCTTGAGATAGTTTTATTTCTATCATTTTTACTACCTCTTTAGAGGCGTTTTCCTGAAAGGTAGTAGGGTTGAAATTACCCTCGTCATCGCGACAGCCGAAATAGCCCGTACCAATCTGCCAGACGATATCACCACCATGTTCTAAATGGTAAGGGCTCATGCTTCCTTCACCAGTATTGTGAGAAAAGTCACCAATTTTGGCGCCCTTATTCAATGACATAATGGCATTCTTACTCAAAGCTCCATAACTCATAGCTGAAATATTGAGTGGGGAAGCCATATAGGGCTTCGTGCAATCTTCACCGCCAAATTTAACGCGGGGATTGTAATCGGTTAAATGCTTTGGTTGTAAAGAGTGATTAACCCATTCATAACCCGCGCGGTTGACGTCGAAAATAGTACCGAATGGACGTGTGTCTCGGGCACCTTTAGCACGCTGATAGATCAACGAACGGAACTCTTTAGGCACTGGCGTTCCGTTGGTATCTGATTCTACGAAATACTGCTGAATTTCGGGGCGGAAAGATTCTAATAGGTAGCGGAAATGGCCTAATACTGGATACAAACGTCTAAGAGTTTGTTTGGTTTGTAACATATCTGATAGACCTAAAAGAATAATGGGCCCTATCACTAAAAAGAGCCATAAAGCATTAGGTGCGAGTAAACTAAGAGTATAAATTAATATGGGTGCAACAATGGCAAACACACTAAAACTTTGGCGAACCGTCATAAAGATATTTCCTTCCAGATGATAACTGGTGAATGATTGGTGTAAATAAGACCATCTAAAGCTAAATTCTATTTCAAATGTTTTACAAATTCATCATCTTGGGTAACCGATATCAATTATATGAACATGCAAGGTATTGGCATTCAGAACTTTTCTTTATTTTTTAATGCTCATTAAGTAACAACCTTTGCAGCGTTTTTATCGCTTGCTTTAACGGTGCTTCCTGAAATATGCAATTAAGAATATTCCCTTCAGCTGTCTAAGACAAGTTCTGGTTATACCTTACCCAAAAAATGGCCGCTTCTAGATAACTAGAAGCGGCCATATGCGTCAGCAGAATATGAGGAAGCTAGTTTTATTTAGCTGGCTTCACAAACTTCAGCGTCATTCTATCTGATTCACCAATTTCACGGAATTTTGGGTCTTTTTCGGCAATTGGCTTGCTTGCTTGAAGTGTCCAAACGCCCTTTTCCCAATCAGCAGGGTCTTTAGCGTTGGCATTAATTTCGCTGGTTGCGGCTAGCTCAAAGCCAGCTTTTTTAACTAAGTCGACAATATAGCTTTGCTTCACGTACCCGCGCATGGTCTTCTTAGGGTCGGTGTCGAAGTCTTCACGCTCGCGATGCTGAACAATGCCTAGAACGCCGCCTGGTTTCAACGTTTCTAACACTTCCGCCAATAAGCCCTTAACATCGCCACGGCCAATTTGTCCGTGCATTCCGCGAAAGATAAGCACGGTATCAACGCTGTTTGGCGCGGCAAATGGCACCGTTTGTCCAATGTAGCGTGCTGAAGCATTATGTCCAAACATTCCACCATCGTGCTTAATAAATGTTTCGCGCCACTGCATCCCGCGCTCGTAGCGTTGATCGGGACTTGGGCTGTTATTCAATGCAATATATTTGCCGTGCTGTGCAGTAAGAGGCGCTAGGATGCGAGTATACCAGCCACTCGATGGACCAAGCTCTGCCACCGTCGCGTTTGCTTGAACTCCGAAGAACTTTAGTGTCGCGGCAGGGTTGCGATACTGATCGCGTTCCATGTCTCGCTCAGAGCGGAATGCATTATCGCTTACTGCTTTTTCAATAGAGGACTCGGCGGAAATCATATTGGGCTCGGCGTCACCTTTTTCATGGTGGCCAGCTTGAGCAGCTGTTGCGATGAGCATAAAGAAAGCGCTGGCGGCGCTGAAGATAAGTGGCTTTATCATATCGTTTGGGTTCCTTGATTGGTGTAGGTTTGGAATTAAACTACTTTGTAAATCTAATATACAATTCAGTATATACACACTCTAGTCAATTTGGGATGTTTCTGATGAATGTTTGCTAAGCCATCATCAAAAAAGGTGCGAATATATCGCTAAATTTAGCAAAATCAATGCCGGTTGTGTGGTGCCGTGATGTGCTTTATCTTCAATATACTCTTAGCCTTAACCCTAACCATAGTCCTAAGGATCTTTCCAACTAAGCACTTCAGTTTTCTAAGACATCGACGGTCATACTCGATATGATTTTTAAGCTTGATTATCGTTTGTAACCCGGGGTAGGATGTTGCCGGCGCCGACTTTCCTGTTGGACGCATCGTCAAACATAATTATAAGGATATAAATAATGAAAACAATGTTCGTCGTCTTCGCCCTGCTTTTCGCATTCACAGTGCACGCGCAGGACAATCAAAAGCAAGACAGCCTCGATGAGTTATTCGAACTAATGAACCTGGGCGCTATGGCGAATGCCATGTACGACCAAATGGACGCTATGTATGCTAATGCTGAAGAAGAGCTCGAAATGTCATCCGAAGAAATGGCCATCATCGAGAAATATAGAAAGCAGACAACCAATATCTTGAAAACAGAAATGAGTTGGCAAGCTATGAAAGGGGATTTAAGACAAATTTATCTGCAAAATTTCACGGAAAATGAAATTGCAGACATGTTGATATTCTATAAGTCGCCTACAGGCCAAACGGTTTTGCGAACAATGCCGGTTGTTATGCAAGAGTCTATGCAGATTGGTCAGGCAATTGCACAAAAAGCAATGCCCAAACTTCAGGAAGTTTCTGCACGAAAGGCTGAGGAACTTCAAGAACTGCGAGATAGCAGAACTAAGTAAGGGTTATATATTGGAGGGGGCGGATTAAAAGTCTGCCCCTTTTTGTTTGCCTAAAACATTATTTGTCTTGTCTAAGACCAGTAAGGTCATAGCGAGTTGCTTAGCGGCGGATCGAAAAAAATGATTTTTAGGATTTTTGACTGACGGGTATTGGCGCTTTTCAATCAAACTTCGATGCTGAAAATCCGCAAAACATTATCTTAGCTCACAGGCAGGTTTTGTCTCTGGGCTTACTGCGCAGTAGCGGCGAACAACGAGACCGTTAGCTACATTTGAGTTGGATGTAAAAACACTCTTGGTTTGGGACAACTTGTATGGAATACTCTCGCTCACTCACATGAATGCTGATTTAAAATAAAATGACACAGCGAGCAAGAAAGTCGCCACATCAGGCTATAGGATTTTGGGAGTTCAACAGCAATGACGCACGCAATTGTAAATAGGATAAGATGTTTTTGCCTATTTAGGCTTGAGGTATATCCATGACCCAGCACGAGTACATATTTGTCACTGTCTCGATAATACTTGGTTTAGCCATTACCCGTTTGCTGCATGTGGTTGGTGATTTAATCCGCCATCACACTGAGGTCAAATTTCATTGGTCCACTGCCGTATGGGGTTTGAGTATTATTACCTTTACCCTACAGATTTGGTGGGCAGGTTGGGGGCTACATGATTTTACTGAGTGGCAGTTTCAACATTTCTTGATTTTGATATTTGCCGCAGTTTGCATCTATTTCGCGGCAGAAATGGCATTACCTGATCCTGACGATGGACAATTTGATATGCTCGCTCACAGCAAAGGAATGGGACGCATATCGGCATTAGCAATGTTGATTTACTTTTTGACCGGACCTTACTTTAACATAGCGATGTTTGGCCATCCGGCTGGGCTGTCATTGGCAATACCTTTACTTGGAGTTTTGATAATGGCGCTCGTGGTAGGCATACCTCGTTGGTTCAAAGGACTTTCTATTTTATTTGCAGTCTACTCTGTGATGATCCTATATATAACGGTTTAGATGATAGGTCGGTTAAATATTTCTCTATAAATCAGCGACCACTTCATTACTTTTCTTAACCATTAACCATTAACGATTTATGGTTTATATTGTGCTGTACAACTTGCTAAATGTTTCATTATTTACGATGTATTTAGTAATCTAACCGTTAGCTATATCAAGAAGATAGCGCTTGTTTATACGATTCACTTCATGTTCTTTGTAATTGTATTAACGGTATTTAAAGTAACGTCAAATAGCTATAAATCTATAATTATCAACGATATTTTCACTAATTTTATTTCATTAGGCGTTGTCTGGTTATTTGTATGGATCATGCAGGTAGGGCGAGCGTTATATTCTGAAAACAAAATGACGATATGAGGAGTACGCTTTGACTATTGTAGTAAATTTAGATGTGGTGTTAGCTCAACGCAAAATGCGTTCAAACGAATTAGCAGAGCTCATTGGCATTACCCCTCAAAATTTGTCTGTTTTAAAGTCTGGACGGGCGAAAGCCATTCGATTTGAAACCTTGGACAAACTTTGCGTAGCGCTTGATTGTTCACCTGGGGATATCTTAGGTTACAAAGTGGATGAATAAAGGTTAGTTTACTGAACACAGCTATGCCCGAAATTTGCAAGTTTTTGCCTGGTCAACTCGGTCTTAAATACGGCCATACAACTGAAATACAGTTGGTCCTAATTTGTGAACTTATTTCAAAAATCGGCGGAGTAACATATACTCAATTACAGTAAAGGGTTTACGCGCATGCTCCGTTAGGACGCGATGGATTTAACGGATTGTTACTACGGGACTAATCAATGACAACAAACACTCCACAATCGAAAAAATCAACTTCATTTCAACGGCGTATCATTTGCTTATGGTTGCCACGGATGTTTGCATTATGAAAATTAGACGTTGCCCCAATTGCAAGAAAAATATCCCTACGAGTTGGTATTTATATAGTGGCTGGAGAGATAGTTATCGTTGCGTAAGTTGTTTGACTCTCCTGGAGTGGAATAAGAGACGGCAAGCTGGTTTTACTCTATTTTTCTTCATTTTGTTGTTTAATTTTGTTTATCAAGATCGTTTGGGAGAGCACTCGACTAATTTTTGGTTGGTGTTTATAGCGTTCAGTTTTTTGGTAAATTACGTTACCCCAGCAACATTTTTAGTAAAAGTAGCAGAAGATAAAACGAGGGCAACTTTTGAAGCACTTGATTCCCATGGCGATAGTGGTTGTGGTGTTATTACATTGTCTTTAGAGACGGGCATTAGCCAACAATCGTTAAGGAAAGTCTTTAGGAAGCACAAAAAGTATTGCATACCTATTAATGGTATAAGCAAATTCAAACTAAATAGACTAACCGAGGAAAATAGCTCAGTTGATAAAATGATGACATCAATTGAACAACAGAAAGTTGAAGACCGAGTGTCAAATGCTTTATTGTTGGCCTTCGTGTTAGGACTTTGTATACCTAATATCGACACGGTAATAGCGTTGTTGTTCTGAGCAGACACAAAACGAGCGCTTAAGAGCGATAGCTTAATCAAAAACCTAATTTTCTCCGTTGCTATTGAGCTATATAGCATAACTAAATGAGTAAAAACCGCAACGGCAGTATCATGCCACTTTTTGCCTGATCAACTCGGTCTTGAATACGGCAATTGCGGCAGTTGAAATATCCTCCGTCATCCTTGTATATGGACTCCCAATTCATATCAAGTGCTTTTTGAATAAATGTTAGAAAAGATTGCAAGCGTATATTCGGGCTCTTGTTGAGTAGCGAACTCTGGCCCCTCATGTATTCGCTCCT
>CAJQOP010000058.1 GCA_905479945.1 uncultured Glaciecola sp. | reverse complement strand
GTCTTGATCTATAATTTCGTTACCAGTTCCTATTGATATATCAAAAGCTCTATCACCTACCGTTAAATCAACGTTTTCAGTTACGCCATCAGCCGTTGCTTCAACGGTTACACCATTTTGAGGGCTGACCGCGTTTGAAGTATAAACCGTAGAGGCAATACCATCGCTTCCGGTGACTGCACTATTTGGCTCAATACTGCCGCCGCTAGAATCAATCAGGGTAAAGTCAACCACTTTGCCTTTCACTAGGTTACCACCAGGGTCACGCAAAACTGCGCTTATTGTACTCGTTTGGCCTTCAGGACCAATAAGATCAGGCGTTGCGTCAACAAATACATTCTGTACTGTCGTTGCAATAAACTCTATATTCGCTCTAGCTGTAACTGTTTCTCCGACAGAGTCTGTGCCAATCGCAGATATTGAAGCTGGGCCTGCGAAGTCAGAACTTATGGTAACTGTCGCAATCCCATCAGAATTAGTTGTTACTGTAGATATTGCTATATCACCGCGAGAAGCTGTTACTGTGACTGAACCGCCAACAAACGCAGAATTACTCTTAAACCAACGCACCGAAATACTTTGGTCAGTTTGTAATGGAATCTCTGCAGTAGGTAGTTGAGAAAAAGCGAAGTCATCTTGTTGCACTGCTATAGCTAAAGAGCCAGTTGCATTTAACGCAGAAACCGTAATACTGCCTTGACCAGATGATGTTGCAGTAAAGTTAACGGTCACCTGACCATTAACACCTGTTACTGGCGTCAAGTTATCTAATTGTCCAATGTCCGTAGCCAATGTTACTTGCTGACCTGCAATACCGTCACCCGATGAATCGACCAAATTGATAGTAATAGGAGCCTGATCATTAATAATCACTGAGTTAGCGCCATTAATATTAATCTCGGTACCAACAACCTCTACAGATAAATTATCAGACAAAGACGCAGTCGTTGCAGTAACATTAATCGTTCTATTCATGCGATTATTCTGAGTCGTTAACGTGGCTGTTGCAGTTCCATCAGCGCCGGTTGTGCCGCTGACGTTTTCAATCGAAGCGCCAGCATCCGCAGAGAAGGCTACAATAACGCCTTCCAATAAGACATTTTGCTCATTTTTCACAACCGCAATTAATTCGACTTCGTCGTCTCCACTAGACGCCATTTGTACTTGCGTAGAAAACAACTCTAAAGAAGCAGGTATTACCTGTGCTTGCTGCGTACCCGTCGATGAAAAGCCAATGGTACCAGAAGCACCAGCCTCTATTGTTGCGCTAACAACACCATCTCCGCGCGAATCGCCAACTTCCAGCCCGATGGCTGCGATTCCTTCAGCATTAGTTAATGCAGTTGCAGTATCATTGTTAAAAGACGCCAATCCATCATCGCTGAGTGAGAATGTAATTAGTACATCGGCGATGTTGCCCCCACCTGTTGCTGATAAGGTTGCAGTAATTGCAAGTGGACTTCCGTCACTTACTTCATTGGAAGCTGTCCCCTGAGCATCCGTAACGCTCATAACAATTGAGTATGTAACTTCCGGACTTGGATCAGGATCTGGTGTATCACCGCTGCCACCATCTCTGGTAAGTGAATCCCCGCCACCACATGCAAACAAAATCATGGTAGTTGTAAAAATTGCTAGAAATTTCATTAACGCCTTCATTTAAATACCCTACTGAGTTCTCGCTAGTAAATTAGCCAATTAACAGGCCACCAAAGCAAATTAATGTTTTGCTTTCCCTCAAGAATTGTTAGTCTTTGGGTATACAGACACATAACGAAAATAAAAAAGGTCTATACATGTCCAATGACAACAAAAAATTAAGTTTATCCATTAGAATCTTTATCGGCATGTTCGCCGGAATCCTGATTGGTGTTCTCCTGCAAGTTGGTAACTATCTTATAGGAGATCTTGATTTCAATATATTCTCAATGACGTTTTCTACGTATGGATTTTTCGTAGAAGGTATATTTCATGCAGGTGGTCAGATCTTCGTCAACGCATTAAGAATGCTTGTGGTGCCCCTGGTATTCGTGTCTTTGGTATGTGGAACGAGCAGCTTAAGTGACCCTTCAATGTTGGGTCGACTAGGTGGGAAGTCGATAGCCCTATATATACTCACGACATTTGTAGCAGTCACATTTGCTATGATTTCAGCCCTAATATTTAAACCTGGGGTTAATTTTAATGCGCCAGCAAGTAGTTCAGACTTTGCGGTAAAAGAGTCGCCGGGCTTTGTTCAAGTCGTTATTGACATGATCCCGAGTAATCCCGTTAGCGCGATGGCAGAAGGTCAAATGATACCTATCATTATTTTTGCTATTCTGTTTGGTCTTGCCATGTCCCACTCTGGGGAAGCAGGTAAACGTTTGGGCAGTTCATTCAATGACCTAAATGAAGTGGTCATGAAAATCGTAACGATTGTAATGAATTTTGCTCCATATGGCGTTTTCTGTTTGATAGCAAAACTCGCCGCATCAGTTGATACTTCGGCAATATTTGCAATTGGCAGCTATTTCATTAACGTTTTTGCCATTCTTATCCTGCATGCAATTATTGTGTATCCACTGTTACTTAAGATAACAACAGGTTTAAACCCTCTAATTTTACTTTCAAAAATGAAAGAAGTAGCTGTATTCGCATTTAGCTCTGCGAGCAGCAGCGCCACGCTTCCTCTTACAATGGCTACCGCACGACAGAAACTCGGTGTTAGCCGCTCTGTATCCTCATTCACGTTGCCATTAGGTGCAACAATTAACATGGACGGTACTGCCATAATGCAGGGTGTTGCCACTGTATTTATTGCCCAAGCATATAATATAGACCTAAGCACATTTGATTTATTAATGGTTGTATTGACAGCTACCCTAGCCTCTATAGGAACCGCTGGTGTGCCAGGGGTTGGATTGATTCTTTTAGCACTAGTACTGCAACAGGTTAACCTCCCAGTTGAAGGTATAGCGCTTATTATAGGCATAGATCGCCTGCTTGATATGACACGAACGGTAGTTAACGTGACCGGAGACAGCACCATTGCCACCATTGTTGCTAAAACAGAAGGTCAATTGGACGAAACAATTTATCACGACCGCACGTTAGCATCTAAAAAGAGCGTTCTTGAATAAAGAGCCATTAAGGAATAAATTAAGGAATAAATTAAGGAATAAGTTACAGCTTAAGTTACTGCATAAGTAACATTAGTTCTTAAAAGGCTCCTACAGGGGCCTTTTTTACACGCAGAAACATAAATATATATATAGAGAAAGGATTAGCGCTAATTATTGTAGCGCTGATGCAGGCTGGATATTTGCAGCCTTGGCTGCAGGATAGAGGGTAGCAATTACACACAAAACAATAGCAACAAAATAAGTTAGGACAACATCCGCTATATGTAAATCAGACGGCAAATAATTAATAAAATAAATACCATCGGCAAGCAATTGAAATCCAGTTATAGTTTCAATAAAACCACCTATTTCATTCAAATAAATTGCTACCAAAATACCTACACTGGTGCCAATCGTTGCACCATAAACGCCATTTATAAGGCCTTTGACAACAAAAATCAGTCTAATGAAGCTGTCTTGCGCACCCATTGTTTTCAACATTGCAATTTCACCGGTTTTTTCTTTTACCGACATAACTAACGAAGAAACAATGTTAAAACATGCAACACAAATAACTAGTATTAAGGCGATATAAATAACCACTCTAACCAATTGAATATCTTGATAAATATGCCCATTCGTCAAAGTCCAATCCGACATATAAACAGCTTGACTGAACGCATTGCCGTATTCACGAATAATACTTCGCGCTGAGAAGGGATCGGCTAGTTGGAACTCGATATGAGTTGCTCCCTTACTGACATCTAATGCAATCGAAAGTGTTTGCTTTTGCATGATGCCAACAAAATCGTTTACTTCCCCCCCAAGATTAATACCGCCCAGCACTGTCAACCAAACGACTTTTGGCGCTGTAAAAGACAAATCTTTGCTCGCTGATGGCAGTAACAATTGAACTTTATCACCTACTTTCAGATTCAGCTTTTCAATAATGCCAGTCCCTAAGTAAACTCCATTGCTGTTTTTCTCAAACTCGTTAATGGGAATTTCAATCGCTGACTTCTTTTGTAGGTAGTTATTATCAACACCTTGGATTTCTACCGCCTTCATTTTATTTCCGTTTTGCAATAATCCAGATGCTTTAGTTAGAGAGAATAGATTTAGCACTCTAGGGTCATTGCTTGCCTTATCTATCGTTGCAGCGTCGAGGCTTACGCCATTTGGACTTACAGCGTGAAATTCAGCATGTGGGATATAAGATAAAAGTGTATTGCGTAACTCTTTTTCAAAGCCATTCATAACAGATAGAAGTAAAATAAGTACAAAACAACCAAGGCCAATTCCTGCTGTAGATGAAGCCGAGACAAAGGATATAAATCCACTTTGTTGCTTACTTTGCCTGAATTTATTTGCAAATTCCCATGCTAATGAAAAAGTCATTTTAATCCTTATTAACCGCACTCAATTGTCCGTTTTCCAAGCGCATAATGGTATCCATTTTATTGGCCAACTTTACATCGTGAGTAACGAGCAAAAATGATGTCTTGTATTCTGCATTAATGTCACTAATGAGTTGATAAATAGAGTCAGTGTTTCGATCGTCTAAGTTGCCTGTAGGCTCATCAGCGAAAATCATTGCAGGCTTATTAACTAAGGCTCTTGCAATCGCTACTCGTTGTCTCTCTCCGCCAGAAAGTTGATGAGGGCGATGACTCTCGCGGTCTTTTAATCCTACTTTTGCCAGCAATTCGGTTGCTTGTTCTAAGGCATATTTACGATTATCACCTTTGATGAAAAGTGGCATAGCAACGTTTTCAGCAGCGCTAAATTCAGGCAATAAGTGATGAAATTGATAAACAAATCCAAGCTCTGCGTTTCTAAATTTTGCTTGCTGTTTTTTAGATTTTGAAAAAAGACTTTTTTCTTTATAAAATACGTCGCCGGAATCAGGACTATCAAGCGTTCCTAAAATATGTAGTAAAGTACTCTTTCCAGATCCCGAAGCCCCTAAGATAGCGACCTTTTCACCTTGGGATATCGACATATTTACATTATTAAGGATGTGCAAGGTTTGATTGGCATCTGAGTATTGTTTGCAGATATTTTTACATTTAAATAGAGGTGAAGACATTGAATAGGATTTAGTAAGAAAAGTATGTTGTTAGTTTACATGCTTCTGTTGGCGCTACAACTAAAGAAAGTTGATTTTCGCCTATGGCCTAAAAATTTAAATACCATCAATCTAAGGCACACATAATAATGTTGTTTTAGCGACATATGAAAAAATGTAGATTTATTTTACTTTCAGACATGAAGTAAATGGCGGAGTGGACGGGACTCGAACCCGCGACCCCCGGCGTGACAGGCCGGTATTCTAACCAACTGAACTACCACTCCGCTTTAACAAGCTAAATCAATGAGTTACAGATTCCTAGTGAAGCCTGTCCCTGCATTGCGGCGCAGATAATACGGTTTCACACTAAGCGAGTCAACTGCTTTTTTAAAAACAATTGTTGCTTGTTGCAAAAATAGACAGAAATCGCTGATTTTAATAGCCATCATATTACAATATATGAACGAAAGTTATTACTTAAGGTTTGATTTTGCATCAGGTACATCTTCATTTTCAGTTTTGTTTTTAAGTAATTTCAGCTTATCTAAAAAACCTAAACATGCGTTTTTAAACCTAAGCATTAGATGATCATCAGGATACTTTCGCTTGTTGAGTATCAAAAATATACCCGTACCGCCAAAAATAAGGATAAGCAAATTGATTGTGATAGCGATACTGATTGTATCTGCAGTGCTCCAGCTATCCTCAAGGTCTTTATCTATTGGCATTACGTTGAGATTACTTTCAGGCCCGATAGGCACAATTTCTTCTAGTACAGGTTCAGGTTCTGGTGGTGCCGAGGTAACAAATGTATATTCAGGTACATTAATAATAACTTCTCTGCCATCCACAGTCGTAGCAAATGCAGTTAGCTTAACCCGATAAATGCCAAAGCTATCATTTATGACTTCAATCATTTTTACTAAGTCACTGGTTTCAGTCAGTGTGATTCTATCTTCTTCTGAGTTTGGACGCGTTATTCTTCCATCAAGCAACAACGAGCTTAGCTTGACGTGTTTGCTATCAGTGTCGACCGTAACAATGTGCTTACCCTGCTCAGACTCATCTACCTTAACGTCTATTAAAATCGGGTTCGGATGCAGTATGACGGTTTTATTAATTTGTTCTCGGTTGTACATCGGTGTACGAATACTAAACGTAGGTCGCCACTCTCCACTTGGGATACTTAGATTAAATTGCCCCGTAAAAACACCATCAGCAGCGACCTCATCAAGACCTTGCCCATTATCTTGAAATCTAGCGACTGTTCTTGACCCTAGTCCAAAGTTCTCATAATTAGGATTGTTATTACTGACGAAATCAATACTGATGCTAACAACGTCGCGAAAAGGTGAAAAATCCACTTGTTTACCATCATTTTGTAGAACCGCGGTATGTTTTATGATTTCACCAGAATAAATATTCTGCGGTATAGGTTCTGCATTTAATACAATATCAGCAATAACCATAACTTTGCTGCCATCCAATATATCTCCAACTGCTTGCCAAGGCCCTGGCATTGGCTTTGTAATTGAAATCATGTCGTATGTTTGCGTTTCGTACCAAAGCAAATCTGGGTTTTGCTCATCATCCTCAATAAATAACTTTGATCCATCGGGGCGAACTAACACGATTGGCGCTGAGCCCTCATCACGAAAAAATACCATGGTTACTTGATCAACGTCATTGTCTACACGGAATCGGTTGTTCAATAATAAAATACTGTTTTGGAATTCATCGCCCAGTTGAACAATCGGGGGAGATACTGGAGTTTTTTCTACACTTTTTTGTTCAGAGTATTGCATTAAGGAATCACGCTCAGTAAGAAGTTCGTCTTGAGCAATGCAATTGTGAGCTGGCAATAGAAAAGACGCTAAAATAAATATAGCGTGCTTCACATTCTTTAATGAGTGCGTGCTTGGGTCAACTACGCCAAACCACATCTTGAGATTTTTTTTCAATTTTATCTAAATAAGCTTCATGATTACCTAGTTCATCGGCAGAAGCACTAACGATCTTTAAAGTTCCTTTCAATTTGACGGCTCTGGGCGCATTTTTATTTTTAGGATCTGTACCCTCTGATTCATGAGCCCAACTCATGGCAGTTTGGCCACCCGTCATCCATAAATAAACTTCCGATAGGATTTCAGAATCAAGTAACGCGCCATGATATGTCCGGTGAGTATTATCTACACCATACACTCGGCATAGAGCGTCCAAGTTATTTTTCTGCCCTGGTCGCATATCTCTTGCTAGTGCTAATGTATCTAGCACTGTGCAAATATCACGGGTTTTTTTGACTGAACTATTGTTTAAGAGAAACTCATTGTCCATAAAACCAATATCAAACGGCGCATTGTGGATAATCAGCTCGGCACCTTTAATAAACTCGATGAATTCTTCTGCTATATGTTTAAATGCTGGCTTGTCTTTGAGAAAGTCGTTAGTAATACCATGCACAGCAATTGCTTCTTCTTCAATCTCGCGATGCGGGTTGAGATAAACGTGATAAGTGTTACCAGTTAGCTTTCGGTTTATCATTTCAACACAGCCGATTTCTATGATTCTGTGTCCTTCTTTAGGATTGATACCCGTTGTTTCTGTATCTAAAACTATTTGGCGCATATAAAACTTCTTTTATTTATCATGTTCACTAGTATACTTCGCTCCACTTACACCAGACAATCAGAATTCGACACAAAAATGAAAAAATTAACCATTTACACCGATGGTTCCTGTTTGGGCAACCCCGGGCCTGGCGGTTACGGCGCATTGCTAATTTTCAATGAGCATAAAAAACGACTATCTAAAGGGTTTTGTTTGACCACTAACAACCGTATGGAGTTATTGGCTCCTATTGCTGCATTGAATAGTCTAAAGGAAACTTGCTCGATAGACCTCTATACCGATAGCCAGTATGTAAAAAATGGCATCAGTTTATGGATCCATAATTGGAAGAAAAATGGATGGCGAACAAAAGATAGGAAAGCAGTTAAAAACGCTGACCTTTGGCAACAGCTAGATGACGCTGTGAATAAACATGAAGTCAATTGGCATTGGGTTAAGGCACATTCAGGTCAACCTGAAAATGAAGAAGTTGACGACTTGGCGCGTGAGGCGGCCTCGTCATCTGATCTAACAACCGACCATGAATATGAGAAAAGCATATAATGACCGCGATTATATTGAAACAAGAACGTGAAAAATCAATGCTTAGACGCCACCCATGGATTTTTGAGGGCGCTATTGAAAGAACAGAAGGTCGACTAAGATCCGGAGATACCGTTGACATCCTAGCAAATGATGGAACTTGGCTAGCTAAAGCAGCATTCTCCCCAGAATCACAGATTCGCGCGAGAGTGTGGTCTTTTACAAAGTCAGAAGTAATTGATAACGCATTTTTCAAAAGAAAAATGGAAGCAGCCCTTTCACGAAAGCAAGAAATCCTTGATAAACATAAAACCAATGCTTTTCGATTAATAGCTGCTGAAGCCGATGGCCTACCGGGCATTACAATCGATGTATATAAGCATGTTGTGGTTGTCCAATTGCTCAGTGCTGGCGCTGAAAAGCAAAGAAGCAAAATACAATGGGCTATATTGCAGTTGTTCCCAGATGCAGTTATCCATGAGCGAAGTGATGTAGATGTGCGAAAAAAAGAAGGTTTAGTTCCTCTTGTTCAAACATTGCACGGTGAGCTTCCTAATGAGGTCATTATTGAAGAGAACGGCGTAAACATTTGCGTTGACTTAATTAATGGGCACAAAACAGGCTTTTATTTAGATCAAAGAGAAAATCGCCGAATTGCAGCAAGCTATTGCAAAGATAAAAGCGTGTTAAATTGTTTTAGCTTTACCGGCACGTTTGGTTTATACGCGCTGGCCGCGGGCGCAAATCAAATAATTAATGTAGACGCATCATCATCCGCTCTTGAGTTAAGCGCTAAAAACATCAGTATTAATAACCTTGATGAAAGTAAAGTAACGCACTTGAAACGCGATGTATTTGAATTGTTGCGCGAGTATAAAGAAGCTGGAACCACATTTGACGTTATTGTGCTCGACCCCCCTAAGTTTGTTACTAGTAAACACAACTTAAATAAGGCAGCTCGTGGATACAAAGATATCAATCGCCTCGCGCTATCCTTGTTGAATAAAAACGGCACACTGCTTACGTTCAGCTGTTCTGGGCTTATGCCACAAGACCTTTTTCAAAAAGTTGTTGCTGACGCTGCATTAGATGCTCAAAGAGACGTGTATTTTGTGCAACGTTTAGCTCAAAGCGAAGATCATCCAGTGAGTGGCAATTTTCCCGAGAGTTATTATCTAAAAGGACTGGTTTGTAAAGTATAGTAGCCCGTCAAATGTCAGTGCTGTGCGCTGATATTTGGGCTACGATAAATCGCTAATGTTTTAACTATGCAGTAACTAGATTATTTTATTTCGCTGATTTCAACGCCAATTAAGCAACTGGTTTCGGTTTCAGCTGTGCAGCGCAACACCTTAGCCTTAGCGCTCAACGAAGGAATTTGGTCGCTGTTAGACTCAATTGAAACGTCAAGTAATGTTCCGACTTCCATTGAGGCGTGTTCTATTTCCAATGACATACCAGTTGCACTAATATCTTTGCAAATTGCAGATATAGTGCGGTGAGCTGGGTCGTCCAAAATTGCAAGCTCACAAGGTGAATTAACCATCATTCTATAAAAATTGCGTTTATCGTCGTAGCCTAACATTCTTAACTCCAGACTTTGTAGTTTTAGCAATATGCATTCATTTATATTGTGCTGCGGATGATATGTCAACCAATAGCCTAAAATTCACTGAGTCGATTGCTAATGCGCTTTAACGAAATTGGACTGTTAGTACCAAGCTGTTGGGCAAACAGAGAGACTTTAAACTCTTCAATCATCCATTTAACCTCATCAAGTACCGCAATATCTAAGGATGATTTTTCAAATTTATTTTTTACTTCATTATATTTCGATACCGCTTTATCTATCTCTAATTGATTCATTCGATCTCGATTAGTATCAACTTTGAGCTTATCTAGTCGCTGATTCAGCGCGTTTACGTAACGATTCCAATCATCTAACTTTGAATAACCAATATCAAAAACAAAACCCTTGTAAACCAACAAGTTCACTTGACCACGTATAGCCGAAATATTATTAAGCATATTCAATGGAATATTGCCTTTACATTGTTTTTGAATGCCATGAGCCACAGTTAGCCCCTTTTCAACCTTGTGCGCGATTTGCAAAGCGACTTCGTTGATATTTTCGCGCACAATCTCACAAGCCTTAAGGAAGTCAGCCTTTTCCCTAATTTGTTTTTGTTTTGTCGTTTCAAAATCCCGTATTAACTTATCTATCGCAGCTAACGTTATGTCATCAATTAGAATATTTATTTGCCCAAAGGGATTGAAATATAAACTTAGCTTGGCCTTATTAGGCAGCTTTTGTTGAAGATATTTTAGGGGCGAAGGAACCGTGTTCTTAATGAGTTGATATACCCCTAATCTGTGTGCTTTCTCGGCGTCTTGCTTGTTATCAAATAAAACAATGTCGACTTTAGACGACTTCTGCACTAACGCTGGATATGCCTTTATTTCAAAGCCTGCATGTTTCTGCTCGAATGCACTTGGCAAGCTTTCAAAGTCCCATGTATGTATATTTTGACGTTCTAATTCTGGCGTAGCGACGGATTCTAGGGTTTCCTTCACTTTACCCTTCAATTTATCTTGCAAGCCCTTCAACGACTTATCTTTGTGCAGTGATTTTCCATCATTATCAACTGCTACAAAATTAAAACGGAGATGATTAGGCAGTTCGGCATCAACAAAATCATCTGAGGATATCAAAACACCCGTCATTTTTTTTAGCTTTTCCGCAACTTCTTGATAGATATGATTTGGCGCACCATTTTCGTCTTTGGAAGATATTTGAGTCAAGCATGCGTATGCGAAATTGGGAGCAGGAACAAAATTACGTCTTAACTTCTTGGGTAAAGACTTAATCAAGGCGACAATAAGCTCATGTTGAAAACCTGGAACTAACCAATCAAAACCAACATCTACCAGCTGATTCAAAATAGGTAGAGGTATTTCAATATTGACGCCGTCATTCTCCGCATTTGGTTCAAAAATATAGCTTAATGGTAGTCGCAAGTTACCTTGCTGCCATTCATCAGGAAAATCAATTTTACTGATGCCTGAAGCGTCTTTTTTAAGTAATGTTTGAATACTGCAATCTAAAAAATCTGGTGTTTTTCGAGAGACTAATTGCCACCATTTTTTAAACAAAACATCACTACAAATATCCAAAGGGAGTTTTTCGCTATAAAAATCACACAGGTCATCTTCATCAATCAATAAATCTCTTCGACGTGATTTATGTTCAAGTGTTTCAACCTCTTCAACTAAAGCTTGATTGTTTCTTAAGAACGCGTAATTGAGTTGTGTTTGACCATTGACTAACGCTTCCCTTATAAAGATTTCACGACAAACATTCGGATCTACTTGGGAATAATTGACCTCCCTCTTCGAGACAATCGGTAAACCAAATAAATTGATGTTTACGTAAGCCTGAACCGCGCCTTTCTTTTTGCTCCAATGCGGTTCGGAGTATTGCTTATTTACTAGATGTTGACTGATAGGTTCCAGCCATTTCGGATCGATTTTGGCAACGTTTCTAGCGAACAGTTTTGAGGTTTCCACTAGTTCGGCTGCCATTAACCACTTCGGCGATGACTTGTTTAAACCTGAGCCAGGAAATATCATGAATTTTGTACCACGAGACCCTAAGTATTCTCTATTCTTATCTTTGAACCCGACTTGAGATAGCAGCCCCGTTGCAATACAAGTATGTATTAATTCATAACTTGCTTCATTGCTGTTTAATCGAAAACCGATCTCAACAAGAGATTTTTTCATTTGGCTAACAATATCTTGCCATTCACGCATCCTTAAATAATGCACAAAGTACTGTTTGCACCATTTCCTCAATTGACTGTTAGAGAGTTCTTTTTGCTTTTGAGTAAATCCATTCCAAAGATTTAGTAACGATACAAAGTCAGAATCTGCATCAGCAAATTCGTTATGCTTTTCGTCCGCTGCTTGTTTTTTATCTTGCGGGCGCTCTCGCGGGTCCTGCACACTTAAACCCGCGGTTATTATCATCACTTCTTTAGCACAATCCCTCATGCCTGCTTCTACAACCATTTTAGCGTACCTGGGATCAACCGGTAATCGCGCAATCTTTCGCCCTAACGTGGTTAAGACATATCTTCCTTGTAGCCTAACGATTGCCTGTAATTCTTCGAGTAACTTCATGCCGTCGTTAATATTTCGGCTGTCAGGAGGCTGGATGAATGGAAAATGGCCTACCTCCCCCAAGCCCAATGCTAGCATTTGCAAAATAACCGAAGACAAATGCGTTCGTATTATTTCTGGATCAGTAAATTCAGGGCGAGATAAGTAATCCTGCTCTGAATACAATCTAATACAAATACCGTCTGAGACACGTCCACATCGGCCAGCACGCTGATTTGCAGAGGCCTGTGAAATAGCCTCAATGGGTAACCTTTGAACTTTGCTTTTATGACTATAACGAGACATCCTCGCTAGGCCAGGGTCAATAACGTATTTGATGCCAGGCACAGTGAGAGATGTTTCGGCAACATTTGTAGCTAATACGATTCGACGGCCTGTATGAGGCTGAAAAATTCGATTTTGTTCTGATGCTGACAAACGCGCATATAACGGAACAATTTCAGTACTTCTATATTGACGTTTAGCCAGCGCTTCTTGAGTATCTCTAATATCTCTTTCACCACTTAAGAAAATCAGAATATCTCCTGATTTCTCACGCATCAATTCATCAACAGCTTCTGTAATTGCCGAACTTTGGTCTTGTTCGTCTTCTGAAATCCCATTGTTGTTTTCTTGGGAGTTTTCCTTATATCGCACTTCAACTGGATAGGTTCTGCCACTTACTTGAATAATAGGTGCATCAAAAAAATGTTTCGAAAACCGTTCAGGATCAATCGTTGCAGACGTAATGATAAGTTTTAGGTTTCTTCTCTTAGGCAACAATTGTTTAAAATAACCTAGTAGAAAGTCAATATTCAGACTTCGCTCATGAGCTTCGTCTATTATGATAGTGTCATACTGATTTAGGTATTTGTCTTGCTGAATTTCTGCAAGTAAGATCCCGTCAGTCATCAATTTAATATGACTATTTTCACCTACATTATCTGAGAAACGCACTTTAAAACCAACTTCTTTGCCTATTTCAGAACCCAACTCCTCCGCAATTCTATTCGCCACACTTCTCGCCGCAAGACGCCTTGGCTGGGTGTGCCCAATAAAGCCATCAATACCGCGACCAAGTTCTAAGCACATTTTGGGGATTTGAGTTGTTTTACCTGAGCCTGTTTCACCTGCGATAATAACAACTTGATTGTTCGCAATAGCAGACTTGATGTCTTCACGTTTATTAGATACCGGTAAATCTGGATATTTGATGATAGGAACCGCGTGCTGGCGCGACTCCCTAGCTTGCTGAGACTTATCAACTTGAACCAAAAATGCCTCGAATGCGTTCATCTTATGATCGTCATCAGGAAGCTTTTCTAATTTTTGATATTTTCTTTTTAAGGGAAAACGATCTTTCAATAAGCACTTTTCAAGTGCATTGTTTAATTTGAATTGCATTGGATATTTATAGCTAGACTCTAATGGTTAAAAAAAATCGAATTCATTCTGAGATGAACAAAGGCCTCATGAAAAGTTAATTTCGAATAAATAGAAAAATAAGACTACCAGAATGAGTCAATAAAAACGATATATGCTCAACAATAGATTACATAGACAGTTATCTTCTTGATGATATCGCTTGCCATTTATTTAGTTCTAACTGAGGTACGACTGAAGACATAACTTGATGCTGAAACGCATCAAATGAAGAATATTCAAAATCCTGCATTTGATTAAGTTCGTTATAAATTAAGCGCAGCTTTCTAATCGAAAAGAAAGGAACGATGCCAACATTCAGTCGGTAATCAAGTGATGACATTCCTTCATCTGACAGACCAAATGGGTCAGAGTCCATTTTTATCACTTCAAGCATGTCAGCTTCCTAATTAAAAATGTTAGGGCATTATAGCGTTAAACATGGATCACGCTTTAGAATTAAAGAGTCTAAAAACCAGAGAACCTCAAAAAAAAAGATACTGGCGCTCTGGCAGCCCAGAGGAAATATAGCCTAAACAAGATATCATCAATTTGAGGACTTCTACCTTAGAGTAAAACAATATTAAAACAGCTTGTAAATCGAGAATTAATAATAACTAGTAAAAACAAGCTACACTTGTGATGAAGCATTTAACTAAAGACACAACTGATAGCTAATTAATTATACAAATTTTGATATGCCGATAATAATTGATAAAAATGTGCTTTTAAATGATGAATATTTACATTAGTTCAGGTTAACAATCGTTAAAGGCATGCTAGAGTACTGGCTGTTATCAAATAAAATAAACCAAGATTAATAAGCATGCCTTCAAGCTCAGTAAAAGACAGTTTTAAAGATATTCTGGTCGACTTAAAAAGTAAAGTCGACAGGACAGCTCAATCGTCTGCCTATTCAGGGCCAACGCTGTTATGGCACGACTATGAAACTTGGGGAGTGGATCCAAAACATGATTTTCCATGCCAATTTGCCGCCATTAGAACCGACCTAGATCTAAATATCATCGGAAAACCACTCAGTTACTATTGCCAGATCCCGAATGACTATATTCCTAACCCAGCAGCTTGCCTAGTGACTGGAATTACGCCGCAACAGAGCTTAAGTGATGGTTATGTCGAAACTGATTTTGCAAATAAAATAGCGAAATTAATGGCGCAAACGGATACTTGTGTAGTTGGTTATAACAGTATTCGATTTGATGACGAAGTGACTCGATTCTTAAGGTATCGAAATTTTTATGACCCTTATGAAAGAGAATGGAAACATGGTAATAGTCGTTGGGATATTATTGATTTAGTCAGAGCTTGCTATGCACTGCGTCCCGATGGCATTAATTGGCCATTAAATGATACAGGTGCGCCCTCTTTTAAATTGGAAGATTTAACCAAGGAAAATGGCATTTCACATGAGTCTGCACATGATGCGGTTTCAGATGTTAAAGCGACGATTGCACTTGCACAGCTTATTAAGGTAAAGCAGCCAAAACTTTTTGAGTTCTACTTCACTTTGAGAAATAAAAATACAGTGATGCAGAATATTGACATCCGCCAGCGTAAGCCATTTCTGCACATCAGTGGCATGCTTTCATCAGCAAAGGGTTGTTGCAGTTGGTTTTTGCCTATAGCTATTCACCCTACTAATAAAAACGCAATTATCTGTCTCGACTTAGCAAGTGATTTATCGTCTATAGATGCAATGGACTCAGAAGCCTTACAAAAACTTATTTATACCAAAAAAGATGAACTACCTGCGGGCGTAAATAAGCCCGGCATTAAATTGCTACATATAAATAAATGTCCGTTTGTCGCTCCAGCCAAAACATTAACCCCGGAACACGCAACTAGACTAGGTATTGATAGAGAAGCATGTTTGCAGAACTTATCCATGATAAACGAGCTATCATATCTCGAAGAAAAGCTATTGGCCGTGTTTGCTCCTGATGACAATGAAAGAACGCCGCTTGATATTGATGCGTCACTATATACTCGCGGATTCGCATCAACTGCCGATAACCAATGGATGGCAGGTATACAAAATGCAGATCCAGAGCAGCTAACTAGTTGGCAGCAAAAAGCGCCTAATTCATTGTATGCAGAACAATTGATGCGCTATAGAGCACGAAACTACCCTAGCACGCTGAACAGCGCTGAACTAGAGAAGTGGCAAGCTCATCGAAAAAATAGATTTACCGTTGACAACAAAAATACCTGTTTATCGATTGCCGAGTGCCAGTTACAAATAGCGCAACTCGCAGAGCGATACATTGATGATAAGAGGAAACTAAGTCTATTATCGTCACTGACACGTTTCATTGAGCAATTGTAAAAACGTGCGTTTACTGTTAAAAGAGAACTAAATCAAATGGCGAAATTTGCAGGTAACATAGAGGTGTGTGAATAATCGATATGAAAGGTTTATCCTTATCACTAGATAATGAAACTAGGCAATTGACTGCAACAGTCGATCCTTTGTTAATTGACGACGAGCTTCAAGCTGAAGACCTAGAAGCTTATATTGATTCTTCTGCTTACAGCCAGCTATTTATTTTAAGTGATGGCATATCTGCATTGTGTAAGGCTGTAAATTCAGCAAGAGCCTCAGATAGTATCGAAGAGAAAATAGAAGTTATCGCCGAAGTTCGTGATGCTGAGGTCCAAGTCAATATTAGCAAAGATAAAATGTCGGCGGAATTGATTATTTTATCTTCCTATTCTGGCAATACTCCAAGCTTCGAAGAGACATTGGCATTACTGAATCAGCATGATGTGTATAAAGGCATCAGTAAAAAAAGAGTAAATAGCCTTTTGTTCGAAGCCTCAGGATCGAAAAGTGGTACAGAACACAAGGATATTGTTGCCATAGGCCTTCCTCCTAGAAATGGCAAGCCTTCGTATATAAAGCCTTTATTCCCTAATGCTTTGGAGAGAATACTGCAGCCTCAAGAGGTCGGCAATAACAAAGTCAACATGCGTAACTTAGGCGACATTCTTTGTGTGCCTGTCAGTGTTGCTGTAGCGCAAAGAATAGCGCCCACAAAGGGTAGAAAGGGTTTCACTGTTTCTGATGAGCCGCTGGTTGCAAAGGAAGGTGATTGGGTCAACATTAAATTAGGAACTAATACGCAAATTAGCGAGGCAGATGAGAATTTTGTTATAGCTACTGTTGCGGGTTTACCCAAATTTGAAAACAGTGTAATGGTGATTGAAGATACTTTTCAAACTAAAGGCGTTAATGTCGGCACTGGCAACATTGAATATGATGGTGCTGTGATTGTTAATGGCGATGTAACAGAGAGTATGGTAGTTATAGCAAAAGGTGATATTACTATTAATGGCTTCGTTGAATCTGCCACCATCCAGGCAGGCGGAGATATTATTATTACTGAAGGTGCAATGGGGAGGATGAATGAAGAGGACTGCAAGTTGCATGCGCATGGAAGTGTTTTTGTACAGCACGGACAGGGCCTTGATATCATCACCAAAAAAAATCTGAATGTAAGAAAGCAGCTCGCCTACTCCAGAGTTAAGTGCGCAGGTAAGGTCACTATTGGTGAGTCTGACAAACCTATGGGAAGCATCTTTGCAAGCACCATTCAGTCGGGTTCGACAATTTATGCTGGCTCGGTTGGCGCCATATCTGGTAGTGCATTGAACATCGATTTTTCTGAGAATGTGAATTTACTCAGCAAACGCTACGAAGCAGTAACAGTGATGTTAAAACAGTTGAGAGAAAACAGTTTTGATCATGAAGTTAAATTACGCGAGCTTAATTCGAAACATGTGCCAAGCGCTCTCGTTAATGAATTAAACAAAATAAGCTCTGTAATAGAAGCTGAAAGACACTTATTAGTTTGGTTAGAGACTGTTGAGACCAACTTGAGACTAGCCAAAGACGACTTTAAGAAGAATGCTAAAGTTGTTGCGTACAAAGAGTTATTTCATGGAGTGTCAATAAAAATGAACAAACGAAGTTGGCGTTCAGAAAAAGACTATTTGAAGTCAGTCATCAGCTTAAATGATGGTAAATGGCAATGTAACCCTATCGTTAGATAATGGTAAAAACAAAAAGAAACCAAAGCTTTAGGTTTCTTTTTGTTATATCAGGTAGTTAACTTTACAGCATCTCTAAAGCTAATGCCGTCCCTTCACCGCCACCTATACACAATGCTGCTACACCTTTTTTAAAGCCTTTTTGCTTCATTGCGTGTATCAGTGTTACCACAATACGAGCACCAGAAGCACCAATTGGGTGCCCCAACGCACAAGCTCCACCCTTAATGTTAACTTTACTTGAATCCAATCCAAGCTTACTAACACTCAACATTGTTACCATAGCGAAGGCTTCGTTAATTTCAAATAAATCAACATCATCCTTACTCCAGCCTGATTTAACTAGAACTTTCTCAATTGCGCCTACTGGTGCGATCGTGAAATCTTCTGGCTTTATAGCATTGGTTGCATGAGCAACTATTCTGGCTAAAGGCTTTAAGCCCAAACTTGCTGCTTTTGAAGCGTTCATAATTAACAATGCCGCAGCACCGTCTGAAATTGAGCTCGAATTCGCAGCCGTCACCGTACCATCTTTTTTGAATGCTGGGCGCAGTGCCGGAATCTTATCCGGTTTAGCATTCCCGGGCCCTTCGTCTGTGTCAATGACAACATCACCTTTGCGGCCGCGAACAGTAACAGGTGCAATTTCATCAATAAAGCTGCCATTGTCAATCGCTTGATTCGCCTTTGACAATGAAGCTAGAGCAAACTCATCCATCTGTTCGCGGGTAATACCTTCTGAATCTGCAGTATCTTGCGCAAAACATCCCATGGCTAAGCCGTCATAAGCATTCTCTAAGCCATCCAACATCATATGATCTAGAACTTGTCCATGGCCCATACGATAACCTGCTCTAGCTTTTGGCAATATATAAGGCGCATTGCTCATACTTTCCATACCTCCAGCAACGATAACATCCGCACTACCTGCACTTATCAAGTCATGCGCTAGCATGATTGCCTTCATACCGGAGCCACACACTTTATTTATTGTCGTTGCACCTACCGCTAAAGGTAATCCAGATCCTAAAGTTGCTTGTCTAGCTGGCGCTTGGCCCAGTCCAGCGGGCAGCACACAGCCCATAATAACTTCACTAATTTCACTGGCATCAACATTATTGATTGCGGCTTGAATCGCCGTTGCACCCAACTCTGTTGAAGGAACTGACGAGATGCTCCCCATAAAACCGCCCATTGGCGTTCTTTTTGCTGCAACAATTACAATTGAATCACTCATTATACTCTTCCTATTATTGATAGAATTATAGTTGATATACTGCCTGATACACAAAATAACGCAGTATAGCCAAAGTTGATTAAACTCCTTTGCCATTAAGCGAGTCTATATTCCAGACTAATGTTTTCAATTAAAGCCCACTTTCCCTTTACGTTAACCCAGCTTTACGTTAACGTAAAGGCTGAAATTAAACGTACTGCTTAAAAAGTATAAAAAAGAAGTTTGTATTAAGTCTGCATGGCCATGTCATGATGCTTGCAAAGAATAAGGGTAACCATGACGAACAATGAGCAATACTCTATTGGAGAGTTATCAAAATACTTTGATATCACGGCTCGCTCAATACGCTTTTATGAAGAACAAGGTCTTCTCGCTCCAGAAAGGCAAGGACAAAGCCGCATTTATCACCTAAAAGACAAAGTTCGGCTAAAATTAATCTTACGTGGTAAACGACTTGGCTTCTCACTAGCCGAAATAAAGACCCTGTTCGAATTATATGACACTAATCCCAACAGCGCCGCGCAGCTCGAAACAATGCTAGCTTTGACAGATCAAAAGCGAGCGGTCTTAAATCAACAGCTAAATGATATACAGACGTTAATGAATGAACTTGATGACGTGGAGTCACGTTGTAAAGAAGAACTAATCGAACTACAAAAAGGTAATCATCTATGAATGCGCCCTACCCGACCCTTAATTTTGGACTTGGCGAAGAAATTGATATGTTGCGTGACCACGTATACAACTTCGCCCAGAGTGAAATTGCGCCATTGGCGCAAAAGGCAGATGAAGACAACATGTTCCCAAACCAACTATGGACAAAATTTGGCGATATGGGTCTGCTAGGTGTAACTGTTACGGAGGAGTTTGGTGGCTCTGACATGGGTTATCTTGCGCACACAGTGGCAATGGAAGAGATATCCAGAGCGTCTGCCGGTATTGGTCTAAGTTACGGTGCACATTCAAATTTATGTGTAAACCAGTTAGCTAAAAACGGTAGCCAAGCACAAAAAGAAAAATACTTACCAAAGCTTGTTTCTGGTGAGCATATAGGCGCACTTGCGATGAGTGAACCTAACGCTGGTTCGGATGTTGTTAGTATGAAACTTAAAGCCGAGCGTGCAGGTGACAAGTTCATATTAAACGGCAATAAAATGTGGATCACCAATGGGCCTGATGCACATGTTTTCATTATTTATGCAAAAACAGATGTTAGTGCGGGCGCAAAAGGAATAACTGCGTTTATCGTTGAGAAAAACACCCCTGGATTTACCCAAGCACAAAAGCTCGACAAATTGGGCATGCGCTCTTCCAATACCTGTGAACTGGTTTTTCAAGACTGTGAAGTTCCTGCAGAGAATATTGTGGGAGAGATTGGCGGTGGCGTTAAAGTATTAATGAGTGGTCTGGACTATGAGCGTCTTGTATTGTCAGGCGGTCCTTTAGGCATTATGCAAGCTTGTATGGATGTTGTAATACCCTATATTCACGATCGTAAGCAATTTGGCAAATCGATCGGTGAATTTCAGCTTGTCCAAGGAAAGGTTGCCGACATGTATACGCAAATGAATGCTGCCAGAGCCTATGTTTATGCTGTAGCTCGCTCTTGTGATCGCGGCGACACAACACGTAAAGACGCTGCTGGCGCGATTTTATACAGTGCTGAATTAGCAACAAAACTGGCTTTAGATGCGATTCAATTGCTAGGCGGAAATGGTTACATTAACGACTACTCAACAGGACGTTTGTTGCGTGATGCCAAACTGTATGAAATTGGTGCTGGTACCAGTGAAATTAGACGCATGTTAATTGGCAGAGAGTTGTTCAAAGAATCATGCTAGTGGGGTATTTGGTCTTTTATTCCTACTAAGTTGGCAGTCGATTAGTACGAGTGAACCAAATCTGATGATACCTTGTGTAAATTGCGCTTAGCTCGCTGAGCCCAATTTACTATTTACAGCCGTAAGGCGAGATTTATAGACGTAACGCGCAATAAATAATGACAATGCAAGATAGCAATCGACACTTAACAGCATGCATTGGAAATTTAATGCTCAATTTGCCTTAAAGCAATCACATACGAGGTGTTTCAGTGCCCAAGATAAAGTCAAAAATAAATGTAAACAGTAAAGAATTTGCTGACAATACGCAGCATATGCAAGTGCAGGTAGACGATCTAAATAGATTAATTAGTCAGCTATCACAAGGTGGTGGAGAGAAAGCCTGTAAAAGACATACAGATCGTGGGAAGTTGCTTCCAAGAGACCGTATTAATGCATTAATTGATAAGAACAGCGCATTTTTGGAGATCTCTCAACTTGCTGCTTGGGAGGTATATGATGATTACGTTCCTTGTGCAGGCGTTGTAGCTGGCATTGGTCGTGTTTCTGGTATCGAATGTATTATTGTTGCTAACGATGCCACCGTTAAAGGCGGAACTTACTACCCGCTGACAGTGAAGAAGCATCTGCGCGCACAGACTATTGCAGAGCAGAATAATCTGCCATGCATTTATTTAGTCGATTCAGGCGGGGCGAACCTGCCAAGACAAGATGAGGTCTTTCCCGATCGGGAGCATTTTGGTCGTATTTTTTTTAATCAAGCAAATTTATCCGCCCAAAACATTCCCCAAATAGCGGTAGTAATGGGTTCATGCACAGCAGGTGGCGCCTACGTTCCTGCTATGGCAGACGAATCAATTATCGTGCGCGAACAAGGTACTATATTTCTCGGTGGACCACCGCTAGTCCAGGCTGCAACTGGAGAAGTAGTCACCGCCGAGGAGCTTGGTGGTGGCGATGTGCATTGTCGCACATCTGGTGTTGTCGACCACTTAGCCAACAACGATCATCATGCACTTCAAATCGCAAGAGATGCAGTAGCAAGGCTAAATAGAAGTAAACCAGTAATCGCTGATAAACTTGATTCAGTAGCGCCACATTATGATGTTAGTGAAATTTACGGCATTATTCCAAAAGATAGCAAAAAGACTTATGACGTAAGAGAAGTTATTGCGCGAGTTGTTGATGCTAGCGAATTTCATGAGTTTAAAGCTTTATATGGCACTACCCTAATATGCGGCTTTGCCCGTATTGAGGGTTATAACGTAGGCATCGTCGCCAATAATGGCATTTTATTTTCTGAATCAGCACAAAAAGGCGCTCACTTTATTGAGCTGTGTTCACAGCGTAAAATACCATTAGTGTTCTTACAAAACATCACGGGATTCATGGTTGGTAAACAATATGAATCCGGTGGTATCGCCAAGCATGGCGCTAAAATGGTGACCGCTGTAGCATGCGCTAAAGTGCCAAAATTCACTATTTTAATTGGCGGAAGTTTTGGTGCTGGAAACTATGGTATGTGCGGCAGAGCATACGACCCGAGATTTTTGTTTATGTGGCCTAACGCTCGTATTTCAGTGATGGGCGGTGAACAAGCCGCTGGCGTCTTAGCTCAAGTGAAGAAAGATCAGGCTACTAGGGCTGGCGAAAACTGGAGTGATGAACAAGACCAAGCAGTTAAAAAGCCTGTCATAGAAACTTATGAGACGCAAGGCCACCCATATTTTGCATCTGCACGCTTATGGGATGATGGTGTGATTGACCCTGCTGACACAAGGCGCATTTTAGGCTTAGCAATTTCAGCTTCACATAATAAAGAAATTGAAGAGACTAAGTTTGGTGTATTCAGAATGTAAATCAGAGGATCCAATGCTAATCGTGCACTTTGTGAAATAAGTAATTTGAATTGATCGTGCAGCATTCCAAGGGATTATCTTTGATTTACAGTTGGAGAATTAGAAATGACAGAACCACAAGCTATAACAACAGAAATTGACGAGAGAGGCGTTGCTACGGTGACCCTCAACCGACCACATATACACAATGCATTCGATGATATCGTAATTGCTGAACTCATCGCTGCGTTTGAGTATATTGAGAACAACGACGCTGTTCGCGTGATGATCTTAGCAGCCAACGGTAGATCATTTTGTGCAGGCGCTGACTTAAACTGGATGAAGAAAATGGCCAGTTACTCGCTTGATGAAAACAAGCAAGATGCGACTCAATTAGCAAAATTATTCAGTGCATTACATAACTTAAATAAACCCACTATAGCTCGCGTGCAGGGTGCCGTTTATGGTGGCGGTGTTGGTTTAGTCGCCTGTTGTGATATGGCTGTAGGTAGCAAGCTTAGTAAGTTCTGTTTGAGTGAAGTTAAGTTGGGTTTAGTTCCAGCAACAATTAGTCCTTATGTAATTCGAGCAATTGGATCCAGATTAGCTAAGCGCTATTTCATGACAGCCGAAGTCATGTCGTCCAGAAGAGCAAGGCGTATTGGTCTAATTAGCGAAGTGGTAAGTGAAGAAGAACTAGATTCTAATATCGAAACTATCGTCAACGCTCTTCTAAAAAATGGACCAAGTTCCGTCGCAATTGCTAAACACCTAGTCAACAATATTAGTCACCGCCCTATAGATGAGCACTTGATTGATGAAACAGGTGACTTAATCGCTTCAGTTCGTGTTTCTGCTGAAGGACAAGAAGGTTTAACCGCGTTTTTAGAAAAGCGAGCGCCAAATTGGAAAAAAACATGATAAAGAAAATACTCATTGCCAACAGAGGCGAGATTGCTTGTCGCGTTATTAAAACAGCCAAAGAAATGGGCATTGCAACGGTAGCAGTCTACTCAGAAGCAGACATCAATGCACTGCATGTGAAGCAGGCTGACGAGGCAATCTTTATAGGTCCTGCGCCATCAAAAGATAGCTATTTACGTGGTGACTTCATTTTGCAGAAAGCCAAAGAACTTAAGGTCGATGCAATTCATCCTGGTTACGGGTTCTTGTCGGAAAACGCAGCGTTTGCGAGAGCATGCGATCAAAACGGCATTATTTTTATCGGCCCAACCATTGAAGCAATTGAAGCTATGGGCTCTAAATCTGCAGCGAAGCAAATAATGCAAGATGCAGGTGTACCATTGGTACCGGGTTATCATGGTGACGATCAAAACCCAACCTTAATCAAACAAAGCTCCAATGATATGGGTTACCCCGTTTTACTTAAAGCCACAGCTGGCGGTGGTGGCAAGGGTATGCGCCAAGTATGGTCAGAGCAAGAATTTGACGATGCCTTAGCTGCCGCAAAACGTGAGGCCATGTCGAGCTTTAATGACGACAAAATGCTAGTTGAAAAATATTTAACTGAACCTCGACATGTCGAAATCCAAGTATTCTGTGACAATCATAGTAATGGGGTTTACTTATTTGAGCGCGATTGTTCAATACAGCGCCGGCACCAAAAAGTGATTGAAGAAGCACCTGCACCTAACATGTCTGATGATTTACGCCGTCAAATGGGTGAAGCTGCACTAAAAGCTGCATTTGCAATCAACTATTCTGGTGCCGGTACGGTCGAATTCCTATTAAATCCTGATGGTAGCTTTTATTTCATGGAAATGAACACTCGACTTCAGGTTGAACACCCTGTTACTGAGATGATCACAGGAGAAGACTTAGTTGAATGGCAAATACGTGTTGCCAATAATGAAATTCTTCCAAAGCAGCAAGATCAGTTGAAAATGCGTGGGCATTCGTTTGAAGCTCGCGTTTACGCCGAAGACCCAAACAATGATTTTTTGCCAGCAACCGGCACATTACATCTATTGAAAACCCCCGTAACTGGTGCAAACGTTCGTGTCGATACAGGTGTTGTGCAAGGTGATGAAGTATCAATTTACTATGATCCGATGATCGCCAAGTTGATAGTTTGGGATGAAGATAGAGCAAAAGCACTCTCTAAACTTGAAACTTGTTTGCAGCACTATGCTATAGGTGGTGTTGTTACCAATATAGATTATCTAAGAAGAATAGCTTCCTCAACACCGTTTAAAGAGGCGAAATTAACCACCGACTTTATTGAACGTCATAGTGACTCCATTAGCACCAAGTCAGAGGTTGATGCAAATACTTATTTACCTCACATAGCGCTTGCCCATGTATTGTTTGAAGCTAAGTTAAACGCAAATTCAACCGACCATCCGTGGGATATCAAGGACGCTTATCGCAGTAATTTAACGCATTGCGAGAATATTGAATTCAATATAAATGAGCAGGCTTTTGCACTGAGCATAGCAAAAACCTCCACAACAGAGTGGATATTAGATATTGGCGAACATAACGTTGGACTAGACGCTGAACAAAAACCCACACTTTCGGGCTCGATTGAAAACGACATTCTTCACTGCACTGTCGATGGTATCAAAACCCAATATCCAGTTATGTTAGTGGATAATCAAATTAGCCTGTTTACGCCACACGGTATATTAAGCGCCAAGGTTGAGCAGCCTGATTTTGGAGAAATGGGTGAAGACGACCATATTAATGCAGTCGTGGCTCCAATGAATGGGACCGTTGTCGCTTTGTTGGTGAAAGTTGGTGACGCAGTGAAAAAAGGTCAGCAAGTTATCATTGTCGAAGCAATGAAAATGGAACACAGTATTAAAGCGCCTTATGACGGCGTGGTAGCTGAGTGCTTTTTTAATACGAGTGATTTGGTTAGTGGTGGTGTTGCATTAATCGATATAACGGCTGCTGAGTCAGTTTAAATAAGAGGTTCCTATGTTTGATATGCTACCTAAATCGGTTCAAATCGTTGAAGTTGGCCCAAGAGATGGTCTTCAAAATGAAAAAACCAGCTTAAGCGCACAAGACAAAATTACGTTTATTAATCAATTGTCGCAAGTTGGCTTTAAACGTATTGAAGCCGGAAGCTTTGTGTCCCCCAAATGGGTTCCGCAAATGGCATCATCCGATGAAGTCATGCGCGCAATAGAGCGTGTCAAGGATGTTCGCTATAGCGCGCTAACACCGAACATGAAGGGACTCGAACTTGCAATGCAAGCAAATGTTCAAGAGGTTGCCGTGTTTGGCGCAGCATCACAGAGTTTCTCTCAAAAAAACATAAACTGCAGTATAGAAGAAAGCCTAGAACGTTTTTTACCGGTCGTAGAGCATGCAAAGAATCATAACATTCCAGTAAGGGGCTATGTGTCTTGCGTATTAGGTTGCCCATATGAAGGCGATATTGCTGTTGCAGACGTGAAAAACGTAAGTAAAGCGCTGCTTGATATGGGTTGCTATGAAATATCGTTAGGCGACACAATAGGCGTTGGCACTCCAATTAAAACAAAGGCTTTAATAGAAACTTGCTTAGAAATAATTCCAAGTGATCAACTCGCTGTTCACTTCCATGATACCTATGGGCAAGCCCTTGCGAATATATTGACAGCCTTGCAACTTGGCGTTCATATTGTGGATAGCTCAGTGGCTGGTCTTGGTGGATGCCCCTACGCAAAAGGCGCTTCAGGAAATGTCGCATCTGAGGACGTAGTTTATATGCTGCACAATATGGGCATTGATACCGGAATAGATTTAAGCAAATTGGTGGCGGTAGGCAAAAACATATCATCTCTACTTAAGCGACCAAATGGCTCAAAAGTAGGCGTTGCCTTATGAAAGTTGACTATTCAGTGATTTCACTTCGGATTCTAATTCAGCTTTAATTTCAGACAAAATAATATTCTCTCTAGGAAGTTCCTGATCCTCAGCATAATTAAGTTCTGATACGAGGCGTAAACTCTCATTAGTATGAAGTATGAAGTATGAAGAGAGCATGGAAATGGCATTATCCCGACTACAGAACATGAAACTAGCACCACAATAAAAAATCATCATGATTTCTATACAAATAAATAAAATCGAGTAGACTAAATATATGTTTTTTGTAAATTCATTGTAAAGGAATGTTTTAATGTCTAAAACCAATAAGAATGAGCGCTACATAAGTAATTTGACCAAGGACACTTATGCTTTAGTGTTAGCTGGTGGTCGAGGCTCTCGCTTACATGAATTAACTAACTGGCGAGCTAAGCCGGCACTTTATTTTGGAGGAAAATTTCGTATTATCGATTTTCCACTTTCAAACTGCGTTAACTCTGGCATTCGCAACATTGGCGTTCTAACTCAATACAAATCTCACTCATTAATTAGGCACTTGGTAAGAGGCTGGGGACATTTCAAGAAAGAACTAGGTGAGTCGGTAGAAATTTTGCCAGCGTCACAGCGCTTCTCCAAAGAGTGGTATCAAGGCACCGCTGATGCAGTTTATCAAAACATAGATATAATTAGAGATGAGCTCCCTAAATATGTAATGGTCTTATCAGGCGATCATATCTATCGTCAAGACTATGGACATATTCTAGCCCAGCATGTTGAAACTGGCGCAAGAATGACCGTCAGTACAATTGCAGTTCCTATCGAGCAAGCTAGAAATGCCTTTGGTGTTATTTCAGTGGATGATAATAGTAAAATTATCGACTTCACAGAAAAACCGTCTGAGCCCACTCCCCTTGCTGGTTCTCCCGGTTATTGTTTAGCCTCTATGGGTAATTACGTTTTTGATACTGACTTTCTGTTTGAACAGTTAGAGCGTGACTCCCAAACAAAAGGATCGGAAAGAGATTTTGGCAAAGATATCATTCCATCAATTATAGACAACCATGATGTTTACGCTTTTGAATTTTCAAAGAGCAGTTTAAATGACAGTTACTGGCGAGATGTTGGAACCTTAGACTCATACTGGGAAGCCAACATGGAATTGGTGGCACCAGTACCAGCGTTAAATATTTATGATAAACAATGGCCAATTTGGACGTATCAAGAACAGCTTCCTCCAGCTAAGTTTGTCATGGAAGGTCCTGAGAATAGAGGTGATGCTCTAAATTCATCTGTTTCAGGAGGTTGCATCATTTCTGGTTCGACATTGATACAGAGTGTCTGTTTTAGTAATGTAAGAGTTAACTCAGGAAGTTTGGTAGAGCAAACTGTCATATTGCCAGAAGTGACTATAGGTGCGAATTGCAGAATTAAAAAAGCAATAATAGACCGAGGCTGCCAAATACCAGAAGGTTTAACCATAGGGCATAATCATGATGACGACCGACAAAGAGGCTTTAGGGTTTCTGAAAACGGCGTAGTATTGGTTACTAAGGCTGAATTAGAAAACCTCTAGCCCGATTTATTTAAAGCTGGCTGAAAGCGCTAAGATTAAGCGCGCTTTTCAGCTAGTTGCTGTATCGCTAGATTAATCCTCTTAGCTACTTCAACAGGCTTTTCTAAAGGAAACATGTGACTACCAAATTCCAGCTCTTCGTGAGTAATAGCTGAATTCTCTCGTATAAAGCGATTCCTTAATATTGGCACACACACCTCGGTATGTTAACCAGCAAACAAATCAGGCCTTTTCCAGCAGTGCTAATGTAATATCCTTAGACCTCTCTTCTGGTAGCTTGTTGTTTTCTGCAGTGTCCATTACGTTCTTATCCGCCCTATTCTCATTCTGCATTTTTCTTCCTGCTTTTAGACAGCCTTTCTTTAATAAGCCATTCTCTTGGAGCCATTTTATACCAGGTTTTAAATGCTCTACGAAAATTGGCGCTGTCTGAATAATTAAGCAAATCTGCAACTCGGGAAATACTGTAGTCTTGATTTAAAAACTTAAGGGCTAAGTCAGCTCTAACTTCTTGCATTAGCAGCTTAAAACTGGTGCCTTCTCGATCTAAGCCTCGGTGCAATGAGCGTTTACTCATAAATAATTGTTCAGCAATGTCTTCCAGACCCAGTCTAACCCCTCCATCCTGCTTCAGCAGTCTCTTTACGCGGTCTCTCATGCTAAGGTTTTGTTGATGAAAGGAGTCTAGCTCATTCTCACAATTAACTACCGCTCTTTGGAAACTAAAATCGTCAGCAAATGCCAGTGGTTTATGAAGGTTCGTTCTTGCAAACTTTAAATTACAGTAACGAGCATTAAACTCTAGTTTATTGGCTTTAATTGTTGAGTACTTCTCCCAATAATTAGGCTTGGAGTAATCAAATTCAACAAGCTCTATTTCTAAATCACTACCATCTTGAAATTTAGTAGCATGCAGCATATTAACGACTGCAATAATGACAGCTTCAATCATCGAAACGTGGAGTTTGTCTTGCCAATGCTCGTCAATTAACGTGACCACGACTTGCTCATTTTCTATGGCATACATTATTTGTATTAAAGGGATTCTAATTGACAAAAATTTAACGTGAAAGTCGAGCACTTGAAGAAAGGATGCACTATTTAATATTGCTAAACCAAAATCGCCATGATGGGCAATTTCTAATCTTTTACCAACCGACAAACCCAAATCTTCAAAACCTCTATTTGTTATGACGCTCTGGATAAGCCCATCAAACTGCTCAATGCTCACTCTGGAATTGGCCTGCAGTAATTTATTTAAATCTAGGTTTTGCGACGCCAACCACGTTTCAACGCCTATACCAGAATCTTTCAGCACACTTATGACGTGACCAAAATAATAGGTGGGCAGACTAACACTCTCTTTGATAAACATAATATCTTTCGCTTAATAGGTTCAATAGTAAGCTACGCTATATAATTCAGCTTGGCAATAAATGACTGTTTAATGGCAACTATTGATATTATTAATTGCTTGAATCAATGAGAAAGTACAAAGGTCGAAAAAGGAGAATCACATGCTTCACTACTTAAAGTTCGCTAATTACTTTCTAACAACATTACTAGGTATTACTGCTGTGTTGTTTGCACAATATTGGATCCTTTTTGGTTTTGGTTTCTTCATCGCTTTTTACATCATTGGTGATACATTTTTTGGCGAAGATTTAAGCCAACCTAATTTGACAAAGAAATGGGCTCTAGATGCCATGCTTTATGCTTCGGTTCCCACAACATTTATACTAATGAGCGTTAGCATTTGGTTAGTAAGCCCCTATGAATGGCAAATAATGCACTGGCTTTCAAATGCAGTCGCTTATGATTTTGTTACTGCAAAAGCAAATACATATATGATAGAAATATTAGTGGCAGTCGTGTTTTGTGGACTTATGTTAAGCGGCATAGCGACAGTTGTAGGGCATGAACTGATCCATAGAATAGGTAACAAGAAAGCTGTGACTACAGGACGATGGTTACTTTCTCTGAGTTTTGATGCAAGCTTTTCAATAGAACATGTATTTAATCATCATGTACATGTTGCAACAGAAAAAGACCCTGTTACAGCGCCACGTGGACGTTCTATTTATAAGCATATTCCAATTGCAATTTGGGGAACAAATAAATCGGCTTGGGAAATTGAAAGAAAGCGTTTAAACAGAAAAAACCAGTCTGTGTTTAGCTATCACAATCAATTTATTACCGGCTGGTTAATGACCATCGCTTGGCTAAGCTTTGTATTTATTGTTGGTAATTGGCAAGGCGTATTATTTGTAACTGGGGTTGGCTTAGTCGCTAAACTGGTGCTCGAAATCGTCAACTATATGGAGCATTACGGATTAGTGCGCCACCCTAGAGAGCGTGTCATGCCAAAACATTCTTGGAACACCAACCGCAAAATAAGCTGCTGGGCTATGTTTAATTTGCCAAGACACAGCCACCATCATGCAAAAGGCGCAGTTCCATTCGAGAAACTTGAAGCAATGCCTGACGCTCCCGTGATGATTGGTGGCTATATTTCCACAATAGCAATTGTATTGGTGCCACCCCTTTGGTATAAATTAATGAAGCCAAAACTAAAGCATTGGGACGATACAATGGCTAATGAAAGTGAACTCGCGATTCTGCGAACTCAACAATCATCTTCCATTTTAACTACTAATGAAGGTAGGCGCTTAATCTAAGGCCTGCATTCTCTCAGCTTCATTCCAATCATGCTCTATCTTTGTTGATGCCCAATAAAAGGTAACAATAGATAGAATATATGGAACCAGAAGCCAACTAAGAGAGGTTCGCAGAGCCTCTGCTTCTCCCATAGAAACCGACAATGACTGACTGAGCAAACCTACCAAAGTGGGCCCGCCGCCTAATGCGATGATATTCAAAACAAAAAAGAACAAGGCGGTCGACATTGCACGAGCATTAACGGGAGCTAGAGTTTGCGCAATCGCAAAGCAAGGTCCCAAGTACATTCCACTGGTAAATAGCAGCACGGTCATCAAGCCGATTGACACCCATACGTCTCCGACATGCAAAGAGAGAAAGAAGCAAGGAACGCCTATGAGCATTGCAAAAGTAGGAAGCAATGCGTATCCACGTTTTGATTTTTTACCCCACTTATCGGCTATTACACCTCCAAGCCATACTCCTAATGCGTAAGCTGTACCATTCACAATGCCAAATACAATCAGTAACTGTTGAATAGGCATATCTGGATGTATTCGCACATAAAAATCAATGATCCAAGTGGAAATAGCGTAACTACCAAACGAACCAAATGATATTCCTAAGCACATTCCCCACCATGTAGGAATCTTGAGGAGCCTTTTGACAGATGTCATGAAATCCATTTGTTTTGGACCGTTTGTTACCGTCGCTCGCACTGGCTCTTTTACAGTAAACTTAAGTAACAGCGCCAAAACCACACCTGGAACGCCAACGCTAATCATGACTATGCGCCAATCAGCGGAACCACCATCCAAGAAGAATGCAGCGGCGAAATAAGCGGTCATAATCCCAAAAGGAATCCCTAGAGAGTAAAATGCAAGCGCTTTTGCGCGCTCCGTTTTGTCAAAAAGGTCGGACAATATTGAATGACTGGGCGGACTGCCACCAGCTTCACCAATACCAACACCAACACGCAACGCAGCCAACTGCCAAAAGTTCACAGCAAAGCCAGACAATGCAGTAAACCCGCTCCACAAAGTCAGCGAGATGCCAATTATGTTGACTCGATTGTAACGGTCCGCTAACCACGCTATGGGAATACCGACGATCGTATAAAGCAATGCAAACGCAAATCCTTTTAGCAATCCTAATTGCGCATCATCCAAACCAAGATCAACTTTGATAAACGGCGACAAAATACCTATGATTTGTCTGTCAATAAAATTGAAGGCATAGACTAAGGTTAAAATAAATAGCACATAATTTCGGTAAGCCCTTGAGGGCCTCTTGTTCTCTGCCTCTTTAGACACGTCAGGTATCTCTATTGAATCAGCCACAACCACTCCTAAATTCTGTAATTGCACCCATAGTGAATCAGCTTGGAGCAATTTGCCACTAAATGTTAATTATTTGTGAATATAATTGTAAGTAGGTTGAACTCACGTGCAAGTGGGCTGACTTCAATTAAGATTAACTGATCCCAGTAGATAAAATGCTCGACAGGTAGTTATGCATATAGATGCTAGAGCAAGCAGCGGATAGTTATGAAAACAAAGAGGAAAAAATATGAGAAGAGTAACTCGAACTTGTGTCATTAACCCAATACCTTTGGCTTTATTCAACTAAACGTCAAGTTAAATAAAGCCTTAGAAACTGCTACGCAACGTGAAATACATCTGGATTAAATAAGTGAATTATTTGTTCAACCTGATAGTTAGTATTATCCAAAGCTTCTTCTATCTCCTCAACGCTAAGGTTCAATGTTTCGTAAAGGAATGAAGGGAGATTTGTGTCAATATTATAGTGGTCTGAGTTTGTATTAATTATAGATAGTTCGTAAGCAAGCTGCATTATTTTAACTTCTGATGTTTCTGCTGGTTTGTCATCATGATGCTGCATCGCTAAGGTCGATACTATTGAATCAGGCAAGTTCCACTGTTGACCAAGTGCAGCGGAAATTTCAGCGTACCTGAAACCAAGCAATTCGAATTGACATTCGGCAGGCGTTATTTTTGCATCAAACCTACCGCAGTCTTTGGCTGCAGTCGGATTTATCTTAAGCACCACTAATTCGCCGATGTTATGTAATAGACCACTAACAAAAAGTCGATCTGCGTCCTTAATTCCTTTGAGCTCGCCGAAATATCGCGCCAATATGCCACAGCTTACACTTTGTTCCCAAAACTTATCAAGGTCGACAAACTCACTTTGCTCATTACTAAACGCATTAGATATGCCAAATACCAAAGCATAATCATAGACTGCTGAAGTACCAATTACCTGAATCGCTTTTTCTATATTCTCAATTTTTCTTGGAAACCGATAGATTGCGCTGTTAGCCACTTTTAGTATGTGGATAGCTAAGCCTGGATCACTTTTGACCACCGCCGATATGCTATTAACATCAGAGGCTTCGTCGTCAATCAAATTCTTGACTCGTACTGCCGTTTTAGGCACGGCAAATAATTCAGATACTTTCTTTGCATAATCAATTGCGTTCATAATTGCCTATTAATAATTGCTCTAATCGTTCAGGTATTCTTGCGTAATCCAAGACTGGACATCGACTATTTTCATTTACATCTAACTGAATCATCGAGAATGTTCGCACTCAAGAGGCCTCACCTATCACTAAAGACGCCTCACCTATAATTTTGTACACTAGTCTGGATATTTCTTCAAGAAATTTGTACCTAATTATATGTTTTCATACCGCCGTAAAAGCGCAAAACATACTTTCATTACCCCTCTGTATCGGAACACGATATTTTTCATCAACAGCTAATTTAGTATTCCTTTACACTACTTGTAAAAAATGAAGGAAAGCTTGATTCATAGGGAAGGTATATAGTTTACCACCCCCGTTTAATTTTAATACTTTTGTCATATGCATATCAATGGCAACATACAAACACACCTAAATTATGTCGTTATTCCGAATTGCTAAGGTACTAGAGTGGCGACAATAGAGAAATGCATATGCAAATATACGGTTTTTTATTAAGCTTAAGCCATTTGCAATAAACAAGAAGAATTATGACTGGAATTAAATCTGCGCTACCAATTATCGTTGTTGCTTTTTTGTCCGTTGCTTTAATGGTAATGCTCAAACAAAATGCAGTTTCATTTGCTGATGTCTCTACAGTAAAATTCATTCCCTATATTTCAATGAGTCTGGTGTTTGCTATTATCCTAACGCTTGCCATGCGCCAAGCTTTGATAATGTATGTAGCAAGTATCATTACTCTCATTACTATTGCCCACTTTTATGTTATTCCATGGCTCAAAGTTTCTAATGATGCTAGTTTTGTCGTGGCGGATACCAAACACCTAATATTCTCTTTCATTGCCCTACTTCCTATATTTGGTTTAATAAAAATACCAGCACACAAATTATTTAAAAGTGTTATTTACTTAATAGGTAGCTTAATTGCTTGGCTCTTTTTTAGTTATCTGTTCGCTAAAATTGAATTACCTATTACAAATTTAATAAATAGTATTTTTGATAGTATTGGAAGGATTTCGCCTTTTGAAGACTTTTGGTTTACTCCGTTACAATTCACTATTCTGTGTCTAAGCGGGATTTCACTTCTTGTTTTAGTTTCTAGATCTGCTCACCAATTTTACTTACTCTCAATTGCCTTGTTAGCCGGAATTGTCGTTAATGACCCAACCCCCTTATTTATTATGTCTTTTGCTATTCTTGGCAGTTTTACGTGCTTGTTTGCTGCCATCATCACCAGCAGAAACATGGCGTTTAATGACGAATTAACCGGCATACCTGGGCGCCGTTCATTAACGCAATACGCCGAAGAGCTATCGCAGCAATATTCTGTTGTTATGATTGATATTGATTTATTCAAGAAGTTTAACGACAAGTATGGACATGGAGCTGGTGATGACGTTATTAAACTCGTCGCTAGCAAGATAGCGAAAACTGGAAATCGAGCAAGGGCGTTTAGATATGGTGGTGAAGAGTTCACGTTAGTGTTTGACGGAAAGTCTATTGATGAAATAAGAGAAACAATTGAAGATTTAAGAGTAAACATTGAGACATACCCGATGGCTATTCGTGTTCAGACAAGAGAGAAAAGTTCTGCGTCGAATTCAAGGAATCGCCGTCAAAATCCAGCAAAGGAGGAGATTGTTAGGGTTACGTGTAGTTTCGGCATCGCAGAAAGCACCGCCGGTAGCAGTGACTTTAAGGCAGTAATAAAGCGAGCAGACTCGGCATTATACAAAGCAAAAAAAGGCGGTCGTAATTGTGTGAGAACCGTAAATGCGTAGAACATAAAATCACTTTTTGACGTGGTCAACATTATTCGGACACCTCAGTTAAGCAGCTTTTTGTAATATTGCCATATTTTGCTCATATTGATTTGGGCTTTGATACC
>CAJQOP010000057.1 GCA_905479945.1 uncultured Glaciecola sp. | reverse complement strand
TCTCAAGTAAATTCATACCATCGGCTATTTTTATGCCCCAAGCTTTATACACCGCGTCTTTGTGAGCATCGTTAAAAGAGCTATAGAAATACAAAGTGTCTAGTAAAACTATATTAACAGTCTCTGCCTGTTTTGATTGAGGCGACCGTTTATCATCCTTTCTAAACAATAGATCTTCTATCAAAGCTATTACTCCATATTATGCTCACTGAGCAATAGTACTACTCCTATTCAACCATAGTCTATAGTCATTATATTGTCTGCTATCTATATTCTATGTTTTGATCAAGTGCGTATAAGGCTTTTTACATTGCCTTTCAAAATCTCATTTCGCACTTCTGTTGGAGTAAGCTTGGTCCAACGTTTGAAAGATCTTCTAAAATTTGCAGCGTCACTGAAACCTAAGAGTGCGGCTATTTCATCAATGGTTAGTTGTGTACCTGTTAAATATTCATGGGCTAGTTTATTTCTAACTTGGTCGAGTAGCTGTTGAAACTTATAACCTTCTTTAGCCAAACGACGCTGCAGGGTGCTTTCGCTCATGTGTAATTGATTTGCAACGCGCATACTCGTTGGGAATTCAGTGCCTGACTGCAGAAGAACCTCCTGTACTCGCTCGCTTACCATCCCTCTGTGAAGGCCTCTGGATAATAATCGGTCGCACTCTTTTCGAAAGATATCTCTCGCCACTGGGTTAGCTGTTGCAATACCTAAATCCAAACCTGCTTCATCAAAACTGAGCACACTTCTATTACTATTAAATTTTACCTTTGAACCGAATACTTGTTGGTAAGGGGCTTTGTCGTATGGTGCATCATAATCAAATTCTACATGCACTGATGTTCTGCCTTTGGGAATTAAAGCATTTCCGCTTCGCATGATTGCAGCATAGAGGAGCTCAATGTAAAACCGTGCTAAATCATCTGGCAAATGGGGCGCCTTAATTAATACTTCAACGCGACTTTCTCGTGACAGAACTTTCACATCTAAACTGGGTAATAAGGCTTTGTTGTATCTCACCATTAACTTAAGTGCATCGCCGATAGTGGCACTTGTAATGATCGCATACCCAAAAATTCCTTGAGATGAAATATCCATGCTCGAGCCGACCAATAAACCAAGTTGACGATCGTTGCTTACTTCAATCGCATTTGTCGAGATCGTATCGAGTTGTTGGGCAGTCAAATTTAACTCTTTTTCAAGATCAACTTCCTTTATATCTGAATTATTGAATAGACAATCTACATCCAGCTTTCGTACTTTCCAGACTTTAATTAATGTTTTTATATAAAATGAATGCATTTTGGATACTAATAGTATTAAAAAGTTGATGGTATTTGACACCACGATTGACGGTATTTAACTCCTTATTCTAAACTTCGTCAACTATAATCGCCTCAATATTTTTGCAAGCCAATGAACATAAGTAGGTAAACACGATGCCAATGTATAAAGCACCTTTACGAGACATTAAGTTTTTAATGAGAGATGTGTTAGATTATTTTCCTCATTATGAATCCTTAGAAAATGGCTCAGATGCTACTCCTGACATGGTTGACGCTATTTTGGATGGTATCGCAACCTTAAGTGAAGAAGTCTTGGCACCACTAAGTTTATCTGGTGACAAAGAAGGCTGCCATTTCAATGAGGGCGTCGTGACTACTCCTGCCGGTTTTAAAGATGCTTATAAACAGTATGTAGCTGGTGGATGGCAGGGTTTATCTTTCCCTGAAGAGTACGGTGGCCAAAATCTACCTACGTCTATCAATCTAATAAAAGCAGAGATTACTGGCAGTGCGAACTGGTCCTTTTCAATGTACCCAGGACTAAGCATGGGTTGCATCAATACCATATTAGAATATGGATCTGAGCTACAGAAAAACCAATTCATGACGCCTCTTGTGAGTGGAGAGTGGAGTGGCACTATGTGTCTTACTGAACCACAATGCGGAACAGATCTCGCACAAGTAAAAACAAAAGCTGAATTGAACGAAGATGATGGAAGTTACCGATTAACCGGTACGAAAATATTTATTTCTGCGGGTGAACATGATTTAACAGAAAATATTATCCATATAGTTTTAGCCCGTATTCCTGGCGCGCCTAAAGGAACCAGAGGAATTTCATTATTCATAGTGCCAAAGGTGAATATTGACAATGATGGCCAGTTAACAGATAGAAACGCTGTAAATTGTGGCTCAATAGAACATAAGATGGGCATTCGTGCTTCATCAACAGCGGTATTGAATTTTGATGGCGCAACTGGTTATTTGATCGGCAAAGAGAATGAAGGTTTACAAGCGATGTTCACTTTTATGAATACCGCTAGGATTGGCACAGCGCTGCAGGGTATTTGTCATGCTGAGGCATCGTTTCAAGGATCACTGGCTTATGCCAAAGAGCGCCAATCTATGCGTGCATTATCTGGCAAGAAACAACCTGACTCTGCAGCTGACGCAATTATTTGGCACCCAGACGTTCGCAAGATGTTATTAACCCAGCGTGCAATTGCGGAAGGTGGTAGGGCGATGATTTTTCACGCCGCTAAAATTGCTGATAAAATGTTTAATGCGACGGTTGCTGGTGATGATAGAAAGCAGCGAGCTTACGATGATGAATTAGGTTTTTACACGCCTATCCTAAAAGGCTTTATCACCGAATTAGGATTAGAGTCTGCAAACTTAGGTATGCAAGTGTTCGGTGGACATGGTTATATTCATGAGCATGGAATGGAACAAATCGCTCGTGACGCTAGAATAGCGACCCTCTATGAGGGCACAACAGGTATACAAAGCTTAGATTTATTAGGGCGTAAAGTTCTGATGTCAAACAAAGGGCAGTCAATTCGTGACTTTAGCAAAGTGATTTTCTCATTCGCTAAGCCGCACTTATTCTCCCGTGGTCCTATTGGTAGTATGGCTCGCACTTTATGCAAACGCGCAGTAGAGTGGAACGTCATGACACTGCGCATCATGTTAGGCGCTTCGAAAGACCGTGAGTTGGTAGGCTCCGCATCAGTTGATTATCTAATGTACTCGGGTTACGTGATGATGGGTTATTTTTGGGCTTTGCAAGCTGAAAAATCAACGGCACTAATTGCGAGTGGTGAGGGCGAAGAGTCAAATGATTTCTACACATCAAAAATTCAAACTGCAGAGTTTTACTTTGATCGTTTGTTACCACGAGCATCGGCTCACAAGAAATCTGCTGTGTCTTCGACAAAATCATTGATGCAAATGGACAACGAGCATTTTAACTTTTTATAAAGCTAGATTTAATGGTTTATAAAGTGATTAAGATTTCTTAGATCATAGGGCGATAAGTCGGCGCGTTGTTCATCAAGTCAGCCAGGTAATATAAATTACATGGCTGACTTATTTTTAAGCGACCGCAGCTTTCGTTGCAACTGTTTACGAAACCTTGCTCTTAAAGTCTTGCATGACGCTGAATAAGTTAAATGCTCTCATTGTCTCAATTATTCAAAACAAACTGTCTACCTATCACTCTTTTAGGCTTATTCATTTATGGCAGAGATTTAAGCTTAGGCTCATCAACTTTTGCAGGCTCAGGAGTTAAAGTCGCATAATAGCCATCTTCTCTGCTTAAATATTCTTTTGCCGCTGCTTTTACAATATCTATAGTGAGTGAGTTGACTAGCGTCTCATATTCATCGATCGGCGTAGGTGTGAACTGGGTTATAGAATTCATGATATGAGCTTGCCAGAAACTGTTCTCTTTAAGAGCTTTTGCACGCTGCGTTAGTAAACGTGTTTTGTAGTTCTCGACAATAGATGGCTCAATATTACCGTCAATGAATTCATTGAACACCTGTTCTACTTCACTGCGCAATTCTTCTATACGCTCGGGATCACAAGTGAAAGAAACCGCAATTGAATTTTCTTGATGTGGCCAACGTTTAAAGTTTCCTGACACACCCACTGAATAAACAGCACCTAGCTCTTCTCGCAAACGGTTACGAAGGCGATTCTCAAGGCCTGATTTCAAAGCTCCAAAAGCCAGATTGTTGAGGTGGCTCCACTGAGCCTCACCCCAGATCCGCATGATCACAGTTGCTTTGGGCTCAAAGCCTTTTTGCAGGTGGACTTCAGTCATTCCCTCGATATCAATATCAGGGCGAATGAGTGCTTCATCCTTTTTATCAGATGTTGGCAAAGTGGCTACATAGGTGCTCAGCATCCTTTCCATTTGCACAAAATCCATGTCGCCCACAAACACATAATTGAAATCACCGGCGTTGGCAAAGCTACTCTTTCTTATATCAAAAATGGTGTTGAGGTTTTGTCTTTCTAGTGCCGGTAGATCAAATTCGGTGTCTCGTTTGTCCGGATTATTAAGCGCCTGTCGTATATTTGAATAAAATAGGGCCTGTGGGTTATTGAAGCGTTTTTCTATTTGCGGCCTGTATAGGCCTTTAATCCAATCGAAGCGTTCTTGGTCTTTGCGTGGCGCCGTAAAACGTAAGTGCAGAGTTTGCATAAAGTCTTCGAGCTCTTCTTGAGTGCTGGAGCCATACGCCTGTTCACTATAGCCGCCAATGCTAGTCGACAAACTAAAGCGTTTGTCGCGGCGATAGTTGTTGTATTGTTCGGTGTCCAATTCACCCAATCCCATACTCGGTATAGATGTCATCATGGCAAAACTGCTCAGGTACTGTTCATCAGTAACCAGTGAATAACCGCCAGGGCTTAGCGCCCAAAATCGGATCTCGTTATCTTTAAAATCAGTTTGTTTGAGGTGAACCTTAATCCCATTTGATAAAGTCCACACGTGCGTGTCCCATTTATCAATATAGGATTTATTCGAGATACTGCCCGGGCTTGGCAGAGTAGTCATTAATTTGCTAACTTCTGCTTGCGGTGCGTAAGCTTCGGTTTGCAGAGTTTTAGCTTGCTCCCATAACGCCATAAACTCAGCTTCGCTTAATAACTTTTTATTGTCATTTTCAGGCGCGTTTGCCGATATCATGACATCGTCCAATGCCATCCATTCGTGCAGCCTAGCTTGCAGGTCTGCGGCGGTCAAATCGTCAATATAACTCTGTATAATCGCAAATCGTTGCTGCAAACTTGCGATCGTTTGCCCTTGCAGGAAATGGCGCATAAATTGGCCCACATAGGCATTGTGACTTAGCGTATCTTGTTTCGTGATACCCTCTTTTAAACCTTCAATATATATACGTTTTTGCTGATCTAACTCAGCTTGGGTTATGCCGTATTGCTGTGCTCTTTTTAGCTCTTCCAAAACATCAGTAAAAGCTTCGCTAAACTTATCGGGCTTAACGCCAACGCCAACAGAAAACTGGCTACCCAGATTATATTGCCTACTGAAAGCAGACCTTGCATTGGTATAAGGGCTGCTCGGCTGCCATGATTTTTCGCTAAACCGGTTATTTAAGGCATTTAACAACAGGCGATTAATGGTGGCATCGCGCAAGTCGGCTTCGGTTTTTGGCACAAACTCAGGTAAGCGCCATGATATAGAGAAACCAGAGGAAGTAAGATCGGGATCAGTCACAAGACTAAACTGCGGCACATCGTACTTAGTCAAGGATTGCTCCGGTTTCAGTACCTTGTTAGTCGGCTTGATTAGCTGACCAAAGTATTGAGTGATTAACGCTTCTACATCTGTATCACCAAAATCTCCTACTGCAATAACTGACATTAAATCCGATCGGTACCAAGTATCATAAAAGCGCCTTAAATCAGCATGACTGCCATGTGTGATGATATCTTTATCGCCTATCGGCATCCGATTAGGGTAGTCGGAGCCGCTCAAGGTAATCGGCAAACTTTGTTCAAAAATACGCTCACTTGCACCTTTTCTGCCACGCCATTCTTCTAGCACCACACCTCGTTCATCGTCAATCGCTTGCGGGTCAAAGCTTATTTTGTGTGCCCAGTTTTCGAGAATGTGAATACCCGTTTCAATGTTTCCTGGTGTGTCCGTTGGAATGCGTAACTGATATACGGTTTCATCGAAACTAGTGTATGCATTCAAATGTGCACCAAAACGCATGCCAATGGATTCTACAAATTCTACAATTTCTTGCTTTTCAAAATCAGCGGTACCGTTAAAAGCCATATGTTCGGCAAAGTGGGCAAAACCAAGCTGATTAATATCTTCTTGTAATGAACCCGCTTTGACTACCAGTCTCAATTCAGCAAAATTCTCTGGAGTTTTGTTATCACGGATAAAATACGATAGTCCGTTATCTAGCACGCCTTTTACAATGTCTTGTCGAACAGGAAGGGCTTTCTCGATTTGTTGTGGTGTCGTAGTTAGTTTATCGGCCTCTGCCATCTCATCAATTTTAGGCTGGACGCTATTTGTGCATGATACAACCGCCATAAGTGCACAAAGTATAATAATTACGAGATGCGAACTTTTAGCCGAACTTCCATTTTTTATCATCAACAACACCCAAGTAAATATATATTTTTTGCGTAAAGGCTACGAGCCTAATGCGTGAAAACCCTATTGTCCAGCGGCAGCTTTAAACAAGCGTGCGGGATCTAGTTAAGAAATCTTTGCTAATTTGAAGTGCCCCCTTAAAATTAGACATTTTGCCGTCAATTTACAATATAGCTAACTATGTAAACTTACTTTTTGTTATGTGCTATTTTTTTGTGTAATATATAGCCACTTCAACAAAGAGTCTTTCAGCCAATGAACAAATAACTTCTGACACTAATTCACATTTCACTTTGAATTTATCAGGAGGTATTTGATTTGACTTCATATCAAATAAATAAATCGGCGGGCGCTAAGTCTGTCAAAACGGCACCACTAAATGCCGCTAAAACAAGCACTAAATCACCTAGCGCATTGCCACTGACTGCATTCTCAAAGAATGCGTCCTCAAAAAATAGCTCAGCCCAAAATAAGCTAGTGCTTAGTAACATTTGTTTTCAGCATAGTAATGGTGAAATGCAGTTCGAAAACATTCATTTGAGTTTGCCCAATGGGCTGACGGGTCTGGTGGGTGACAATGGCGCGGGTAAATCGCTTCTTGCCGATATCATTCGCGGCGCTGTTAAGCCCACTGTAGGCCAAGTAGAGCTTGCCGTTGATTTACTCTTTTTAGGTCAGCAAGGGTCGTTGGATATGGACACCAATCAAACCGTGGCCGATGCACTTGATGCAACTGCAAAACTAAACGCGTTAAAGCTTATTGAACAAGGCAGTATAAATGAAGAAGACTTCGTCACTGTGGGTGACGATTGGTTATTTGCCGACAACTTTGAAACCAAGCTGAAGCATATTTCGCCACATATTTACCCCGATTCCTTGTTAAGTGATTTAAGTGGAGGGGAGCAGAGCAAAGTGGCACTGTTAGGTATATTTGAAAGTGCCCAGAGAAACCCATGCGTAATATTATTAGATGAACCTAGTAATCATTTAGATACCCAAGCCAAACAATGGCTAGCGAAGCAATTAGAAGCGCTTGAAAGCCCCTGTCTATTGATTAGTCATGACCAATTCTTGCTTGAGCTTTGCCAACATATTGCTTCCGTAAATTCTGACGGCCTGCAATTGCTGAGCGGTAATTATAGCGTTTATCAGACCGCAAAAAATGTGCACAATGAAGCTCGAGATCGCAAGTTAAGCCAACTAAAAAGCGATAAGAAAAAAGCGAGTGCAGTGGCGCAAAGGGATACAGAAAAAGCGCAAAAACGCGCTAGTCAGGGCGCGAATAAGGCGAAGCAGGGTGGGCAACCCAAAGTACTAATAGGCGCAAAACAAAACAAAGCCGAGGGCGCTTTGGCTTCAAAAATGGCACAGCATAATGCAAAGTTTAACAAAATCGAGAGAGAACAACTTGCTTTACAAAATGCGGTAAACGCAAAGCCTATTAAATTCGCTTTTACTGAAAGTATAAAAAATTCTAAACAGTTACTTGAAGCAGAAAATCTGGCTTCACCACATATTGTTAGTCC
>CAJQOP010000056.1 GCA_905479945.1 uncultured Glaciecola sp. | reverse complement strand
CGCCAGAGCTGTCCAGAGCCGTGTTGCCAGCACCTAATTTGGTTAGAATACACCGATGGATGTATCCGATATTCTCTCTCCTCTCAATGACGCCCAGCGCGAAGCCGTAGCAGCTGAAAACCACAACATGCTCGTGCTTGCCGGTGCTGGCAGTGGCAAGACACGGGTGCTGGTGCATCGGATCGCCTGGCTGATCCGGGCCGAGGAATTTTCGCCCTGGTCGATTCTGGCGGTGACCTTTACCAATAAGGCGGCCAAGGAAATGCGCGGGCGTATAGAGGAGATGCTGCAAATTCCCTCTCACGGTATGTGGGTCGGGACTTTTCACGGCCTTGCCCATCGCTTACTGAAGGCTCACTGGCGGGAGGCGGGGCTGCCACAGAATTTTCAGATTTTGGACAGCGACGACCAGCTGCGCCTGGTAAAGCGCGTATGCCGTGAACTCGAGTTGGACGAGTCCCGCTGGCCGCCGCGTCAGGCTCAGTGGTACATCAATGCCCAGAAAGACGAGGGTCTGCGAGCGGCTCATATTGAGCCCCCTCCAGGCGATTTATTTGTACATACCATGCTGCAGGTTTATCGGGCTTACGAACAGGCCTGTGAGCGCGGCGGCATGGTGGATTTTGCCGAGCTGCTGCTGCGTGCTCACGAACTCTGGTTAAAAAGCCCCGACGTCCTGCAGCACTATCAGGGCCGCTTCCGGCAGATTCTGGTGGACGAATTTCAGGACACCAACACCATTCAGTACGCGTGGCTGCGGGTTCTGGCAGGCAACAATATTCCGGTGATGGCGGTGGGCGATGATGACCAGTCCATTTATGGCTGGCGTGGCGCAAATGTGCAAAATATTTCGCACTTTTTGAAGGACTTTCCTGACGCCAGCACAGTTAAGCTAGAGCAAAACTATCGCTCTAGCTCAAATATTCTCAATGCCGCTAATGCAGTTATTGGCCATAATCCAGGGCGACTAGGTAAAGAACTTTGGACCGATGGGGCTGAAGGCGAGAAAATTGCGCTGTATGCCGGCTTTAACGATTTAGACGAATCCCGCTTTATCATTTCGCAAATTAAAACATATTATGAACAAGGCTCAGCCTTATCTGATTGTGCCATTTTATATCGGAACAATGCCCAGTCACGCGTATTGGAAGAAGCATTGTTGCACCAAGGCCTAGCCTATCGCATTTACGGTGGCCTACGCTTTTTCGAGCGGCAAGAAATCAAGGATGCTTTGGCGTATCTTAGATTGGTTAATCAACCAATTGACGACGCTGCATTTGAACGCGTGGTGAATACTCCGACCCGTGGTTTAGGGGATAAAACGCTTTCTGGCATTCGTGTTTTTGCACGTGAGAATGACGTATCAATGTGGCAAGCAAGTAGTAAAATGCTTGCACAAAATATGTTTTCAGGCCGTGCTGCTAATGCACTTAAAGGTTTTGTAGAGATGATCCTACAAATGACGCAAGACATGAAAGACCTAGCCCTTGAGAAAAAAGCCGATCACGCTATTAAGCACTCTGGTTTATACGCCATGTATCAAGCAGAAAAAGGTGAAAAAGCCAAGGCTCGCGTAGAAAACTTAGAAGAATTAGTCACTGCCTGCAAACAATTTGAAGCACCCGACGAAGCGGAAGAAATGAGTCCACTATCTGCGTTTTTAGCACACGCATCACTTGAAGCTGGCGATGCCCAAGCAGACGCTAACCAAGACGCCGTGCAAATGATGACGATTCATTCAGCCAAAGGTTTAGAGTTCCCATTTGTAACATTGGCAGGGGTTGAAGAAGGTATGTTCCCAAGCCAAATGAGCAATGACGAACCAGGGAAATTAGAAGAGGAGCGCCGCCTTTGCTACGTGGGTATGACGCGCGCAATGAAGAAGCTGTTGATTACGTATGCCGAAACGCGTCGTTTGTATGGCCAAGATAAATACCACACTCCTTCTCGATTCATTCGTGAAATACCTGGCGACTTTATTGAAGAGATTCGCCTAAGAACACAAATAAAGCAACCAATGCAAAATCGCTTTAGTGCGGCCACATCACATGCTGCATTTGAAGATAGTGGTTTCAAATTAGGTGAGCGAGTTGAACATAAAAAGTTTGGTGAAGGCACAGTGCTAAACTATGAAGGCTCCGGTGAACATGCCCGAGTCCACGTTAACTTCGATACGGTAGGTACCAAAATACTGATGCTAGCGTACGCAAAATTGAGCAAGCTGGGCTAAAGCCTTCAGTTTGAAGCTTGCTTTTACTTAGAAGCCAGTTTCTCTTGTTGCCTAAGCAAGGGCTTAACATACATCATTAGCAGCTTTTTTTGTTCATCGGGGCTAAGCAGTTGCAGTCGTCCATTGAGGTAGTCATAAGCAAGCTTTTGAGAAGTCCCGATTTCTTGTTCTATATCTGCTAACTGGAATTCCTCATACTCACTGCTCGCACTAAGAATATCTAAAGCGATCTGTGAAGTTGGAAAGATTTGATATCCAGCTAAAATTTCGTCATTAATAAGGCCCGCAACTTCTTTTGCATTTAAAGTATGTTTACCTATTAACTTCCCGAAGTGAACATTCACTTTCCCTTTTTGACCTGTAATACCTTTAACAATGCTGCGAATATCTTCTTTATCAGGCTTGTCATATCCTCCTTCTTGTTCAGCTTGGCTCAACTCTTTTGCTTTATTAACATCACAAGGATCGAACTCATAGGAAATTGACACAGGTACAATCCGTAACTCGCTTACGTATTCACCAAAGTCTGTCGTTTTGGGCCGGTTCAAAGTCAACATAGAAATAATAGCGGGGTTAGTAAGGTCGATACCATCTTTTGCTCGACCTTCTTTTTGCGCTATCCAAAGATGCTGCTTGTCAGTTTTTAATGAATGGTAAATATATTCGCTAAGCAATTTTGCCGCGGCTAACTTCTCTCGCCTTCCTTCGATCGAGCGTTGCACTACAAAACACTTATTCAAACGAATCAAATCGGCAACCCAGTTTTCGCTCAATAGATTATCACCAACTGCTATTCTGACGGTGTCTTGGCCATTTTCATGCAATACCCAATTGATAAAAGCAGGGTCTAATGCAATATCCCTATGATTACTCACAAACAGGCAGGGCTTCGACAAATCAAGCGTCTCCAAACCAGTCACGGTTAGACCCGAGGTCGTTTTCCTAATCATGCGCTTCATATAGGGCTCAACTAACCTTTGGAAGTCACGCAAACTATGTATAGTGGTAATTTTTTTGCTCACAAAGCGCTTAATAAAGAAACCCAAAATTGGCTTGGTAAAAGCAGGCCACTTTGCAAATCGAAAACCAACTAGTGTTTTAATAAACTCTTGGTTGTTTACGAGCGTTTTTAGAACTGTAGATAAATCAGTATCATCATAGGGCCTGATTTCATCGAATTTGGACATCATGTGTAAAAGTAGACCTCTGCTATTGTAAAATAAGTACTTTAGTTTCAACTTGTTCTTTTGGCGTGCTAACAAAAAGTGAGTCGTCACTGATTGTTATTGACCAAGTAGCGGTTCGCTCAACTTGCTGCGCTAATGTTTTTATTTGTTGCCAATCAAAACTCGCTACTTTTATTGGTAAAGCAGAAAATTGCTGCTGATTTTGCTTCCACCAAACATCGCTCTTGCTGTTAAAGCTATAAAGGAAAGTACGCTTGGCTAAACGGCAAGCTTTTTTCATCCTATCAAAACTAGGTTCACCTACGTCAATCCAATAATTTAATTGGTCGTCTAATCCTTTATGCCAAATATCCGGCTCTTCAGTTGAACTCAGCCCTCTGGTAAAACTCATCAGCTGGTCGGTGTCTTCATTCGAATGCAAACAGAACACAAGCAGTCTGACCATCATTCGTTCAAGAGTTTCAGATGGGTGTTGAGCCAACACTAAATTCAAATTAGGATAGTGATGATTATTTAAATCGGCAAGAGCAATGTTGAATTTATAAATAGTCGGTTTTAAGGCCACGGCTTGACTCAGTTTTTGGATAAAAATTTCAGGAGAAGTGTACACTAATCGCAGCGCTTCAAAAAGCATTGCAATACACCCAGATAATAAGCATGTAGACCAAAAATTGGTAAAAACGACTACTCGTGAAATCAATGAAATACTTAACTATATGTTTTTTATGATAATTAATTCTGGTACATGCATTGCTAACAACTAAGTAATAGCGAATTGATAATAGTCATGAATAGACGTATTCAAATCTTGTAAAATTAATTGTGATGAGTAGTGATCAATAGTATTGATTTGTGGAACTCAAAAGGGATAGAACAATGCCAGTAACATTAGAAGATAGACCCATCGAGCAAGTAAAAGAAGAAGTTATTGATGTACTTATTCACAACTATAGCCATGGTATTATTTCTAATGAGGCCTTCGAACGAAGGCTTGATAAAGTTATTGAAACAAGCTCACATCAAGAAATGCTTGACCAAATACAAGACCTAGACGCTGCTCCTGATGACACCCTTAAAAAGCAGAAAGAACAACAGTTTTCAGTCAATTACAGTCAAACAGCAGAAGCCGAAACCGAAACCCTAATGAATATATTAGGTAATTCAGATCGCAGCGGCGTTTGGACGGTCCCTAGAGAATTGAAAGTATTTACGCTGCTAGGCGGTTCTACATTGGATTTTACGAATGCACGCTTCAGTGGGCCAAATGTGACTATTACCGTCATTAGTATCCTTGGTGGCGACAAAATATTTGTGCCTGAAAACGTAAATGTTGTCTCCAAAGCATTCTGTATATTAGGCAGTGTTAAAAACTCAGCACCGTCGGTTGCTTCATCACAAGCCCCAACCATAACTATCGAAGGATTGGTGTTGCTGTCGGACTTGAGTATTAAAATTAAAACAACAATGAAAGAGAACTTTGTAGCCTTCGCAAATAAAATGAAAACCATGTTTGACGGGAATTCAAAGGTCTAACTAGGGCTTAAGGCTCGTTAGGAATGATTATTCAGCTAGTTCTACGCAATTGCGGCCTGCGTCTTTTGCTCTGTATAAAGCTTCGTCAGCTCGGTTAATTGATTTTTCAATAGTTTCGTTTGCTAAAAACTGCGAAACGCCAATCGAGACAGTGACTTTAGTTCCAATATTTTGGCTAAGCAGTTCGGATATGACCACTCTCACTCCGTCGGCAATATCTTTAGCGTCTGAAATTGTTGTATTGTTTAGCAGAATAAGAAACTCCTCGCCTCCCCAGCGTCCAACATTATCCTGTGCTCTAACAGTAGAGGTCATTTTTTGCGAACCGTCCACTAGCACTCTATCGCCAACTTCATGGCCTAAAGTATCATTAAGCTTTTTGAAATAATCAAAGTCGATTAATATTAAACAAAACGGCGTATTGTCGATCTCAAAATTATCCTTAGCGCTTTCTATATACTTTAATAGGCCTCGCCTATTTAAAACGCCAGTTAGAGAGTCCTGAAACGCTAAAATTTCAAGTTTTTCATTTGCATTACTGAGTTCACTTGTTCTGCTAGCCACTAAATCTTCAAGTGATTTACTGAATTTTTGTAGTTCAACGTTTCTGTCACCAAGCTCGATACTTAGATGTTTATTTTCTTCCCCTGCGGTAATAAACTGTCGATAGGTAGCATAATTCTGACACATAATAAGCCCGATTAAACCGAAGCTAACTAGTAGCACCCCTTCTATTATTCGTAAACTGATCAAAAGGTCATTTATAATAAGAGAAAATAACAACATAGTGCCCAAGAGGATAAGATTCGCATTTGTTCGTTTTCTTATTGCGGCTAATATTAAGCCCCAAGTGAGATATAGGATAAAAGCGACTGTAAGCATCTGGAAATATGGTACCAAAAGGCTAAATGCAGCTGTTGATGAAACCAGCGCGTGAAAAGAGAAAAGTCCGGAAATGGTAAAAATAGTATATATAACCCACTTGTTATATTCCTGTTTAAAACTGAAGTAGAAATAGGCGACAATGAAAGCGACGCCTAGATAAAAGGTCAAAAAACTAATGAGGATATTCGTACTGTAGTTAAAAGAATAAATACCCAAATGAGCGAGTAACTGAGACCTTTCTATTTCTCTTACTGCTAAAAGAATGCAGACTATTGAAATTATTAAGGGCGAACGGTCGAGCGTCCTCAACGAAAACTGAATTAAATTAAAGGCTGCTATCGTTAATAAGATGGCGATAATAGAACTTGAGCGAAAGTTATCCAGGGACTGCTCAGTATTTAATTGGGCCGGCGTACCTAATCTTAAGTATTCCCACATGCCTCCCCAAATTAGATCATGGTTAGACACTTGAACAATAATATCAAACGAGCTTGCAGGAACATCAAAGGTATAAATGCCGACTTCATATCCCGGCGAGGCCTTCTGCGAAGTTTCACCAACAACGCCCCCGTATGCAAGTAATTTGTCGTTAATATATAAGCGAAAAGCCGAACCGATAGTTGGCAAACTCAATGCTAATTGTTTGGTATTTTGTGCTACTTTTACGGTTAACTTGTAAGTTGCGTATCCAAATTCATTAGCTTCGCTGCCCTCGGTGGGCATGTCTAACCATGCTTGCGGTACGCTAGCAAAGACCGGTGTGCTTGTTGTTTCTGAAATTTGTTCGTAGCTAAGTAACTTTTCCCAATAGAATTGCCAGCTGCCGATCAATGGTACCGAGCTACTATTTGTTAAGTCGACTGAGTCTAACTCAATAACTCCATCTCTGGCTTTAGGAAACAATTCATCGGCTTGTTCGTCTGCAATTAAACCGATAACTGAATACAGGACTAAGCCCAGCAACACTATAAGTAGAGCCGTAGATACAAAAGGCTGGCGTTTAATAAGCCCTGGTGATTTAGGTTTGGTATTTTCTTGTTTCACAATCTCTGATTTTAGTACGAAAAATTTCTTTGGTCGATCGATACTATAGGCAATTCATGGTAAATGCATTAGCAATGCGTAAATATGCATGTAAGGAGTGGTTAATGCATATCAGCATTGGTCTGTATGTAATAGGTTTGGATCATGACCGTTACACATCGAGAATAGTAAAAGCTATAACCAAGACGGCCGTGCTTAACGCCTTCGCCAAATGAATCGGATGACGCTGAATTGCGCGATGCTTAATGACTATTTCGCGGATATATATGTAAATAGAATGATCATCCTTTGTAATTTTTTTGTTTCGGTTATATGCTTAAGAAAAGAAGATATGTCGCCTCAACTAAAAATCATGGTCAGAGGTTATTATGTCAGTCCTCAATACAAAAAGAGATGCCTATGCCTTTCAATACAGAACTTACTGAAGAATTAAATCTAATTTTGAAATTTCCAAATAAGAGCCTTATGCAAGGTTTAAAAATCAGAAATGACGCTGATCCGAGCATGGTGTCGGCAGCACAGCGTTTATTTGATAAAGGCATTGTAAGTAAGCCGGATGGCGGCTATTTAACCGATCTTGGCCATGACCTAGCCGATCATGCACAAGTAATACAATCAGCACTCACTCATCAGCAATGATTACTAGCTGCCTGCGCGATTAGTGCAGGCTATGATCTTGCCATTCTTATGCTAGGCTTGTTCTCTAGCTAAGCACTTGCTAGGCATATAATTACCAGTAATGCTTGCTCTATTAATTGCAAGCAGTCCTTCTATTTATCGTACCTAACTCAATTCATATGTATTAGTTACTCCACATCGAGCCACGAAATCTGCATCATGGCTTACCAGTAGGAAACTTCCTTCATATCGCTGTAATGCATCCGCCAATATGTTTTTACTGCTCATGTCCAAATGATTGTCTGGCTCATCAAGCAGAAGCAAGCTGTCAGGTTGATGGCTAGCTATTAACATTGCCAAACGCATTTTTTCGCCGCCACTAAGCGATGCAGTTTTTTGGAATACTCTGTCTTTTCTAAACCCGTTACTTGCCAATAACGTGCGCAGATCATTGGGGCTGATGTGACCACAAAAGTGGCTTAGATTATCCAGTAAGTTTTGCTCGCCTAGCAGCAAAGAACAGTGTTGATCGAGCAAACAGGTTTCTGTGTTCATTCGAAGCCGACCTGCGATGTTGTTCTTTTGTGTTGGATCTCCTTCGGTTTTAGCCACATCGCTTGCCTTCAAAGACTTATGTAGCATATGCAAGAACGTCGATTTACCCGAGCCATTGGCACCGCATAAATGCC
>CAJQOP010000055.1 GCA_905479945.1 uncultured Glaciecola sp. | reverse complement strand
ATTGAAGGGCTTTTACCTCTTTTAGTCCCCAAAAAGTGGAAGCAGTTTTTGATGCAAATGGCATTGCAACCTACCGAATCATTGCGCCGAATGGGCGGTATTTTAGTAGTTGTGGGTGTCGTGAGTGCATATTTTTTGATAAGGAGTATATAAATCACAAATATGGGGTGATCTTTACCTCATATTTTTGCTAAAATCCCCCTCTATTTTTTGAACACTATTGCTGATAATTATCTACCATGGCTAAAAATGTTGTTGTACTCGGCACCCAATGGGGTGACGAAGGAAAAGGTAAGGTCGTTGACTTACTAACTGATCAAGCTTCTTTTGTTGTGCGCTATCAAGGCGGACACAATGCTGGGCATACCCTTGTTATCGACGGCGAGAAAACCGTATTGCATTTAATTCCTTCAGGGATTTTACGTGAGAATGTGAAATGCGTGATTGGAAATGGCGTTGTTCTTAGCCCAGAAGCCTTGCTTACTGAAATGGCGATGCTCGAAAAACGCGGTGTTCCGGTCAAAGAAAGATTGGTTATTAGTGAAGCCTGCCCGCTTATTCTTCCTTTCCATATTGCCTTAGATGTTGCCAGAGAAGTGGCGCGTGGAAACAAAGCGATAGGCACAACTGGTCGTGGCATAGGCCCTGCTTATGAAGACAAAGTCTCTCGCAGAGGCTTACGTGTTGGTGATTTATTCAATCCTGAAGATTTTGCGATAAAACTAAAAGAAGTATTAAGCTATCACAACTTCATGTTGACTCAATACTACAAAGTAGAAGCAGTTGACTATGACACGGTACTCGAACAAGCCTTATCTGTAGCAGATTTGCTCAAATCTATGGTAGTTGACGTAACTGATCTGCTAGATACAGCAAGGTTAAATAAACAATCAATCATGTTTGAAGGTGCTCAAGGCACGCTGTTGGACATTGACCACGGTACTTACCCTTATGTCACATCGTCGAATACTACAGTCGGCGGCGTTTCAACGGGCGCTGGTTTCGGTCCCTTGCATATCGATTATGTGCTGGGCATTGTCAAAGCATATACAACGCGCGTTGGATCTGGTCCATTTCCAACTGAGCTTGCTTGTGAAGTCGGTCAACACTTAGGTGTTAAAGGGCATGAGTTTGGCGCAACAACTGGGCGCAAGCGTCGCACTGGTTGGTTTGATGCAGTTGCAATAAAGCGTGCGGTGCAGTTGAATTCTATTACCGGTTTTTGCTTGACCAAGCTTGATGTATTAGACGGTCTGGAAACCTTGCGTATTTGCATCGGGTATAAAGACAAGCAAGGCAATGTAAGCACAATTCCACCATTGGCTGCTGACGGTTACGATCTGGTAACGCCGGTCTACGAAGATATGCCTGGTTGGTCAGACAATACTTATGGCGTGACAACATATGAGGGCCTGCCACTAGCTGCTCAAAACTATGTTAAACGCATAGAAGAGCTTACAGGTGTGCCTGTAGATATCATTTCTACTGGTCCAGACAGAACGCACACCATGGTGCTGCGTCATCCATATGCCGACTAATCTTTTACATCAATAGCACGTATCAAGTAATACAAAATGCCGGCTATTTGCCGGCATTTTTGATTTAGTAGCGCATAAAGCACTTAACGCCATATGCTTTCAATCAAGCCTTTGCTACGATGTATTCGAAGCAGTTAATCTAAGTAGGTGTCTCAATGCAAGAAGTCCCGGTTCCTTCATTCCAAGACGATTCATCGGTGAATGCGAATGCTAATATTGATGAATTAAAGCGTACTTTCTCAACTGGCAAGACTAAAGCCTATCAGTGGCGTATAGAGCAGTTAAAAGCGCTGAAGCAAATGCTTGAAGAAAATAGTAAAGAAATTACTACCTCGCTGCATAGCGATTTAGGTAAGAGCGATACAGAAGCTTGGTTATCTGAAATTGGCTATTCCATCGGAACTATCAAGGAGAAACTTCAAAATCTTAAATCCTGGATGAAGCCCACTAAAGTTAGTACACCTATGCTAGCGCAGCCAGGTAAAAGTTATATTATTAACGAACCGCTAGGTGTTGCTCTGATTATTGGTGCGTGGAATTATCCTTTTCAATTGGTTGTAACGCCACTTATCGCAGCAATTGCAGCTGGTAATTGCGTAGTTATTAAACCTTCGGAACTCGCCGAAGCCACTTCTGCTTTATTAGCGAAACTGGTTCCGAAGTATCTTGATAATACCGCTTTTAAAGTCGTAGAGGGCGGTAAAGATGAGACAACTGAGCTCCTATCTAAAGCCTTTGATAAGTATTTTTACACCGGTGGCGAGCATGTAGGCCGAATTGTAATGATGGCTGCAGCTAAACATTTAGCGCCGGTTACTTTGGAGTTGGGCGGCAAGAGCCCTTGTATTGTCGATGGTGCTACCAACTTAGAAGTTGCAGTAAGACGAATAGTTTGGGGCAAATGGATGAATGCCGGACAAACGTGTGTTGCACCTGACTACATTTTGATTGAAGAAGAGTATCTTGCTGATTTTAGTCAGCGACTTATTGCTGAAATCAAAAAGCAATATGGAACAAAAGTAGCTGAAAACAAGGACTACGGTAAGATAATTAATCAACGTCATTGTTCGCGCTTAATCAACTATCTTGACGGCTTGAACATCATTCATGGCGGCAAGCATAACCTAGATGAGCGCTTTATCGAGCCGACCGTTGTGGTGCAACCTGCTACAAATTCAGCACTGATGCAGGAAGAGATTTTTGGCCCAATCTTACCGATTGTTACTTTCAAAACTAAACAGCAAATGCTCGACTTTGTTACAAGCAGGCCCAAGCCACTAGCCGCTTATGTATTTACCTCAAACGGCAAGTTTGAAGCGGAAGTTATCGAACAAGTTAGTGCTGGGACTATTTGTATTAATGATACAAATATTTTCATGGTAAACCATAACTTACCCTTTGGTGGAGTTGGAACTAGCGGTATGGGGCAATATCATGGTAAATCAGGATTCGATACATTCAGCCATAAAAAGTCTGTAATGAAGCGCAGTTTCAAGTTTGACGCAGCTATTCGATATGCGCCATTTAGTAAGCTTAAACTCATGTTATTAAAGAAATTTTAAAGGAATAAAAAACTATGCCTGCTCCATTTCATTTAGCTATTCCTGTTATTAGTCTTTCAGCGTCAGATGCGTTTTATGGCGCAATACTTGGTTGTGAACAAGGCCGTAGTAGTGCGCATTGGATAGATTGGAATTTTTTCGGTCACCAGTTAGTTACACACTTGGTAGCTGAAATGCCTAAACTACCAGCACACAATGAGGTAGATTCAAAAGCGGTTCCGGTACCTCATTTTGGCATTATCTTGAATATGCGTGAGTGGAAAGCGCTTGCACAAAAACTGCTTGAAGCCAAACAAACCTTCGTTATTGACCCTTACATTAGATTTGAAGGGAAAGTAGGAGAGCAAGGCACATTTTTCTTACTGGACCCTTCCGGCAATGCTCTAGAATTTAAAGGCTTTGCTGACGAGTCCCAGATATTTGCTAGTTAGTCTCCTGTTAGAGCAACATTTGTAGACTCAGCAATATATAAGCTGCGATGCTTAGCCCACCGACAAATAATGCGTATGGCAATTGGGTTTTTACATGCGTGAGTAAGTCACAACCTGCGGCTAACGATGATATCGCAGTTGTATCTGAGATTGGGGAGCAGTGGTCACCGAAAATGCCGCCACCTAGAATAGCCGCCAAAACAAGCGACGGCGGCAAACCTAATGTTGTGACTAAAGGCATGCCAATAGGAATTAAAATAGCGAAGGTTCCCCAAGATGTTCCTGTGGTAAATGACATAATTGCGCCAGCAATAAATAGCATAGGCACGACGAGAATTAAGGGTAGGCTTTCACCGACTAAACCCGAAACAAATATACCTGTACCGAGTGCTTTTAAACTCGTTCCTAAGGCAATAGAAAATAATACGATAGTAACCAAGGGCAGCAGTTCACCCATGCCGTTGAATCCAATAGTGATGGATTGCTTGTGTGTGAAGCGCTTGTGCCATAGGAGCTGAATATAAGCAATAATACAGGCTAGAAAAGTAGCGTAGAGAACCGATTTGCTGCCACTTCCCTTAGCTATATTGCCTTCACCTGTCATATACATAAAAGCGAACATACCTATTACCATGACTAATAACGGCACTAGCATAAATCTTGCTTTAGTTGCAGGCCTTGAATCTAAGCTTGTTTCTACTGAGTCGAGTCGTTTTTCAGCCTCTTTCATCGGACCGTGCACTTTGTCAAAGAATATTGTATAAGCTACAACAAGCAGGGTTAACCAAGCATAAACGTTGAATGGCAGAGTTCCCCATAAAACAGCTATCGGATCCTCGCCTAGATCGTATGTGCTGATTAGTGCGAGAATATAAGCTCCCCAACCATTGAGTAAAATTAAGATGCAAATTGGTGCGCAAGTCGAGTCGATAATATAGGCTAATCGTGCACGGCTCATTTTGTACTTGTCGAACAAACCGCGCGCAAAAATCCCCGCCGTGAGCACGCTCAGATTAGACTCAATGAATATTAGCATGCCGGTAAACATAGTTACGCCGCCAACCCGTTTTTTTGAGTTAATCAAACCACTATTTATAACTCGGCTAACGGTAGCATTTACGCCACCAGAGTCTCTTATAAAGGCAAGTAATGCGCCAACCAAAAGACTGAACACCAAAATACTAGTTGTGCCTCCGGATGCTGCAGTATTAACAATTCGGTCTATGGTATTTATGGGCGTGATCAACAGGTTTTCAGAGTTACTAGAAAGCAACAACAGAAACTCTGAAGCCAAAATAGCTAGAAAAAGCGCTAAGATAACTTCTTTTTTCCACACAACAACAGCTATTGCGATAAATGGTGGGAGAATGGTCAGCCATTCCATAATTTATATCCTATTTTTGATTGTTGAGCTGCTTTTCAGCTTCATATTCAATAAGTGCTTCATAGATCATACTGATGACACTGCTATATTTTCCTGTTTCAAAAACATCGCTTTCAAACTCAAAATTTCTCTTTATCACGGCGTCTTCTGCCGATGCTTGATCTGCCACGTCGTCTTTCGCTAAAGCGACTTTGGAGTGTCGCTTATTGGTTAGCAAAATAATTGCTAAATCGTAAGCAGGATCGATAACTACAGCACTTCCGATCAAATCTGCGTGTCCATATGCTTGAGAACTAGCATATGGGCCAAAAAAAGATTTTCGTTGCGTTGTGTTAGCAAGTTGCCATCCTAGCCCAATGCTATCTGATACAGCAGCAGGGCTCACAAAGCGAGTTAGTGTTTCTTGATTAAACAGTTTGACATCACCATAACCACCGCCGTTAAGCATAGTTTGGCTTAATATTGCTAAATCGTCGGTGTTAGAAAATAATCCAGCATGTCCCGACACCCCTTGCATTGAATAAAATGCTTTTTCGTTGTGCACTTCACCTTGCAATACGTACTTTCTCACATTCGGAAATTCAATATTTTGACCTTGTGTATTACCCATTATTCCAGTGGCTGCAAACTGCGAGGGCACAAACTCTGACTGAAGGGGGCTAAAACGGGTATGTTTGAGTGCCAAAGGTACGAAAATATTGTCAAGCGTATATTCGTCTAATGATTCTCCTGTTATTCGCTCGATTAATAAACCAAGCAACATAAAGTTGGTATCGCTATATTGCTGTGTGCTACCAAGCAAAGATTCAAACGGCAAAGCGGTGAGCAATAGGCGACTGGTCCGGCGTTTATTTTGTGAATAAAAATAGTCACCATATTGGGTATCTGAGCTGTAAAATCTAACTTCATCGCCATATCCCGACGTTTGCGCTAGTAAATCCTTAACTAAAACCACTTCTCGGCCGTTGCTGCGGTATTCCGGAATATAATGTTGTAGCGGTTTATAAATATCGACTTTTCCAGCACTCACTAATTGCATGATTGCGATGCTGCTTGCAAATACCTTTGTGTTAGAGTCTAAATCAAACATATGTTCTGAGGTCATTGTCTCAAAAGGCGTTATTAGCTTGCCTGTGTCATCATATTTTTTAGCATAGCCATAACTGCTTCGCTTAATAATTTTACCTTTGTAAACCACTGCAATTGACGCTCCGGGAAACCCTTGTTCTACTTCATCGCTAACGAATTTATCAACACTTTTAAAAATCCGCTCATAAGGAGCTGTCTCATTAGCCAAGATAGGGTAGGGAATAGTAATCCGTATACTAGCGTCTCTGGGTCGAATATTTGCGACACGCAAGCTGTTGCTGCCATCAACCGTTCGTCTATGAATAGACACTCTTTTCGCTTCAGTTTGGTCGAAATTCTCTAAATTGAGTTTTTGACCATTAATGCTTATGTCCGCGGACGTCGCATCGCTTGTTTCTATAATTATCTCGCCTTTCCCCTTATAGGCTTTAAATTGCGCTCTATTTTTTATTTTTAAGGAAATTGGCGATTCAATTTCAGTAAAAACACGTGAAATTTGGGAATTAATGGTATTTTTAACTATCTCTGGTTGTATTTGAGCGGCGAGGACTTCGGATTCATAAATCTTCATTAACTGCTCAAACTTATTTGGAAAATATTTCTCTAAAAGTGCAAATAAGGCAGCGGCTGTTTGAGTGCCTAATTCGCCAGTTACTTTCCAAGGAACAAAGTGCATCTGGAATGCAGAAAGAGTATCGATGGTTTTTTCATCCATTCTTCCTGTCGCAACTAGGTCATAGCCATATGAGTTCAAAGCGTTTTGAAACAGAGCTAAGCTGGGAGCTTGGTGGTTAAAGGCCAACCAATGATGAGTAAGGCGGTCACTATCGTACCAAGCACCGATACCTTCTTGATAGAGTCTGTGCCACGGGAATTTAGGACCTGGATCATTTTTACGCGATGGCGCAATATCAGAGTGACCAATAATCGCAGTCGGCGTAATATCCGGGTTTCTTTCCAGTATCGCTTTGCTCAGTTCGATTAGTAACTGTATTTGCTGTTCCTCAAATTCAGGAAAAATACATAAGTCTCGACTTTTTTCAACGCTCGAAATTTGAGGATTATCTGCGGCTAGTGAGTCATCAGCCGGCTTGTCTTCTGGGCAAAGTGGCTGGTTAACTATTTCGATGCCAATACTATGATCGTTTAATCCAGAACGACCCTGCCAATAGCTAAGCCCTGCATGCCATGCACGCTGGTTTTCATCAACCAATTGGAATATGGTGATATCGTCATAGGGATAGCTTGGGTCGTCAGCTTTTGGAATTAAATAATGTGAGCTGACATTACCTTCTTTTACTAAGGAATCAACCGACTCTTGATAATTTACTGCCGTAAAGTGCATCACAAGTGATTTGACACGGTAACTATAGTTTTCAGAGGGCATTGACTCTATTTTGGGTTTAGTGGTGCAACTGCTTAATAAAGCGATAGATAATAAAATAAGGGCATTTGCGAGCCGTTTCCAATTTGGCATTTCTTTTCCTGTACGAACTTGATGAATACTGTATTAACCTTGAAATAAAAGAGTCGTTATCGTTTATAATACATATGAAAATTACAGATTTAAAAAATAGTAGTCAAATCTATCAAGGGCAAGTGCGTAAGACAACAATACAAACTCATAAAGTTGTTTTAGTTTTACAAAAGTAACAATAAAACAGCAATTTAATTAGTCCGCTTATTATACTGCTGTTAAAGCGCACAGCAAAGCATACTAAGCAATAATAACGAACGACTTAAGATAAAAGGATGAGATGCAATGAGCTACTTTGGGCATGGGGTGTTTTGGCTGTTTATGTCTGTACCTTTCTCATTATTTGGATACTTTGGCCTCTCGGCACCAATGCATTTAGATAGCACCTCTTTATTGACTGCGAAACTTACCCAAAAGCTAGAGTCAAATACAATGCCGAATGAAATGATGAATTTGCGCCAAACAATAGGACAAAAAATCATTATAGACATTCGATATTTTTGCCCTGACATAAAGCATACTTGTGTTGAATATAAAACTACACTCACGCCAGCTTTGGAAGATCTCTTGATCCGTATTAAACCTTCTGGACTGATATTGTTTTCAGTGAATATAATTGATAGTAAGCAAGTACTAACCTTGAACTATGATATACAAAATTTCGCCAAGTTGAATGACTTACCTCCGTTTTTCATAGCGATTGACCAAGAAGGGGGCAGAGTTTCTAGATTGGTGGGCAACGACTTTCCTGCGTTTAGCGGGAACATGGCAATTGGAGCAAGCTATGGAAAGTTTGGTGAACACTACGCTAAAAAGGTTGGCGTTGCGATTGGTCAGCAATTAGCTTTGTTGGGTATTAACTTGAATTTTGCACCGTCTGTTGACGTCAATAGTAATCCAGAGAATCCCATTATTAACGTGCGTTCGTTTTCTCAAAGCCCAGAAGTGGTAGCTAGTTTAGGCAACGCGTTTTTGCCCGCATTACAAAGTCAAAATGTCATTGGTGCATTGAAGCACTTCCCAGGGCACGGAGATACTTTGCTTGATAGTCATGTCGGTTTACCTGTTGTTGAGCATGACCGCAGTACAATCAACAGTATTGATTTATTGCCGTTTAAACAAATTATCGATAAACAAAGCAGGCTTGGAAGCACTAATGCGGTTGCTATGATCATGACAGCCCACATTCAATATCCTAAATTAGACAACTCAACCCTACTAAATAAGCATGGTAAGGAAATAATTGTCCCTGCTACTTTATCGAAAAAGATCCTCAAGGATGTATTGCGTGATGAACTCAATTTTGACGGTATCGTGGTATCGGACGCGATGGATATGGCAGGGATATCACAGTTCTTCAATCAAAAAACCGCATTGAAACAGAGTTTTTTAGCAGGCGTAGATATTGCTTTAATGCCCTATATTCTGAAGACTAAAGCTGATGTTGATGCATTAGACGAAATACTTAAAACGCTGGCTGAAGAAGCAATGAAAGACACTATACTCAACAAAGCGTTGTTAGTGTCCAAAGGCAGGATTGATAAAGTTAAGTCGCTATATCATTTGAATAAGCTTCTAGAGGAACCTATAGATCTTCGGATAAATGGCATGCAAAAGTACATATCTGAGCAGCCTCATCGCGCCTTAGCGAAATCCTTAGCGCTTAATTCCATTACGGAAATTAAGAACGAAATATCGACAGAGCAATTGAACAACGTTTCGCGCATAGTTGCAGTAATGCCAGATAGGCTTCGTTGTATGGGCTTAGAGAAAGCTCTGAATAAGGCCTTTAATACAGCACTTAGTGAAACTAACGCTGTACTGAATCCGGAACTTGAGGAAAGACTGCATTGCTTTAGTTTGTTAAGTGATGACCTCAAAGTTGCAGGTGAAAATATTGCCCAATTGTTACTAAATGGATTGGTTGGAGGTGATGATAGTGAAAAGGATAGTTCTTCTTTGTTACCTTATATCAAGGTATCTACTCTTCAAAACAAGGGAGTCTTGCTCATTGTTGGGGATATAAGCCCAGACTTAGCTTTCTATGAGACGAAAGGGGCGGAAGAGATAACTTGGAACACACGTAATAGCAAATTGGAGCAACTCGCGTTTTTGGAAAAAGTAGAGGAAAGTGCACAATCAGACTCGATTCATTCGTTGTTCGTAGCTATGCGCAGCCCTTATGTTGTTGCACGTAAACAAGATAAATACAAGGCAATATTCACTACTTATGATTATCAAGTCGACTCAAAGAGCTTCGATTCAAACGCTTTTGATGCCCTAAGTTCAGTGCTATTAAATAATCACAAAACTGTAGGCCAATTGCCTGTCAAACTTGAGCAGGATTCGGATACACCTTAGATTGAATGAAGCTAGCAATATAAGAATAAAAAGGTTGGAGAGACGATTTTATAAGAGATACTTTTAAGGTAACTTTGAGCGCTTATTGGAATTGACTATCGGCGTTGATCGAAAAATATTGGCAACGATTTCTACCCTCTGCTTTAGCTCGATACAAGGCCTTGTCAGCTTCAAGTATCAGCATATCCTTTGACCACGGAGCGTCCTTGCATATTCCGGCCCAACGTGAACACCGATTCCGGGCGAACGTGAACACCTGTACCGTTTCAACGTGAACACTGATTCCGGCCTGAACGTGAACACTTTTCAGGCCATTTCCGGAATGGGTGTTCACGTTCAACCGGAATG
>CAJQOP010000054.1 GCA_905479945.1 uncultured Glaciecola sp. | reverse complement strand
ATAGCAAACAAATGTGCCGATAATAAAGATAATCAGACCGACTAGTATGGTTAAACGTCGGCCACGGGCATCCGAAAAAGGGCCGAAAAATATTTGACCCAATGCCATGCCGCCGAAAAACAAAGAGATAACTAAGTAGGTCTGTTGTTTGCTTTGACTGTTTAAGTCAGCGCCAATTTGATTCAATGCCGGTAACATAGCATCGATACTAAGCGCAACAAGAGACGTTAATAGCGCCATGAGCGCGATAAATTCTAATAGCGGTAAATGTGGTTTAACAGCAGCGTTTGCTGTAGGGCTTGTCATTGCAGGCTCAGCTTTAAAGTGTGATACAAAAAATAGCCGCGGATTGTTCCATACTTTTAGTACATGCGCAATTGCAGGAGCGCACTAACTTTGTCAATGAATGTCATAGGCAACAGTCATTGTGCTAGCGGATGTGGTAACTCATAAGACAGTGATTTTGCCGTTTCGTAAGCTGTAAATCCAGCTGTGGATTTTAATATCTTGCTGACGCTTCATTGCATCCCGATAAACCGACGTACGACGAACATTCTCAGCTTGTTGCAACACATTAAGTTCACACAATTTTGCCGCTTTTTCGGACAATGTTAGGGTATCGAGCAGCGCTTTATTTTCATTTGCCGTGTCTTTTATGTGAGCAAGCCAATTATCGATGAGTCCCAAGCTTTCGTTCCCCATGGCGGCTTCAACGCCACCACAGCCATAATGCCCGCAAACAATGACATGCTTAACTTGAAGCACATCAATCGCATATTGCAAAACCGACAAGCAATTGAAGTCGGTATGAATAACCATATTAGCCACATTGCGATGAACGAATATATCTCCAGGCAACAAATCAACAATTTGATTAGCGGGTACACGACTATCCGAACAGCCTATCCACAAATAAACGGGTTTTTGTTGCTCTGATAATTTATTAAAAAATTCAGGGTCGGCTTTATGTGTTTCTTCAGCCCAACGCAAGTTGTTGTCCAACAGTTTTTTTATTTCAGGCATTTTTATTCACCGACTCCTCTTTCAGAACATCTTTGTAAAATTACACACTAACAAAATCGAGCATTAATTCGACGTCTTTGGTCATCACAAAAGCATCATTGACAAGCTTAGGCACAAAATACCATTGTTTTAACGCTGTCATTGCAGATTCAGCTTTTAATTGGGTGGAACTATCTTTAATTTGAATATTGATCGCTTGACCTTGCGAACTAATATCGAACATTAGCTTCACCGAATCTATTTTTCCGCTAGCCGCGCTTGAAGTCGTTTTTGTTTTAGGCAGCTTCGGAGCAACCTGATAAAGCGCCTTATGCTTGTCGTTCCAAACACCATTTTTTGCTGCAGCTTGGCTATGAAATATGGCTTTAACTGCGTCTTTTTTCTTAGCATAAATTGTCACTAAATGGGCATGAGCTAGTAAGCTGATTGACGGCGCATAGATACCCTGCAATTTCGTCGCTTCGAGAATAGCTTCAAAGTTCAACAGTGCATCTTTATTTCTATCCATTGCTAGTTGAACTTTACCGACATATAGCTGCGCTTCAAGATAAGTGACAGAGGCTACCCCTAGAGACTTTTTGGCCTCTTTCTGGAATTGCTTAGCCATGTTGAGAAGTCGTGTGTTTTTGTGGCTCCACTTGCTTCGTATCGCTGTTTTGACTGTGTGAGCGCGGAAAATCAAGCTACTTTCTGGCATTTTTGCCACTAAGTCTTCGCTTGTGTTGAGCAATTGAAGGATCGCACGTTCACATCCATACAGCTCAATCCCGATATCTTCAGCGGAGAGCTTTTTTGCTTTATCAGCGCTGTACAACAAATTAATGATATCAAGAAGTGCAAAGTAAAATGACTGGCTATCATCACCTTGCGTTTCATCATAATAATCGATAACTGTCTCGTAATGCGCTGCCGACAACTCGTATTCACCTGCCTCTAAGTAAGCGTTAGCAAGGTTTTGCTGCAGTAGAAAGGTATTGTGATGGCGGGAGCCAAATTTTACTTTGCCAAGTTCATAAGTTTGTTCGGCAAGATCAACTAACTCTTCGATAACTGAAGAACCGGAACGTATAGCTGATGCGTATTCGCGATATGCCTGAGTAAAACTATTCAGCGGTTCATTGACATCAACAGCAGTGGTCACTTTCGCCTTGGCACTCGCGGAGCCAATAAATACAGTCGACATTGCTAGTGCTAGCACTTTATGACGTTTACTAAAACTCGTCACTAGCCCTTCATCTTCCATGGTGCGGATATCAATCATCATTATATTTGCATCTTCGAGCCTCAGGACTCGTTATTATTATTTTATATTACTTACAGAGAAGCCTAGGATCTAACCGAACCATCTCCGATGACTACAAACTTTTCCGTGGTTAACGATTCTGCGCCCATCGGCCCATATGCATGCAGCTTACTGGTCGAAATACCAATTTCAGCACCTAAACCCAGCTCGCCACCATCCGAAAACCGTGACGATGCATTTACCATGACAACCGAAGAATCAACTTCTCGCATAAAGCGCTGTGCTAAAGAAAAGTCTTCTGTAACAATTACTTCGGTGTGCCCAGATGCATATTGACGAATATGTTCAAACGCCTGTTGTGCATCGTTAACTACCCTCACCGCAATTTCTAATGCCAAATATTCAGCATGCCAATCATCTTCATTGGCTAACGTAGCCTGTTTAAAGAAGTGCAGAGATTTGTCACAAGAATGCACCACAACTGACTTAGACTCAAACATTTTCGCCGCTAAGGGTAGAAAGTCAGCGGCAATTTCGTCATGTACCAGCAAGGTTTCAAGTGCATTACAAACGCCAGTGCGCTGTGTTTTCCCGTTTTCCAATATGGCTAAGGCTTTATCTAGGTCAGCGGCCTTATCGACGTAAAGATGGCAAACCCCTTTAAAATGTTGAATAACAGGTATTTTGCTATTAGCAGTAACATAGTTAATTAAACCCTCGCCCCCGCGTGGAATAATGAGGTCGATGCTTTCGTTTAAGGTCAGCATTTGGGCCATCACTTGTCTATCAGCGGTAGGAATGACAGTGACAATATCCTCATTCAATTGCATGCTTCGCAACGAAGTTTTTAATACAGCCGCTAATGCCTGATTACTTTTTTGCGCTTCTTTGCCGCCGCGCAAGATAACTGCATTGCCTGATTTTAAACAAAGTACCGCTGCATCGATAGTGACATTTGGTCTAGATTCGTAAATCATTGCAATCACGCCCAGAGAAATTCGCATTTTACCAACTTGAATGCCCGAAGCCTGAGTTTGCATTTGGCTAATTGCACCTAAAAAGTCCGGCTGTGCAGCAACCTGAGATACCGCATCTGCCATTTTTTGTATGCCAATTTCATCAAGCGTCAATCGGTCCAGCATGGCGTCCGAAATACCGACTTCACTTGCCGATTGAATATCCATCGCATTGGCTTTAAGAATGGCAGATGTCGCTGCAATTAAATTTTGACTGATAGTTATCAGTAGCTCTTTGCGCTTTGCATTACTCAAAGAAGCAATTGCAAGCTTAGCTTGCGCCGCATTTTTAGCTGCAGCTTGAATATCGAATGTCATTTTTTGACTACTTCCCTTGATAAAACTAAATCATCGCGGTGAATGACTTCTTCACCATGGCTGAAGCCTAGTACAGGGGCAATACGATTGCTATTTAGGCCTTTAATCGATGCCAGCTCGGTATGTGAATATAAACTAATACCTTTTGCGACGAGCTTCCCTTCAAACATAATATCGACCGCATCATTACTTCTGAATATGCCGCTCACTTGAGTTACGCCCACAGGCAATAATGACGCCCCATGTTTATTCAAGGCTGAGTATGCGCCTAAATCGATACTCAGCTTACCTTTTGATTTCACCGTATGCGATAACCACTGGTGTCTTGCGGAGCGCTTAGTTTTTGTCGGGCTAAACAAGGTTCCTGGACATAAGCCTTGAGATAAATAATCGAAAACAGAAGAGTCTTTCCCGTTAACAAGAAGAGTTTGAACTCCGCTAGTACAACATTTTTGTGCTGCTTCGAGTTTAGTAACCATACCTCCGGTCCCCACCGAACTGCCTGCACCTCCAGCCAATGAGCTTATCTGGGGTGTAATACTGTGCACTTTTGAAATGAGTGAGGCTTCAGGGTGTTTTCTAGGATCAGCATCGTATAAGCCATTCACATCAGTGCAGATAATCAGTGTATCTGCCTGCGCAACGATGGCTGTATGCGCCGCTAAGTTGTCGTTATCACCCACTTTAATCTCATCTACGGCTACCGTATCGTTCTCATTCACAATGGGCAAAGCTTGGTTTGCGAGCAACTCACGTAAAGTATTCTTTACGTTTACATAGCGGCGGCGGTCATGCAGGTCGTCCAGCGTTAATAAAATTTGCGCGCACGGAAAATCAAAAAGGCGCGCCCAATTGGCCATCATTTGAGTCTGCCCAATGGCAGCCATTGCTTGTTTTTCAGCAATTGAGGCTTGTAATCCGGTTTTAATTGAACTGCGACCGGCGGCTACGCTGCCAGAAGAAACGAGGATTACTTCTTTGCCTTGTAGCCGGCTAGCCGTAACAAATTTTGCTATTGATAGGAGGTATTCGGCGCTGCATCCGCTGCCGTCAGGAGATATTAACGCACTGCCGATTTTAATTACGGCCCTTTGCCACGAAAAAGGAGTCATGATTTGTTTATTGTTACAAAATATTTATAAGTATCGAGAATACTGATTTTAGCGCTATAAACAAGTTAAAAAGCCAGTTTCGTCTATAAAAAAGCGCACTATTTTTAAGGGATTAGTGGTCATGCCTATTAATTCAGTTTTAAGTCGTTACAATAATGAGCAGAATAAATAAGAATTCACAAAAGCCTTTTGACGCATGTCAAAACAGGCTTGGCAATGAACATATAAACTTATCATCAGCCTATCGGTAACAGGGAAACAACATGTCATTAAAGCGAGTCTCGCTTGTCGCACTGCTATGTGCTACCAGCTTTCTTAGTATTAACAGCAATGCCAGCTCAGCTATTCAGCAAACAAAAGGTAACTTCGAAGACAAATTTCGCCAATTAGATGAAGTGCTACCCACTCCTAATGTATACCGCAACGCGGCCGGTGAGCCTGGTCACATGTACTGGCAGCAAAAAGTTGATTACGTAATTAACGTCAAGCTAGATGAAGCTAAGCGCCGCTTAAGTGCTTCACAAAGCATCACCTACAAGAATAATTCGCCTGATACGCTCAAGTATTTGTGGGTGCAACTCGATCAAAACAAGTTCCGAGACGATTCGATGTCTGCACTTACGACTACCTTTGGTGGCATTGGTAGTAGAGGTCCGGCGACTCAAGGCGCAAATGGTGACTCACCTGCGCGTTTAAGTTTGGGCGCATTGCGTCGTCAGCAGTTTGTTGACGATACTGAACTTGGCTACGATCTACAGAAAGTTGCAGACGGCAAAGGCAATGCATTGAAATTTGTCGTGGTCGGAACCTTGATGCGAATTGACTTAGCGCTGCCCTTGAAGCCTGACTCAAGCACCAAAATAAAGATTGATTTTGCATTTAATATCGTAGAAGAAGACGCAGTATCAGCCAGAGCGGGTTACGAACACTTTCCTGACGATGCGCGTGAAGGTGGCAATGACATATTCTTGCTCGCACAATGGTTTCCTCGTTTAGCTGCCTACACTGATTATGAAGCATGGACGAATAAAGAATTTATTGGCCGTGGAGAGTTTACTTTAGAATTTGGTAACTATGACGTTAGCATCACGGTTCCGGCTGACCACATCGTGTCTTCAACAGGTGAATTAGCTAACCCGAAAGATGTGCTGAGCAGCGAACAACGCAAGCGCCTGAAAAAGGCAGAAAAATCCAAGCGCCCAGTTTTTATTGTTAACGCTGACGAAGCATTAGAGAATGAGAAAGAAGGTAGCTCAGAATCCAAAACATGGCGGTTTAAAGCGCAAAATGTTAGAGATTTTGCTTGGGCAAGTTCACGTAAATTCATATGGGATGCCAAAGGTTATAATCAAGGCGGCGACGTGCGTCCTCTGGTAATGGCAATGTCGTTTTACCCTAAAGAAGGTGGTGAGCTATGGGAAAAGTACAGCACTGAATCAGTAATCCATACTATGGAAGTATATAGCCGTTTTTCATTCGATTATCCTTACCCGGTAGCACAGTCTGTAAATGGTCCAGTTGGCGGCATGGAATACCCAATGATCACCTTCAACGGCCCAAGAACTGAATTACAAGATGACGGCGAACGCACATACTCCTTAGCTGAAAAACGCTTTTTAATCGGTGTTGTTATTCATGAAGTAGGCCATATTTACTTTCCAATGATTGTTAATTCTGACGAACGTCAGTGGACATGGATGGATGAAGGCTTAAACAGTTTCCTTGACGGTGTTGCTGGTCGCGAATGGGATCCAACAATTCCGTGGGGTGTTGAGCCTCGTGATATTACGGGCTACATGAAGTCGAGCACGCAAGTTCCTATAATGACGCAATCTGACTCGGTACTGCGTTTAGGCCCTAATGCATACACCAAACCTGCTGCAGCCTTGAATATTCTGCGCGAAACTATCTTAGGCCGTGACTTATTTGACTTTGCATTTAAAGAATACGCGCAACGCTGGATGTACAAACGCCCAACCCCTGCTGACTTTTTCCGCACTATGGAAGAGGCTTCAGGCGTCGACTTAGATTGGTTCTGGCGCGGCTGGTTCTACTCTACGGACCACGTTGATATCTCACTTGACCATGTCTATAAGCTGCGTTTAGACACTAAAAATCCAGACATCGATTTTGCTCGCCAACGTTTGACGGAAATGGATAAGCCACAGTCTCTTACAGATGAACGCAACATAGCTGAAGGCAAAGAGCTATGGGTTGATCGTAACGAAGACATTAGTGATTTTTACGATGAAAACGATCGCTTCACTGTGACGAATAAAGAGCGCAACAAGTATAATTCATTCTTAAACAAATTAGACCCTTGGGAAAAGCGTGTATTTGAGCGTGCTGTTAAAGAAGATAAAAACTACTACGTTTTAGATTTCTCAAACAAGGGCGGTCTTGTTATGCCTATTATTCTCGAACTTGAGTTTGAAGATGGTAGTAAAGACAACATGTATATTCCCGCTGAAATTTGGCGTCGAACGCCTAAAGCAGTATCAAAGTTAGTAGTCACTGAAAAAGACAAAGTGCTTAAATCAGTTACTCTTGATCCGCGCTGGGAAACCGCGGATGTCAACATTGAAAATAACCATTATCCGCGTCGCATCATTCCATCTCGCATCGAAGCATATAAAGCTTCAAGCACTAAAACAGGTGTTAGACGCGACTTAATGCAAGACAGCAAAACCAAGCTGAAGTCTGATGAAGAATTGAAAAAAGATAGCGATGATGATGAAGACGAAAAGTAAACTTCATTCTTTCTTTTTTAAGAAGACCGACAAAAAGAACGGTACATTTGCAGTCACACTAGCGGCAACCTTGTCGCTAGTGACTTCAATGCTGCCAACAAGCTATTGGCTTGCCAGTGCATCAGTGCTGGGCCTCAGCACGCTAAGTTCATCAAATGCTCACGCACACCAGCAAAAGATGGCAATTACAACGGTACTGTTTAATCCGCGCACAAACAACTTGGAAGTCATGCATCGCTTTGATTTGCATGATGCCGAACATGCCGTGAAAGAGATTTTTAGTGGTGACGCCGATATTATGAAAAGTGACAAAACTCAGGCTGAATTCGCTAAATATGTGGCTGAGCGTTTTGCTATCTACAGCATGAATAAAACCGAGTTACCACTGGCATTTATTGGCACTGAACTTGAGGGCAAACACTTTTGGGTTTACCAAGAAACCTCAGCACCTGCAGAGCTAGAAGGCCTATATATTCAGCACAATGCTCTTAGAGATATATGGCATAAACAAACTAATACAATCAATATTGAGGGAAAAGGCGACATTCAAACCCTTACCTTTACCGACAATACTGAGCTATTAAGCGTAAAATTCACCCATCAATAGGAAATTATATGGCGGACGATCAATACAAACCCCTAGATGAGTTTAAAAATAAAAAGAATATCGTATGGGTGATCATGTCAGCATCGATGTGCCTATTCGTCTTATTTGTGCTATTCACTGGTTTGGGTGGTGGCATTATAGGCTCGGTATACAGTGTGATGTTATGGTGCGGTATTTTCGGCGGTGTACTCGCACGATTTATTGATAAACACGGTTGGATAGGATTTGGCATAGGCAGCGCAGTTGGAATGGCCTGTTTTATCTTAGCACCGCTTATTTTATCAAGTATAAATGGTAGCTAAAACAAGCAGTATTAATACAACATTGAAGAACATCTATGACCAACAAACCTAACGCTCGCAAAGTGCCGTCGGGCAGATTATTGCGTTTAGCAAAATTTGGGGGTATCGCCTCTGCTGTTGCTGGTAACATAGTGAAAGAGGCGACAAAACAACTATTAAGTGGCCAGCGCCCTTCATTCAATCAGACCCTATTAAATACCGAAAACGCGACTTCAATTACTAAACGATTGGCACACATGCGCGGTGCAGCAATGAAATTAGGTCAATTGCTGTCAATGGATGCAGGCGAGTTATTACCTGCAGAATGGGAGCCCATCCTTTCGCGATTGCGTGAACAGGCAGACCCAATGCCGAAGTCACAACTGTTAGCAAGCCTCGAAGCTGCTTGGTCTAAGGACTGGCATTTACAATTCAGCTATTTTTCATTTGAACCTATTGCTGCAGCCAGCATAGGACAAGTGCATAGAGCCACATTGAAAGACGGCCGCGAATTGGCGATAAAAGTACAATATCCTGGCGTCCGCGAAAGCATCGATAGCGACATTGATAACGTTGTTAGCTTAATTAGGCTGTCGGGCGCATTGCCCAAACATGTTGATCTTACGTCGATGCTTGATGAAGCAAAAGCGCAGCTGAAAAATGAGGCCAATTACCTAAAAGAAGCAGAATATTTAAACCTCTACCGTGAGCAGCTTAATTCAAGTTCTGATTTCCTTGTACCCTATGTTGTAGACGAGTTAACTGACCAAAACGTGCTTGCTATGGAGTATATTGAAGGTTCGCCGATTACCGATATCGGCGCGATGAGTGCTGACATTATCAATCTGCTTTGCTCAAAGTTGATGCGCTTGACCTTTGAAGAGCTTTTCAATCATAAACTCATGCAAAGCGACCCCAACTTTGCAAATTTTCTCTATCAAGCCGACACGGAAAAAATCGTTTTATTAGATTTTGGTGCTTGTCGTCATATTTCGCAGCATACCTCAGCGCAATATCTTGCAATGGCCGATGCAATGCAACAGCAAGACACTATGGCAATGAAAAATGCGTTAAGTGCACTTGGCTTGTTACAAGACACAATGAGCGATAATGTCATAGACACGATCCTTGAGGCCTGTTTAGAAGCGAGTAATTGTTTACAGTCTGACAATGGTTATAATCTTAAGGAACAGCAACTCATTAAGCGGATTCAAGAAGTCAGCATGCCTATGATGATGGATAAATCAGCGGCCGCTTCTACAGATTTTGATGTTGCCTTAGTGAATAGAAAGATTACGGGTATGATACTGTTAGCCAACAAGTTAGGCGCTACACTCGATTTTAAAGGGGCCTTAGCGCCGTATTTATTGCAAGGGAAGGTATTGCAAGAGAAGGCATTGCAAGAAAATGCCTTCCAAGAAAAAGCACCCTGCAACCACTAAAATACAGCACAAAGGATGATTATGGACAAGCTCGTTGAACTAGGTTTAGCGCTCATTCCCTTTACACTCACTATTGTTTTTGTGTTGCTATGTTTGGGCGCTTCCCACAAGCTACTATTGGGCGATAAAAGCCTCGCTCAAGAAGCAAAACTGCCTCGTAACCTAATTCTTTTGCTGCTTTACATTATTGGTGTAATTGCTATCGCCATTGCACTTCCCGTGACCGCAAGCACACGTAATCAAGTGATTAGTCTGATTGGTATACTTCTTTCGGGCGTAATTGCATTTTCATCAACGACCATCGTAGCTAACGTCATGGCCGGTATTGTGATGCGCTTCACTAAGCCTTTTAGAACTGGTGACTTTATTCGTGTAGACAGCTTTTTTGGTCGTGTTACGGAAAAGGGTTTATTTGATACTGAAATTCAAACCGAGCAGCGCGACCTTATTGCTCTGAGCAATTCATTCCTGATGTCGCACCCCCTGCAAGTTGTGCGTTCATCGGGTACCATTATTTCAGCAAGCTTGTCACTTGGTTATGATGTACATCACAGTAGCGTTGAACCCTTACTCATTAATGCGGCTCAAAATAGTGGTTTAGAAGGACCCTATGTGGAAATTTTAGAATTAGGTGATTTCGCCATTACCTATCGTGTTTCGGGATTACTTACCGAAGTAAAAAGTATGATTTCTTCTCGCTCTAAACTTTACACCAATATCTTAGACTGCCTGCATGAAGACAAAATTGAGATCGTGTCACCTAATTTTATGAATCAACGAAAATTGCCCGACGATGTTGCTGTGCTGCCAGTTAGGTCCAAAGCCAAGAAAAAGCCATTGGAAGGAGAAGTCATCCCTGAGGAGGCTATCCCTGAAGATCTCATATTTGATAAAGCCGACGAAGCCGAAGCAAAAGAGCGAACTGAACAAGAGTTATTGAATCAGCTAGCCCAAGTTGACGCTGAACTTAAGGTCGCGGAAGGCGAGGCAAAAGTGCTCAAGCAAAATGAAATGGCCGCGATACAAGAGGCGATTAAGCAATTGCAGGCAGCAGTCAATGTAGACGAAAAACAAGGTTGATAAAATGACACAGTATTGGCTTTTTAAAACCGAACCCGACGCTTTTAGCATCGATGATTTGGCTAGTAAACCAGACAAACGTGAAGGCTGGGACGGCATCCGAAATTATCAGGCGCGCAACTTCATGCGGGACGATATGCGAGTTAACGACATGGCGTTTATTTATCACTCTAGCTGCAAACACATTGGTATCGTTGGACTAGCTAAAATAAGTGATATTGGGTTAATCGACCCAACGCAATTCGATCCTGAAAGTCGTTATTTTGACCCTAAATCAGTATCCGAGAATCCGAGGTGGTGTATGGTCGAGCTAGAACATATTGAAACGTTCCTAGATATATTGCCACTCGCAAAAGTAAAACAAATACCTGGAATTACTGAGCTAGGCTTGGTAAAAAAAGGGGGGCGATTATCAATCATGCCGGTCAATCAACACGAGTTTGAATTGTTGCTAGCAGAGGCCCGAAACCAATAGGCTCAGCTCGAACTTAGCTCAATAAGGCTGCTCCATTGAAAACGGCATTTCACCTAGATTACTTGTTTTCATTGGGTTGCCTATCATTTCGTCATAAGGCGAATCTTGGACCATAACTGCTTTAGCCACATCACAGTGTTCAAATAGGTCTCTTACCATTTGAGAATTGTGAAAACGCATCGGGCGGTCTTCTTTATCGTACACAAAACCTGCCTTGCCATCCAAAGTCACCTTAACCAAATAAATATTCATTTCAAACGATTGCACTTCTAAACGTTCAATCTTATGAGGCCTTTTAGCCAATGTCGTCATCGGGTATTTTATATTCATATTCAGTTAATCTTTACTTGATAATATATAATGGATACCAATATAGGCGGTAAAGGTTCATTTCAAAAAATATCAGGAACCTTATAAATAAGCAGGTGTCGTAAATGATATGCTATAGAAGTTAAGCGCCTGATAAGAAAAATTGAACAGCTGGGCTAATAGACACCAATATGCTCGGTTAACCCAGTATGGGCAGACAAATTTTTAGTTTAGCAATAAAAGTGAGATAAACATGTCAGATCATGAAACACAGTCCCCGAGTCAACTGACACAAATGAAGCCATACCTTATTGCCGCAGGTATATTGTTTGCAATCTTGGTTGTCGCATTTTTTTGGCCCAGTTCAGATGAAGAACAAGCTATTATTTCTGAACCGGTCGCAGTGCAGCCTATTGTGGATGAGCAATTAGCTAATGCCGAACCTGTGCTTGAACCTGATGTTTTTGAGGGCACACCCGATATACAAGCATTGGAAATTGAAGCGGGTCAAGACACTCTATCACTTCCTGAAATTGTCGAAGTTGAGCCATTAGATGAAAGCGATACCGCAATTAAAAATGCTGTTGTTGCGTTAGCAACTTCACCTTTGGTCGCGAAATATTTAGTTGATGAGAGCTTATTGCAAAAATTTGTAATCAACGTTAACAGCATTGCAAATAAAGAAATGGCGCCCAAACATAGCTTGGTGAGCGCGCCAGAAGTTAAATTCAGAGTTTATCAGCAGGCTGAGCGAGAGTGGATAGATGCCGCTAGCTTTACACGTTACAACTTGTATGCCGATGCCCTAGAATCGATGAGTACCGATGACTTGTTAAAACTAATGGACACCTACCGTCCAACATTGGAAGAAAAATTCGCGGAGATTTCGCCGCCAAATTCGTCATTTGACAGTACCTTGCTAAAAGCTATCGATGAGTTACTCGATACACCTGTCGTTCCTTTACCTATTGAGGTTTATTCCGATAGCGTAATGTATAAGTTTAAAGATGAACAAATAGAGGCTCTATCTGGACCGCAAAAACAATTGCTCAGAACTGGCCCTGAGAATATGCGCCGTATAAAAGATGTATTACGTGACCTGAAGTCGGCATTGGAAGACTAAGATGGATTTAGGCAAGCTTTCACAGCAGCTCTCACATCAGCTCTCACATGAGCCTTCAGAGGTGTCATCAGCAAAGAAAATACCGCCTGTTGAGTTGTGGGATCCACCTTTTTGTGGCGACATGGATTTGGTCATAAAAAGTAATGGTCAATGGTGGCAAGGCGGCACGCCCTTCACTCGCGCAAAATTGGTTAGCTTATTTTCTAGTGTGCTAAAAAAAGAGAAAGATGATTACTTTCTTGTTACACCCGTCGAAAAAATAGGTATCCAAGTTGAAGATGTGCCTTTTTTAATTGTCGATTGGCACTTTGAGGAAAGCACCCTAAAGGTAAGAACTCAAGTAGGCGACGAAGTTAGCATAGGCCCTAATAACCCTATCGAATTGCGACATTTTACCGCTGCAACAAATCAGACTGACGCCGCAACAAGCGTTGAAACATTGGTTCCGTACTGTTTAATTAGGCGAAATTTATGGGGCCGAATACATCAAAATGTAATGTATCAATGGGCTGAAATAGCGACAGAAAGAAAGACTGAGCGCGGCAATGAGTTAATCATGCATAGCCAAGATTATGAATTTAGTTTAGGTACCTTTTAAAACACTTCTAATTTCTAAATGCATCTGAAATAAACGTTTGAGGTTTACAACATAAGTTGTGTAAAACCTAAGGTGTAAAGTATTCAAAGCCTAGTTTTGAGCATTTCTCTCATAATCCTTTGATTTGCTCGAAATTTTATCCTACTGTGTAACAGACATTTCAACATACGAATTTTTGGGTGAAAATAAACAAAATGAAAAATTTAATGTATCGCACTTTTACTTGCACATCGGCTGTCATAGCGACAACTCTTCTGCTAGCTATCAACGCACAAGCTGCTACGCATATTTTCGCGAGCAACTTAATAACCTCTGAAGACTCAAAACTACTAACTGATAAAACTGTCATCGTCGAAGATAACAAAATTATTAAAATAGTTAGTGGTAAAGATGAGGGTGGCGAAGGCGATACATTTATCGATTTAACTGGCAGCACTTTGATGCCGGGGCTAATGGACATGCATGTGCATTTATCATTTCAAAACGACGGCCCACGCTCCTCCTTGAAGCGTTTTACTAACAATGAAGCAGACTATGCAATTGTATCAGTAGATTATGCTGAAAAAACTATCATGGCGGGTTTTACAACAGTACGAAACTTGGGTGATATACACAACGAAACAGTAGCATTACGCAAATCTATTGACCAAGGAACTAGCATTGGCCCGCGTATTTATACTTCAGCCAAGTCAATTGCAACAACCGGTGGACATGCAGACCCTAGCAACGGCACAAGTGCTGATTTGATGGGTAACCCCGGCCCGAAAGACGGCGTTATTAATGGCGTAGCTGAAGCTAGGCAAGCTGTGCGTCAGCGCTATAAAGATGGTGCTGATCTTATCAAGATAACCGCAACAGGCGGCGTATTAAGCGTTGCTAAAAGTGGACAAAACCCACAGTTCATGACTGATGAATTAGAAGCTATTGTGCAAACTGCAAAAGACTACGGTATGACGGTAGCTGTTCATGCACACGGCAAAGAAGGAATGAAGCGCGCAATTTTAGCCGGTGTTGATTCAATTGAACATGGCACATATATGGACAGCGAAATCATTAAGTTAATGCGCAAATATGACGTGTATTATGTACCAACAATTTTGGCTGGTAACTTTGTTGCTGAAAAAGCAAAAATAGACGGATACTTTCCTGATATCGTTCGCCCTAAAGCCGCTAAAATTGGTCCTTTAATTCAAAAAACCTTTGCTCGAGCGCACGAAAATGGAGTTCTGATAGCATTCGGTACTGACTCTGGCGTATCTGCACATGGTGACAACGCGCAAGAATTTGCGTTAATGGTAGAAGCTGGCATGTCAGAAATGGACGCCATTTTATCGGCCACCATTAATGCCGCCAAGTTACTAAAAATTGATAGCGAATTGGGCACGGTAACACAAGGGAAATTAGCCGATTTAGTCGCTGTTAAGGGCAACCCGCTAGATGACATCAGCTTGATGGAAAAAGTATTTTTTGTGATGAAAGATGGCAAAATTGTTAAAGAATAATTAGCTTCATTTAGAGTATTTGTTGTCCAGTTTTATTGAATTGGACCGCGATACATCTATATGTGCTTTCATTTTTAAGAGCTTTCACAAACAAATTGATAAATGGCACGTACAGCAATTTATATAAATAATTATTATTAACATTGAGACAACGTGTCGATTAAGAAAAATATCAAACTTATGATCCACTCCAAACATATGTTGCCAAGTATTACCTTGGCTTCTTTTTTGGAGTCAACGGTAGTGCCAATTCCACTTGAAGCTATACTCTTGCCGCTAATGCAAAAGCGCAGAGAGAAGTTATGGTTAATTGCGTTAATGACCACGATTGGTTGTTTAATTGGGGCTTTAGTAGGCTATATGGTTGGCTACTATTTATTCGACTTAATGCGTGAATTTATCATGCAGAATATGACCACCGAAGCGCAATTTGCAGAGTTTCAAGAACGCATGAAAACCGACGGTTTTTGGTTCGTTTTTAGCACTGGTGTTACGCCCATACCGCTACAGATTGCTATGTTAGCTGCAGGCGTAACCGCATATTCAATCCCGTTATATATGCTTGCGACAGCTTCGGGGCGGGTTATCCGATATTTTGGCTTAGCGATGTTAGTGTATTATTTTGGTGATGAAACCGAAAGGTTAATAAAGCGATATAAATGGCAATCTCTTGCCTTGGGATTATGCTTTGTTATATTGCTTTGGTGCTTTATTATTTTCAAATAACTATAAAAAAATGAGCTTAAGTTACGATCGCAAGTTATGATCGCAAGTTATGATCAATGTACTGAAATGAAAATAATTTATAAACACAAAGGGTGACGCAAGCACTCGGCCACACTGCCATCCAGAGCAATAATAAAAAATTTAACAATTATAATTAACTGAAAAACGAAAAAGGAAATATCATGAAAAAGTTACTTTTACTAAGCCTCGGCTGCGCGCTAATGAGTGCATCAGCATTCTCTGCTGCAGCTGACGTTAGTGACAAAATAAAAACAGCAATGGCGTCAGATATCAGAACCCAAGCTGAAGTTGATCGCGATAGAAACCGCAGACCCGTTCAAACACTTGAGTTTTTTGGGCTTAAAGAAGATATGAGTGTTGTAGAGCTTATTCCTGGTGGCGGTTGGTATTCAAAACTTCTTGCTCCGGCCTTGAACGAGAAAGGCGAATACTTTGTCGCTATTGGAACAAGCCGAGTTAAAGAGCGTTTATCTGAACTAGCTGGCTTTGAAAAAATGCAAATTATTGCAGAAGACGCTAGCAGCTATCGTGAAGAAGGTGAGCGTAACTACTCATTGAAAGCGACGACATTAGGTGTAAAAGATGTTGATCTAGTTTTGACCTTCCGCAACTACCACAACTTTGGTGAGCAAGGTCGCAAGAAAATGAATGAGTTGGCTTTTGAAGCGCTTAAGCCAGGCGGTATTTATGGCGTTGTCGATCATACAGCTCGTCACATGGAACCAACAAACTCAAGCAATCGCCGCCGTATTGATCCGGTCATGGCAATAAAAGAAATTCAAGAAGCCGGATTCGTATTAGTCGACTACAGCACAATGCATTATAAAGAAGACGATACATTGGAATACGAAGTAGGTGCTCGCTCAGTAGCTGGCAACACCGATCGCTGGACACTCAAATTCATGAAACCAAAAAGCTAGACCGCTTTAGAATGAGTTAAATAAAGCATTAGAACGAAGGGGGCTGCGTCAATTAATTTGCAAATCGATTAATTGACGCAGCCCCTTTTTTCTAGCTACTCGTTATAATTTTCAGGCTCACATCAATCTGCACTGTTAAGGTGTAAAAAGGGTACAGTAGGTGCTAAACCCATTGTGTTAGCTGCAATCGACCCGAGTGAGTAGCATGCAAACATTGCTAAACAATTAGAAGGTGTTGTAAGTGAATAGATTCAAAAAATTAGCTTCCCAATCCTGGCTATTAACAACCGGTTTAACCGTGTTATTTATGACTGGTTCGCTTAGCTCAGTCGCCTTAGCGTAATCATCTGCATTAACAACACCAAAGCTTACCCATATTCTTTTTGGTTCCTGTTCACATCAGGATAAACCTATGCCTATTTTTGATGCGATATTAAACGAACCCGCAGATGGTTTCATTTTCTTGGGTGATAACATATACGGCGATACCGAAGATATGGAGGAGCTATCAGCAAAGTACCAAAAGTTAGGTAACAACCCAGGCTTTAAAGCCCTCAGAAGTAAGGTACCGGTATATGCTACTTGGGACGATCATGATTTTGGCGAAAACGATGCAGGTAAAAGTTACCCCTTCAAGCAACAATCTAAAGCTATCATGCTCGACTTTTGGGGGGTGCCGAAGGACAGTCCGCGTCGCAAAAGGCAAGATGGCATATACGGTAGCTATGTAATTCAAAATGATGAAAATCATAAGAGCTCTAGTAACGATGCTATACGAGTTATCCTGCCCGACTTACGATACATGCGAGACGACCTCGAGTCTGTTGGTGTATTGGGTTACTACACTAACCGCAAGTTCAAAGATATGGGCCCTTACAAACCTTCAAAAGGGTCGATGTTGAGCCAGCAACAATGGCAGTGGTTGGAGTTGGAGTTGCAGCAACCAGAAAGAATCAAAATTATAGGTTCAAGCTTGCAGCTCATTGCGGATTTTACGGGTTGGGAGTCTTGGGCAAATTTCGACGACCGCCAGCGCCTTTTCAACCTGATCAAGAAACATAGAGTAAATGGTGTATTCATTATTAGTGGTGATACACACTGGGGGGAAATATCCAAGTTTGATGAGGGAATGGATTATCCCGTCTGGGACGTCACAAGCTCAGGCTTAACAGAGGAATGGAAGCAAGTGAGTCCTAACAAACATCGTACTTCAGGGTCGACTGCCGAGGTCAATTATGGCTTTTTCACTGTCAATTGGGATGAAGCGGATCCGAGTATCCACTTCGGTTTAAAGGACGTTAAAGGTGATGTAGTGATGGAGCAAAAAATAACATTGTCGAGCTTGTCACCATACTAATCTGATCGTGTGAGACCTTTTTGAACCAAATATCGATAGGGCGCTTCTGAAGTTTCGCTGGCAAGAAGTTCATGCTGCATAAAGCGGCAAAAGCTAGGAACGTCGCGAGTAGTAGAATGATCGTCCGCACTGATAGCTAAGGTTTCGCCGTCTTGCATTTTACGAATTTGCAGACGGATCATCATCACCGGCTCTGGGCAACGGAGGCCGATAGCATCAAGTTGATAATCTGCTTTTTCAAAACTTTCTGACATACCCTATTGCTCGCTATTTATACGTTAATTTACCCGCTAAGCTGCAGTTAAATACCGTATTCTTCTCTATATTTGCGAATGCTTGCTAAGGCATCATTATTCGAATCACTGCCAGACAAATACGCGACCACATCACCCAATGTCACAATTGAAATAACGTGGGTATGGAAGTCGCGTTCAACTTCTTGAATTGCCGATAGTGCTGCTTGGCCACGCTCTTGGCGGTCCAGAGCGATTAGCACGCCTGCTAAACTCGCGTTGTGCTGCTCAATCAACAACATAGATTCACGAATCGCAGTTCCGGCTGTAATAACATCGTCCACCAGCATAATCCTGCCGTTCAGTGGACTGCCCACCAAGCTTCCTCCTTCGCCGTGTGTTTTAGCTTCTTTGCGATTAAAGCAATAAGGCACATCAAGATCGTAGTCGTTTGACAAGGCAACAGCTGTGGTGGTTGCAATAGGAATACCCTTATACGCAGGGCCAAACAAAACGTCAAAATCAACCTTTGCGGCTTGCAAAGCTGCAGCGTAATAGCGACCTAATTTCGCTAAGTCGCCGCCGGTATTGAACAAGCCAGCATTAAAAAAGTAAGGACTGATTCGGCCCGACTTTAAGGTGAATTCACCAAAGCGAAGCACCTTTCGCTCTATCGCAAATTCAATAAATTCTTTTTTATAGTCTTCTATGTGGTCTTGAAGTGCTTGCATATTAGGACCTTCAATTAAATGTTTATATTTCAAATTATTAATAGATAAAAGGCCTCAATAAGAGACCTTTTAATGACTATAACGTGCTGCGCTAAATCAAGCTAAGTTGCTTGAAAAAAGCGCGCTACGCTAGAGCACTCTTTTGTTCGTCGAACAATTCCATAATGCCATCTTTTGCAAGCGCTAGCATTTCATTCATTTCGTCAAAACTGAATGGTTCTTCTTCTGCAGTGCCTTGCACTTCAATAAGCTTACCTGTTTCAGTCATGACTACGTTCATGTCGGTTTCGGCAGCAGAATCTTCAAGGTACTCTAAATCAGCAATAGGGCTGCCTTTATAAATACCAACAGATACCGCAGCAATCATGTGCTTCATTGGGTTTGCTTTCAAAATACCTTTAGCACGCATCCACGTTAATGCATCAACCAAAGCCACACAAGCACCGGTAATTGAGGCTGTGCGAGTTCCGCCATCGGCTTGAATAACATCACAATCGACTGTAATGGTGTTTTCACCAAGTAGTTTTAAATCAACTGCAGCACGCAATGAACGCGCAATTAGACGTTGGATTTCTAGCGTACGACCGCCTTGCTTGCCTCGAGCAGCTTCACGATCAGAGCGTGTATGTGTAGCACGCGGTAACATGCTGTATTCAGCAGTTACCCAACCTTTGCCTTGGCCTTTCATAAAACGCGGTACACCTTCAACCACAGTGGCATTACAAAGCACTTTAGTGTTACCAAACTCAATCAAAACAGACCCTTCTGCATGACAAGTAAAGTTACGGGTAATAGTGACGGGACGGATTTGACTAGCAGTTCTGCCGCTTGGACGCATGTTTAACTCCTTAAAATTCAGAGCCGAATTATAGCCTAGTTATTCGATGATCGGGAGGTGCAAAGCGAGGTAAACTCAAATTAGTTACGGTTTTAACACATTTTTGCTTGGCAAATGGGCAATATTAGCCAATTCACAAAAGCCTGTTAGACTATACCCCGCTTGTTGCTGGTTACTAATGTTGAATCAAAACTGCACAACCAGTCGAGCTTATCATTCAATTTATGCACTTGTTTTATGCACTTATGAAAACATCTGCTTATTAAAATAAACACTTATGAAGAGTGCTCGTTAAGGAACATTTATGATTTACAGTATGACTGGCTTCGCACGTCGCGAAATTAAAGCAGAATGGGGCAGCGCCGTTTGGGAAATTCGCTCGGTAAACCAGCGCTACCTTGAAACCTTTTTCAGACTACCTGAGCAATTTCGCAGCCTAGAGCCTATTTTACGCGAACGCTTTCGCAAAGGCTTACAGCGCGGCAAAGTAGAATGTGCATTGCGCTTTAGTATGAATGATGCAGCAAGTAATTCGATTAATGTAAACCAAGACCTAGCAAAACAAGTGGTAAAAGCTGCCGCTTCGATAAAGTCAAAAGGTAAGGTTTCCAAAATAAACGCGGCAGATGTATTGAAATGGCCTGGCGTTATTGCTGCGCAAGAAGCCGATATGGACACCATTCAATCCGATATGCTTAAGGCCTTTGACGACACCTTCAAAGACTTCGTTGCCTCGCGCGCAAGTGAAGGCGACAATATGAAGGTACTTATAGAACAGCGTTTGGAAGGGATACAAGCCGAATCGAACAAAGTTGCCCAGCATATGCCTACCGTCATTGAATGGCAAAAAGACCGTATTCGCACCAAGTTTACCGAGGCGAACATTGAACTCGACGCAACTCGTGTTGAACAAGAAATGGTATTGCTTGCACAGAAAATGGATGTGGCAGAAGAACTCGACCGTTTGAATTCTCACGTAAGCGAAACGATGTCGATATTGAAAAAGGGTGGCGCTGTTGGTCGTCGTTTGGACTTTATGATGCAGGAATTTAACCGCGAAGCGAATACCTTAGGGTCTAAATCTATTAATTCAGATATAACGCAGTCGGCGGTTGAATTGAAGGTGCTGATTGAGCAGATGCGGGAGCAGATCCAGAATATAGAATAGGGCATAGAAAAGCCCGAAAAAAGCATGAATACTCAATAAATACAATGGCATAAAAACAAGTTAAGATTAAACTAGATAAAGTAAGGTATGACAGATTTAATTTAAAAGTATGACAGAAAGAATGACAGATTTATTAATAACTGTATAATCAAAGAATCTGTCATACTTTTGGAAATGCTATGAGCTCTAAAGAAAAACACGAATCACTGGTAAAGCAAATCAAAGCTGGTAAAGCTAATGATGCGGTTATTAAAGCGTTGATTAAAAATGGCCAGCAATGTTTTATTAGTATAGAGCGCGGTTTATATTTGAGAATAAGTGCCGAAGGTACCGGTTTTTTTGTTTTTCAATATAGACACAATGGCAAGCCTAAACGGATGACTTTAGGTACGTATGGCAAGCGTCCTGATGGAATGCCACTTGCTGACGCTCGTAGTGCAATCGCAGAAAAAAGAGCGTTAGTGAAAAGTGGTAAGGACCCGCTCGCTGAAAAAGACAGGGCCAAGCGGAGTGATTTTAAGACTATTGATGATGTCGCTCAGGATTGGCTTACAGAGATAAGCAAAAGCCTTAAATTTTCTAATATTCCAAAGCGTATATATACACAAGAAATTAAACCTCAAATAGGCGGCCTCCTTATTGACGACGTTAACGGATTAGATATAAGAAATGTACTAGCATTTGTAAAAAGTCGGAAAAAAGAATCAAGACCAACCATAGCTAATGACACTCTCACTTATCTTAAACAGTTGTTTGCGCACGGTATCACACTAGGTGTTACTAACAACAATCCGGCGGCCGCATTTGGAACAAAGCATGCGGGCGGCACCGAGAAGCCTCGCAAAAGGCAGCCAACACTTGAAGAATGGAGAATAATATTTTCAGTGATGCGAGAAAATCAAGCGCATTTTTGTAGAGAAAATTATTTAGCTGTAGCCATTATGCTGGTATTGGGCGTACGAAAAGGTGAGATGATATCTTTACGTTGGGACGAGATGAATTTTGATAAGAGAATTTGGAGCTTATCAGAAGAAAAAGCAAAAAATGGCAATGAATTAGACATTCCGCTGCCACCAATAGTAATAGAGTGGCTAGGAGAACTTAAGATTCGCGCGCATGCATCAGATTATGTTTTCCCTAATCGGCGCGCTAGCAAACGAAGGGGTTATATTAGTGACGATACCCTAAATCATGCATTGACGAATTTGTTTGGTAGAAAAACAGGTAAAAACGAAAGTAGTACAGGTGACGTACTTGGCAAAGCCGGCATTGAGTATTTTGTTATACATGATATTAGAAGGTCAACTCGAACCACCATGTCGAAAAATGGGGTTCCAAATGACGTCGCAGAAACAGCAATTAATCATGTAAAAAAAGGAGTTGAATTTATTTACAATAAAGATACCTTTTTTGAAGAGCGAGTTGTCGCACATCAAATTATGGCGGATTTGGTGGCTAAGATGGTTTAAGGTGGTTCGGATTGAGCTAAGGTTATCCCCGACAGAAAAATCAAACACATGTGGTTATTGGTTTGTAGAGACATCTTGCTTATGTTTGTAGAATTTAATGGCAGTCTAAAGTCCCCTTGATTCTAAATCTCATTTGTAGTTTAACTTCTGAAATGTATGAATAGTCTGATAAACTAGCAAAAATTATTAAATAACTTTCTATGATTTACTTTGACACCGCAGCTTCATACCCATTACTTCCCGAAGTAAAAATCGCTCTCAATAATGCGTTTGACGATTCTTATGCAAATTCGTCATCTTCGCATACCCTGGGTCAAACTGTGTCTAATGCAGTTGAAACAGTCAGAGAAATGCTGGCAAATAAAATTGGGGCCTATCCAAGTGAAATTGTTTTTACAAGCGGCGCAACCGAGTCAAATAATATAGCTTTGAAGAGCTTAATTAGTGAATCTGGACAAGTAGGTTTTAAAAATCATATTGTTACGTCACAAATGGAACACAAGTGCATTTTAGTAATATGTAATTATTTGGAACGGAGTGGTTATAAAGTGACTTACGTAAATCCAGACGATCGTGGGCTTATAACTAAAGAGGTCATTAATAAAGCTATTACAGATAGGACTGCACTAGTATCAATAATGCACGTAAATAATGAATTAGGGACAATTAATCCAATAGAAGAAATTGGTAGATTATGCTGTGAAAATGAAATTTTGTTTCACAGTGACGCTGCACAAAGCCTATGTAAAGTTCCTATCGATGTTGATAAACAAAACATTGATCTTATGTCTTTTTCTGCGCATAAAATAGGTGGGCCCAAAGGTATTGGAGCAATTTATATACGTGACTTGCGAGCTAATCCCATTTATCCTGTAATTCATGGTGCTGGTCAAGAAGAGGGACTGCGAGGGGGCACAGTTGCAGCACCTTTGATTCAAGGGTTTGGGGCAGCACTAACTCATTTCTCAAAGTATTACCTAGATTTCGAAGGTACAAATATTAAGGATTATCTAACAAATGAGTTAACAAAAAACAAAATTACTTATTTTGTTAATGGAACAGATGCCCTGCCGCATCTAGTATCGCTAACTCTGCCAGAAACTGATACACAATCTCTTATCGTCGCAAATGCGGATAGGCTTTGTCTTGCTCAAGGGTCGGCATGCTCATCAAAAACAATGCAACCGTCGCATGTATTAAAAGCTTTGGGCTTATCGTCTGAACACTCATTTAAGACTTACAGAATAAGTTTTAATCTTAATGTCAATAAACGTGAAGTAGACTTTCTAATAAACCAAATTATCTTCTGGTCTCAGAAGTGATGTGTAAAAGAATAAATCAAATAACTTCTTTAAATCTATGTCTTGTAATAATTACAGATAAAAGAATTTCTCCTAACATTTTAAAACCTTTAAGAAAAATGTAAAATGCCAAAATCGCTTTCTTTAAGTTTCTTTACAAAACTCTATTTCTTAATAATGTTTGTCCCGGAAATTAATGCACATTAAATAATGAGCATCAATCACTTGTAACAAGTAACACAAGCACCACCACCCTCAGCCTCATCGTAGATTTCATCCATGCGTTCAGTGTCACGCACGTCAACATCGGCCCTCAAAAGGTTAGCTCTGCGGTTCAACTTCTTTTCAAACCTCTTTAAACGAAGCTCGTGATTTTCAATGATTTCAATTTTTCTCTCTTCATTTTCTAATGTCGACAGTGGTGTTCCCTTGCCTAACCAATAAAAAGTGCCGTCACCTCTGTCTTCTTCAGCCTTCTTCTCATATGATTTTGCTTCTTCGAATGCATCCGGATATATTTCTTTAAGTCTTAACCATTCTATTTTTTGTTGGTAAAAACAAAATGTGCATCCAGAGCGAGATCGCCAGCCATAGTATCCAGGTTTACCTTGGTCCTTAGCCTCAACTATTTTAAGTAAAACTTCAGGGGATAAGTTTGCTGAAAACCCTTTCGAATCCTGTTAACGCTTATCACCTTAATCTGAAGGCTGCATTTGCTCAAAAACAAGGTATCAAACGTTGTGGTTTGCAAAAAGCCCTAAAGTATGTTGGTTTTACATTCATAGGCCAGCACCATAGAGGTATTGATGACGCTCGAAATATTGCACGATTACTGGATTTTTGTATCTAGACAATACCACACTTGGGCATTATACCAGTAATTAAAACTTCGATAATCCCTCTTAGGGTCTGATTTCGACTAGTCGATTTTTACGAAATTTGCTGATTGCGTAGCTACACCGTTAGACAGCTTTGAGGCAGAAAGCAGACGGATCTATTTCCTCCGATTACTTCCAGTTTTGCCTGTTTGCTGACGTTAGCTTTTATCCATTTTTAACATGAACTCTTTTCCAGGAGAGGCAATCTTTAGATATTGCTAATTTTAATCTACAAACCTCTCCATCTGGATTATTTGAACCTAAATATGGATAATCTAGAAGTCTTCGGTATCCATTAATGCACATCGACGACAGTGGGATTAAACCAGATTACTTTATGGATTCAACTTTGTCAGAATATAAAATCAATAAATACCATTGCAGTTTTACCAATATCTATAGGGACTTTAGCTCAGGTCAATGAAACATCTAAAACAGACTAAAGAACATTGTTTAATGAAATACCAATACCAAATCGGGTCTGACTGTAATTGTAGTCAATGAGACTCTCACCATAACCATTAAATGCTGTGGCATAACCTCGCAATTTGCCCCACAACGGAAAAGTTAAACCAAATTCGGCTGCACCATAATGAGTATCAAAATTCTGACGCCCCTTGAAGCTCAATTCTAATTCATTCCACTTATAAACCATGCCCAACTCAAAATTGCCCATGTAGTCTTTAATGTCAGGGTTGTCATCTCCATCTGGATCCAGCTCAAAGGCTTTTTCATCCTCAGCAAACCTTAGCCAGGGTTTGAGAGACAAGGCGAAATTGCCCTTCTCAAATAAGAGATGACTATAAAAGCGATTCCAGCTGCGTGATAAGCCTTGCCCTCTGCCATTAGATTGGTGCTCCAAACCGACTATGAAGCTGGTATTCCCTCCAAAAGGTTGCCAATCAAGGGGAGCTAGATAGAATATTTCAGGTTGGTAATTGGTTTCGCGGAAGGGTTTGGAAATACCCTCAGCATAAATCTGCCACCATGCTTGGAGTGTGAAACCGATATAAAGGGCATCTCCTTCAATGAGCATACTATCGCTATTCAAGGGGACTTTTAAACTGAGCTGAAACTTAGATTCAATGTCCTCTAAGTTCTGTTCAAAACCATTGTAAGAGCTGTATGCTTCTTTATTTATACGATTCGTTGTTATTGCCGGAAGCAAGTAATTCATTTTATGAGGTGTGAGTACATATTGATTAATTTCGGTTTTCTTCTCGTTTAAGAAACGGTTTGATATGCTCCCACTTTTACTTTTGGCGCCTTCAACTTCCGGCTTTGTTATGCTTATCTCTTGCTCGGCTATGCCGCAAGCCTCTCTAATTTCAGCCAAGGTCATTGACGCTTCACCTGAAGAAATATAGTCCATCACACAAGATTGCCCATTGTCTTCGGCACGCACGTGCATTGTGACTGCAATCAAAGCAACTGAAATAAAGATAAGTGTTTTCATTGTTAATTCCTTTAATTTACGCAATAACTATGTAATTACTACATCTCTTTCTAGCCATCTGTTGTTTGATAAGTCGTATTAGATATCTTTTATTCTTTCAATTATTTGCTCATTGCCATGACGTTCCAATGCAATAGTCGCGGTCTTGAGTGCAACAGCAATTATGATCCCAGTCAACACTAGTCCAATAAAAGCTATCACAATCGATAGTATTTTCGAGCGTTTCTTAATCGGTCTAATATCCCCATAGCCAACTGTTGTTGCAGTAACTAGCGACCAATATAAACCGTCAAATTTTTTCCATTTCTCGACACTTGCTACAATCTGTCCAAGCGCAACTACCAGCAACCCTAAAAATAAGAGTAGAGGAGAAACAAGATAGAGTGACCAAAAAAACAACTCTATAAAGCTTATCGTAAAATCCATGATACACCTTTCTGATTGGGCCAATTGCCGCCAGAAGAGACCCTATCTGCTTATTTTCACACCAAAATCTATTAGCCTAAACTACCAACTTCCACCCAAGGCCAAATATAGATTTACCTGCTGCTCTAACTGACTGCGTTTAATCGACAATAAGTTGCTCTTTGCAGATATCATTTGTTGCTGTATTTGCAATATATCAAGAAGTTCACTTTCACCTTCTTGATAACGTATATTGGCAATCTTCATAGCTTTTTCACTTTGTTGATATGCCTCTTCAAGGGCACTTGCTCGGCTGGCAAAGTCGATTCCGTTATCAAGGTTTTGCTCAATTTCTGCGAAAGCTGTTAATGCGCTTTTTCTATAATTATCCAAAGCTTGCTGCTGTTCAGCATTAGCGATCTCTACATCAATTTTCTTTGCACCGCTATCAAACAAAGGAACCAGCAGGCTCGACGCTAGTTGCCAAGCGACGTTACTTGGACTTAAAACATTGGAGAGAGAATCTGAAGCCCCCCCAAGATTACCACTTAGGGAAAAACTAGGAAGCTGTGCGGCTTTCGCTTGATCCGTAGCCGAAAAAGCAGCGGCAACTTGTCTTTCGGCCGCGATGATATCAGGCCGACGCTCTAAGACTCTTGATGGCAAATTTGCTGGCGGTGCAGCAGGCAACTCAGGGAATACATCAGCAATATCTAAAGCGGCATCTGGATATCGCCCAAGTATCAATTCAAGTGCTCTAATCGCTTCTCTTTTAGCTCCTTGTGCAGATATTAGTTGCTCAGATGCGCTTGCTAAATTTGCCTTATTTAATGCGACATCTTGTCCTGTTAACAAGCCATTTTCGTATTTTGCTTGGGTGATTTTCAGGGTCTTTTCGAGGATCGCTAAATTTTCTTTGCTAATATTGGCCTGCAATTTTGCTTCAATAACCTTGAGGTATGTTTTGACTATGTTGGCACTTATAGAATGTTTTGCGTACAAATAATCTGCCTGAGTTGCTTGAGCCTGGGCTTGTGCAGCATCACTTCCGGAACGGATTCTGCCCCACACATCCAATTCCCAACCTACCTGCAGCCCCACGTTAACCGAAGACGATGAACCACCTCCTTCAACGCCACCAGATTGCCCTCTACCTAGGGACAAATTAACATTTGGTTGCAACGCGCTGCCTGCTTTTTCTGCTAACAACCATGCTACATCCATATTGCCAGCCGCAATTCTTAAGTCGAGATTATTTTTTTGGCCCTCCTCGATTAAGGCGAGCAATTTCGGATCGGAAAAATGCTGCAGCCACTCTTCAGGACCCGTGACATATTCAGATTGCTCTGTTGACCAAGTAGTAGGGGCGTTGACAGCCTTTTCAACAACCGCATTGTCATAAGAGCCATCCTCCGTAGAGGAACATCCCGCCAGTGAAAGTGCGCTAGTTATAAATAAAACGTGGATTAAATATTTCATAATGCCGTCTCCTTAGCTTCTACGTTCAGAAACGTAGCATATAGTACGGGTACAAAAAGTAAGGTGATTACGGTTGCGAAACTCAATCCAAATACAATGACCACGGCCATTGATTGAAAAAATGCATCAAAAAATAGTGGGATAACACCTAATGCGGTGGTAAATGACCCTAATACCACTGGACGAACTCTGCTTGCAGCAGAGTCGACAATGGCGTCAAAACGTGGTTTACCGGTGCTAATCTCAGTATCCATCGTATCGACCAATATAATACCATTTTGTATCAATAAGCCAGACAAAGAAAGTAGCCCCAACATGCCCATAAACTCTAGGGGAATACCCGTCACAACTAAGCCAAATACAACGCCGATCATAGCAAGCGGCACAACTGACCAAATCACTAAAGGTTGCTTTATCTTACCGAATAAAACAACAACCACAAGAACCATGGCCAAAAAACCAAGAGGTATGGTCGACATTAGGTCTGAGCTAGATTCTTCGGAAGACCCAGCCTCCCCGCCCCATTCAAGTTCGTAACCATTGGGTATATCAATTGCTTCAATTTGCGGTTTAATTCTGTTTAATAAGCTTGCAGCAAGTTCTCCTGGAAGCGGGTCAGATTGAACTTTTATTCTGAACGTACGGTTTTCACTACGCAGTTTTCCGTTGCGCCATACCGTTTTAAAGCCATCAGTTACTTGCAATATAGGTACAGTTTTACCGGTGATAGAACTGGTCACCTGAATGCTTTTCATATCGCTTATCGAAGCTACTTCGCTATCGGGCAAACGGGATATAATGGGAATAAGATCAGTGCCTTCTTTAAATGTACCTACGTTTTTACCGTTGTAAAAACTCGCAATAGCTACTGATAAATCTTCTCTGGAAACTCCGGCCTGCCGGGCCTTACTCTCGGAATAAACCGGTTGAATAATACTCACAGGCTCGCGCCAATCGTCTTTCACAGAGAGGGCTCTTCCATCGGCCTTCATAATCGCCTTTGTTTGGTTAGCGAGACGACGCAGCACAACGGGGTCGGGCCCACTAAACTCGGCCTCTATCGCGGAACCGCCACCAGGTCCAAGTACAAAGCGCCATGCCTTAGCTTGTGCTTCAGGATAATTTTTGGCGATAAAGTCTTGTACGATCGGCATCATTCCGTCGATTTCTTTATAATTGTCTACTCGCACCAGCAGTTGTCCATATGAGCTATTGGCCGATTCCGAGCCATAGGTCAACATATACCGAAGAGCACCTCCGCCAATCAAAGTTTGTACCGCATTGACCCCTTCCATCTTGCTGACAAAACCTTCGATTTCAATCATGTACTTCTCAGTGTGTTCAATCCTCGTACTTTCTGGCAGCCAAATATCGACGACCATTTGTGGTGACGTTGAACGTGGGAAGAAGCCTTTGGTCATAAACTGGGCTCCCCAAATTGATAAAGCAAATAAGCCAAGCACAAAACCTATCACTAGCAAGCGTGAATGCAAGGCCCAGCGCATGAGCTGTTTAAATCGGATAAAAAACACCCCTTCTACTTCTTTACCATGTTGGTTTTGTTCCGTTTTATCTTCAGCCACATCTGGGAATAACCAATAACAAGTAAGGGGAGTGATAGTTAAGGCCAATATCCAGCTGAATAATAGTGCAATCATTACCACCCAAAACAAGTCACCAGTAAATTCAGCTGTTTCACCTGGGGCAAACCCAATGGGTGCGAAAGCAATCACGCCAACCAATGTGCCTGCCAGCAGGGGCCATTTGGTTTGAGTCACAATCTCTTTTGCGATTTCAAGCTTCTTGCGGCCTTTATTAACCCCGACTAACATTGCCTCTGTTATCACCACTGCATTGTCCACCATCATTCCTAACGAGATGATCAAAGCACCAAGGGATATTCTATGTAACGGCACACCGATAATTTGCATGGTAGTCAAGGTTGCGCCCACAGTGACCAACAAAATAAATGAAATGACTAATGCTGAACGTATGCCCATGGTAAATAACAGAGATGCAATCACAATGACTAAGGCTGCAATGACATTCAATACGAAATCATTGACCGAAGCCTCCACGACTTTTCCCTGATGGTAGTATTCATGAACGTCTATGCCTAAGGGTCGGCGACTTTGTGATTCAGCTAATTTTTGATCAACTGCTTGACCCACTTTCACTACGTTACCACCGGCTACATTTGACACCCCTAAGGCGATGGCCTTTTTACCGTCGTATCTGATGATTTTGGTAGCAGGCGTCTTGTAATCTCGATACACATTAGCAATGTCCTTCAAATACAGAATTTTACCGTCTGATTCGTTCGATACGAGCAGGTTTTTAATCGATTCAACTGAGTCAATATTACCGGATGGATCAATTGAAAGCCGTTGACTACCAATATCTACATTGCCAGCAAAAACCACTGAATTCTGTTTCTTTAAGATGTCGTATAGTTTATCAATCGATACCCCTAAACTAGCGGTTGTTTCAGATGAGATTTCAACAAATATTGCTTCATCTTGCACGCCAGCAATTTGAACCTTGCCCACTCCCTTGACCTGCAAAATGTCTTTTTGCAGATCTCTAGCGTAAGTGCGCAACTCAGCATAACTAAAGTCATCTCCAGTGATAAAATATGACAAACCATAAACGTCACCAAAATCATCATTAACAATAGGCGAGTGCGCCTCGCTGGGAAGGGATGCCTTTGCATCATTCATCTTATTGCGCAGTTTGGTCCATATAATCTGCAGCTCTTCTTTGCTTTTAGAAAAACCGTATTTTATTTCCACCTTAATTTCAGAAAGACCGGCTGAAGATACTGTCGATATACTGCGTACTTCTTGCATCTCTTGTATGGCTGTTTCAAGAGGGTCACTGACTTCTAAAGCTACTTGCTCTGGACTGGCTCCGGGATATTGGGTGAAAATCAGCGCCGTTCTAATGGTAAATTCTGGATCTTCAAATCGAGGCATAGTCTGATAGGCGTTCCAGCCACCTGCAAGGACTAACAGGACCGCAATCACACTTAAGAGCTGATTTTTTATAGAAAATTCTGCTAGGTTCATTTAATGATCCCTTATTAACAACGTTACTTAGACCAAGGGTGAACTTTCATGCCCGCTGAAATCGAGGATATTCCAGCGGCAACCACCGTATCTCCGAATTCTAAACCGCTTGTTACAACAAGCGTTTCTCCGATGCCATCTTGTATGCTGATATTTCTTCTGCTGACAGTATTGTCTGAAGGGTCAACTACCCAAACGTATTTCTGTTCACCGTCAATTCCCACTGCCGCTATCGGTATGCTCACCTCGTCCGCTGCTGTCATTCTTTGTCTAGGGTCTTGAAACCACAGAGTTGCATTCATGCCGGGCAATACATTCATATTTTGTGGAGAGCTAAAAGTAAAGGTAACCTGGTAGGTTTGTGAAGCGCTATCAGCACTTAAACTTGCCTCTTTAAATGTAGCTTGGATACGTTGTTCAGGTGCAAAGCTAAACAGCAAATATGCGACTTTTACTCCTTCATCGTTTCTATCTGCCAGAGCCATAATACTGGCTGGAAGGTTAATAGTAGCTTCCATTTGACCAAAGCCTAAAATGGTTATAGCCGTGGTGCCAGCTTGAATAGCTTGTTTGGCTTTTATCGTCACCCCAGCTACATAACCAGCAAAAGGGGCAACCAAAACTGCATCGTCTAGGGCTTTTTGTGCGGTATCTAGTTGGGCCTGATTGACATCACGTTGAGAGCGACGTTGTTCAAACACACTTTTTGATATTGCATCTTGCTTTATCAGCCTTTCCGCCCTTTCAAATTCGCTATTTGCACTATCGAATAGTGCTTGTGCTGACTGCAAGTTTGCCTGTAGATCTCGCACATCTAACTTAGCCAGCACATCTCCTTTTTGCACTTCTTGAGATTCTACTACCAATAGTTCGCTTACGACACCGCCCACTTCAAAGCTCAATGCGGATACGTTCTCAGCTTTTACGGTTGCAGGATATTTCAGAAACGTGTCATTGGAGTTTTGCCCTAAAATCATTAATTTTGCTGGTCTTGACGCCAATTGCGTATCTTCAGATAACATTGGCTCTTTGCTGCATGCGGATATGAAAAATAGTGTAACAAGAGAAAATAAAACAGCTGTTTTGAGTCTAAATTGACTTTTCATTTGAGTTCCCTAATAAAACGCGACAAGTGTTTCTACGTTGAGTTAAGCACCTTGAAAAATAGGCGATAGATTACCATTTAATTCAACCAAGGTAATTATTTTGCTTTATTTTTTTCCAAATTCATATAACAATTTTTAGCAAATCAATACCCAGTAGACAGTGACTGCTTTCGGTATTCAGTGGGAGACACATCTACCTGATGCTTAAATGCCCGAGCAAATGTACTAGGTGAGCTATATCCCAGCTGATAGGCGATTTCTGTACTTGGCATGTTGGTAGTGGATAAAAGTTGCTTAGCCATTGTATGGCGCACGGTGTTTAATAATTCTGAAAACGAATGGCCTTCGTCATTTAGACGGCGTTGCAGCGTTCTTTTACTCATGCACATTTCAAACGCAATGACTTCTTCTGTCGGACACCCTGACGACAACACCTGAGAAATTATCTTTATCACTTTTGCCGTCGTTTCTTGGATGTCCATGGCATCAATGTATTTGTATGGCAAAATCCTTTCTCCAAAGTGGTAAAGTGAGACCCAGACATTGGCAGCAACCAATGTTCTTCTGTGAAGCAGTTCGCTTGATGTAAGGCTCCTCAATTGAGAGACCGATAACAAACATGAACGCTTCACAGA
>CAJQOP010000053.1 GCA_905479945.1 uncultured Glaciecola sp. | reverse complement strand
AACCGGCAAAATGCCTCTAAGCAAATAACTAATTGCTTATATCCCCGCGCTTACGCGGAAGGTCTAATTACTTCCATACCATTCATATACGAAACTAGGGCCTGAGGAACTTTTACACTGCCATCTGCTTGCTGATAATTTTCAAGTATCGCTACCAAAGTTCGACCAACAGCGAGACCAGAACCATTTAAGGTATGCAAGAGTTCAGGCTTTTTCATATCCTTAGATTTATATCTAGCTTGCATTCTTCGCGCTTGAAAATCCCCCATACTTGAACATGAAGAAATTTCTCGATACGTACCTTGAGCTGGCAACCAGACTTCTAAATCATAAGTTTTAGTTGAACCAAATCCCATATCTCCGGTGCAAAGTAAAACTTTTCTATAAGTTAAACCAAGCTTTTGCAGAATTGCTTCAGCATGCCCAGTTAGTTCTTCTAATGCCTGCATTGAACTATCAGGGTGAACAAGCTGCACCATTTCAACCTTATCAAACTGATGTTGCCTAATTAGTCCTTTTGTATCACGTCCGTATGAACCAGCTTCGCTTCTAAAACAAGGCGTATGAGCAGCCATTTTTATTGGCAGCGTATCCAATGGGAAAATTTCATCTCGGGCAATATTAGTCAATGGAACTTCAGCTGTCGGTATCAAGGACATACCCTGTCCTTCTTCCGTAGCTGGCTTTGTATGAAATAAATCTTCGCCAAACTTAGGTAATTGTCCCGTCCCATATAAGCTGTCCGAATTAACTAAATAAGGTACATAAACTTCCTGATACCCATGTTCTTGTGTATGCATATCAAGCATAAACTGGCCGATAGCTCTATGCATTCTGGCAACTGCACCATTCATAACAACAAAGCGAGAACCAGAGAGTTTAGCCGCAGTCTCAAAGTCTAGTCCGTTGGCCAAACCTGCCGCGACATCAACGTGATCTTTGACTTTAAAATCAAAAGTAGGTACTTCTCCCCAAACTAGAACCTCTTGATTGTCATCTTCACTTTTACCTTCAGGCACGCCATCCGATGGTAAATTAGGTGCTTCTTGATAAATAATATTAAGCGCAGCCATTACCTTGTCTAAACTCGCTTTGGCTTCTTCGAGTTTTTCACCAAGACCACTTACCTCGTCCAATAACGGTTGAATATCCTCCCCAGAAGCTTTTGCTCTGCCAATTGCTTTCGATCGCACAGTGCGTTCATTTTGTAAATCTTCGGTAGCAATTTGCAACGACTTCCGCCTTTTTTCAAACTCAGTTATGGCTGAAACGTCCAACGAATAACCTCGTTTTTTAAGTTTAGCGGCAACTTCATCGAGATTATTTCTGAGTAATCGAGGATCTAACATTTTTTATATTATCCTTTGAAAATTAATAAGGCCAACCAGACTGCAACCAAGCAGACGGTGACATTGAAAAATACATTGAGCCCGGCTCTTAATAGTTCACCCTGCTGAATGAGTAACACTGTATCGATTGAAAACGTCGAGAAAGTAGTGAATGCACCAAGCAAACCTACTCCAATCAGGGCTCTCAAGCCTGTATTGTCAGACCCATCCTGTTGAATAAATGAATACAGCAGTCCTAATGAAAAGGAGCCAATAACATTTACAGCAAGAGTACCAAATGGAAAGCCCTTTCCCAATAGATTAGTCGTTAATTGCCCAATAAAATAACGCAATGATGAACCAACGGCTCCGCCAATGGCAACAAATAAGTAAATTTGAATGGTACTCATACTAGTTCCCGCCCTTTCTTCTATTTTCCGCCTGCGCATCTAGTTCAGCTAAAAACTCCATTTTAGCGCTCAACTGTTTTTCTAAGCCCCTATCTGTAGCATGATAAAAGGCTTCGCCCGCTAGTTCTTTTGGCAGATAAGCCTCGCCTGCCGCATAAGCATGTGGTTCATTATGCGCATACCGATAACCTTCACCATGCCCCATTTCTTTAGCTAGGCTTGTAGGGGCATTACGAAGGTGATGAGGTACTTCCAAACTTGGGCTTTCATCAATCATTCTTTGGGCTTTCTTGAAAGCGGCATAAACTGCATTACTCTTTGGTGCTAAAGAACAGTATATAACAGCCTGGGCAAGTGCCCTCTCGCCTTCAGATGGTCCAACTCTGTGATATAGATCCCAACTATTTAAACATACTTGCAATGCTCTGGGGTCGGCATTGCCAATATCCTCAGATGCGATAGCTAATAATCTCCTTGCAATAACCAGTGGATCGCCGCCACTTTTTAATAGGCGGCAAAACCAATACAGGGCACCATCCGGGCTTGAACCTCTAACAGACTTATGAAACGCAGACAAAAGATCGTAGTAATGGTCTCCATTTTTATCAAACGCGAGAGTTTTGGCACCTGTAGCTTTTTTTACAACATCTAAATCAATTTCGCCTGTTGTTGCGGCTAGATCTGCACAGATTTCAACAGACATCAGCAAGCTTCTAGCATCACCATTGGAATGAATAACTAAGGAATTCATTGCGTTCTCTTGAACTGAAATTGCTTTTTTGTCTCTTTCCTCAAGAAAAACAACCGCTTTTCTGAGCAAATACGCTAATTCAACTTCGCTTAATTTCTCTAATATAAAAACTCGTAAACGAGACAAAAGAGCCCTGTTGATAGAAAAACTTGGATTTTCCGTCGTCGCGCCAATTAGAATAATGTGGCCGCTTTCTACATAGGGTAAAAATGCATCTTGCTGGCTTTTATTGAAGCGATGTATTTCATCAACAAAAACAACCTTCTGCTTAGAGAAAAGATCGTTGCTATCAACCTCACCAATCGCGGCTCTGATATCCTTTACGCCAGAACTAATGGCCGAAAGTTCAATTACATCGGCGTTTAGCTGCTCTGCGATAAGGTGAACTAAGGTTGTTTTACCGGTACCAGGGGGGCCCCAAAATACCATCGAGTAACAGGCGTTTTGCTGCAGCATTTTTGAAATAGTGCCTTGCTTACCAATTAAATGAGATTGCCCAACATAATCATCTAAAGACTTCGGCCTTAATAAACTGGCAAGAGGTTTATACGTAGATGAGTTCATTTAATCAACTTTCATAATATAGATAAGCTACTAGTTATTGGCTTCGTTGGTCATCAATAATATAGTTGGAGGGTGCCGCATAAAAAAAGTAATCCTTTGTAAGGGCTTCATTATTAATGCTATTTGTAAAAACTAGTAGACTCTGTTGCTGCTGCCTATCAGTTGACTTAAGGCTAACAAGCTGATCATTTTTAAAGGTGATAATCAAAGAAACAACGTTTGTGTTTTCGTCTAATGAGATGACTTTAAATTTGCTACCTGAACTTTCTGCTTCAATATTTTCAAATTCAACGCTCTCGACCGAAACACTATTCCATTGCTCTTCGCTATCAGAAACCAACAACATAAGTGGATTGTTCTGAGTGAGCATATCTTGCGCCATCACGGTCACTTGCTCTACGAATGGATCAACGTTCCAAACAGTTGTGCCATCCGCAATCAATAAAGTTTCATCGGGTGTAATAGTTTCCCATCGCAGTTGGTTCGGCTTTTGTAATGCTAATGTGCCAGATGAACTCTGTAGTTCATTTCCTGCGAGGTCGGTAATACTTTGTGAAAATTCAGTTTGGAATGAATTTAATTTTTGTAGCTTGCTATGCAGTACAGATTTCGCATCAAGCTCAAGCCCTTCATTAGCTTGAAGGTTTTTAGTGAAAATGAAAGCTGGCAGACAAACAATAGCTATCACTTGTACCAAGCGCTTTTGGCTAATATCAAAATTCATAAATTTAATCCTTAGGGGCCGGCGGGGCTAAAACTTCTCGATTACCATTGTGCCCCGGAGAACTTACGACACCACTCAGTTCCATTTGTTCAACTAAACGAGCCGCTCTATTGTAACCAATTCTAAACTTACGTTGCACGCTTGATACAGATGCCCTTCTGGTTTCAGTAATAAATGCCACCGCTTCGTCATAAAATTGATCGTATTCTTGATCTTCACCATCAGACTGCTCTCCAGGGAGAAGTGAATCAGCGACTGCTTCTCCATTTAGGATTTCATCTATGTATTGTGGCGCGCCTCTTTGCTTCCAATCCGCAACTACCGCATGTACTTCATGGTCATCCACGAATGCACCGTGCACGCGAGTTGTAATACTCGTTCCTGGTGGGTTGTAAAGCATATCTCCTGCACCTAGAAGAGTCTCTGCACCCTGCTGATCTAATATCGTTCTTGAATCGATTTTACTGGACACTTGAAATGCAATTCGGGTCGGAATATTGGCCTTAATTAAACCAGTGATAACGTCTACTGAAGGACGCTGCGTTGCCAAAATCAAGTGAATGCCAGCGGCTCGTGCTTTTTGCGCAATTCTTGCGATGAGCTCTTCTACTTTTTTACCGACTATCATCATCATGTCAGCAAATTCATCAACTATAACAACAATACTTGGCAGTTTACCAAGAGCAGGAGCAGTTTCTTCCATGCTCTCCTCTGATTTCCATAAAGGGTCAAGTATCGGTGCGCCAGCAGCAATTGCATCGGCAATTTTCTTATTATAACCCTTAAGATTTCGTACCCCCAGTGCGGACATCAAGCGATAACGACGTTCCATTTCACCTACACACCAGCGTAATGCATTTGAAGCTTGTTTCATATCAGTCACAACTTCTGTGAGCAGATGAGGTATTCCCTCATAAACTGAGAGCTCGAGCATTTTTGGATCGATCATAATAAGCCGAACATCTTCAGGCGTGGACTTATACAGCAAGCTCAAAATCATGACGTTTACACCAACCGATTTACCAGAACCGGTTGTTCCTGCAACTAACAAATGCGGCATCTTGCCCAAATCGACGACAACTGGCTTTCCAGAAATATCAGCGCCTAGGACTATAGTAAGAGGTGATGAACTATCTTGGAACGCCCTAGTTTCAATTACTTCGCTTAATCGCACCATTTCACGGTGCTTATTTGGTAATTCTAAACCGATTACCGATTTACCAGGAATAACTTCAACCACTCGAACTGAAATAGCCGACATTGCGCGTGCGAGATCTTTAGACAGAGTGGTAATTTTACTGACTTTAACGCCAGGAGCCAAATCCAACTCAAATCTTGTAATGACAGGGCCCGGTAAAACATTAACTACGTTAGCAATGATACTGAAATCAGCTAGTTTTTGTTCTAATAACCTTGAAACCTGTTCTAGTTCTTCAGGTGTTATCGGATTCTCATGTTTATCTGGCCTGTCTAGCAAGTCAAAAGATGGCATGAGTTCCTTTTCTGAGGTGATCGGAGAAACAACTGCAGTAGCTGGTTTAATGCTCTGTTCAGCACGCAAACCACCCTGCCCTGTACTTTTTGATGCACGCACCACCTTAATCGTTTGTCTTTCAGACGTTTGCGTCACAGCTTTTTCTTCTTGGTCCTTAGATACTCTAAAAAATGCAGGCTTATTATTATCAATGACTACATCATCTTCAGACATAAAGACCGCATCAGGGATATGAAATTCAGGTTCCTCAGAACGAGTAATAGCTGATTGCTTTGGCTTTTCAGCAATGGTTTCAGTTTGTACTTCAGGCTCAGGTTCAGCGCGTAAGCTAGTTATGTTGAACTCTGCACTTTCATTATCAGAGGTGTCCGTTAACATCTTTTCATTTCTACTTGAAAATGAAGGCAACGAAATTGTACTAATTTTCTGTGGCAATGAATAAAGCTCTTTGCCTCTATTGATAGTGAAAGAACCGATACTATCAATGATGCTCAACCAAGAAATACCGGTTGCTAGTGTGAAGCCTGTGCAGAAAAAACAGATAAGAAGCAATACCGTACCAACGAAACTAAAATGCGGAATGAGTGCGGTACTGATAATATCACCCATTGCACCGCCTGCAGATACGCTGTAAAAATCGTCAAAATTAATACTGGCTATACCGGTAAAGCCAAAAATAACCAACAGTGCACCTACCAAGCGTAAGCTAATAGTGAGATAGTCAAGTTTAGTGACGCTTTTTATATGCAGAAAAATGAACCAACCGCAGAATGCTAGAGCGAAAGGTAAAACATAAGCCGTTATGCCAAATGTAAACAACAAAATGTCGGCAGCCCAAGCTCCTATGGAACCCATCAGGTTTTGAATTTCGTTGTGAAGTCCCGCTTGTGACCAACCGGGATCACTTGGATGAAAAGATGCTAAAGCTATAAGCAAGAAGAAAGCTGTAGCGCATGACAGCATCATGCCTACTTCCATTAATCGCTGTGTTCCGGATAATTGCGCCATATCCCCTAAATTCTTATTTTTATAATATTGTTTGTCGGTACAACTAGTTCAAACGGAACTAGTTAATGTCAATGCTTAAGAATATCATAATCCAAACAACTGAATACAGAATGAATGTTATTTATCGTGTATTTTTATTCTATTGATATGCTTTACTTCCTCCATTACAACGTATGTGCGAGATTCACGCACACCTGGAAGTCGCAACAAAGTATCACCCAGCAACTTACGATAGCTAGACATATCAGCCACACGTGCCTTTAGTAAAAAATCAAAATTTCCTGACACTAAATGACATTCTTGAATATCATCTAGGTTTTGCACCGCGGCAGAAAATTCTGCAAAAATATCAACAGAGGTTTTTGACAATGTTATTTCAACGAATACTAACATTGCGGCCCCCAGTTTAGATGGGTCTACTATCGCTGTATAGCCAGTAATATAACCTTGTTGTTCTAAACGCTTTACTCTTTCAAGACAGGGACTGGCGCTTAATCCGACTTGTGATGCTAACTCTACATTAGACATTTTACCGTCAATTTGTAAGGCCGTAAGTATTTTACGGTCAATCCTATCTATGTGCTTCGGAGTTTTAACTAGCATATTATTTTTAATATTTAGAGATGTACGGAATATTATATTGCATACGAAAGAAATTCGGTATTTTTATTTTTCAAAAATACAGTAAACTCAACAATTAATTAACATATGAGGTGTAATGATGATTGTCGGTGTACCAAAAGAAATAAAAAACCATGAATATCGTGTAGGTTTAACCCCTGCAGCTGTCAAAGAATTTGTTAATTGTGGGCATGAAGTAATAGTTCAAACAAATGCTGGAACTTCGATTGGTTTCACAGACGAGCTTTACATTACCGCCGGCGCGAAAATACTAGTCACGCCGGAAGAAATATTCTCAAGTGCAGACATGATAGTAAAGGTAAAAGAGCCACAGCCAAATGAGTGTAAAATGCTGCGCGAAGGTCAAACGCTTTATACATACTTGCATCTTGCACCAGACCCAGTGCAAACGAAGCTATTGGTAGAGTCTGGCGCAACTTGCATAGCTTATGAAACTGTAACTGATAATAGAGG
>CAJQOP010000052.1 GCA_905479945.1 uncultured Glaciecola sp. | reverse complement strand
GTGAATGGATTGTGTTTTATCTTGCTAAGTTAAGACCTCAACTTGCCACCATTACATCAGGCAGTGCGTTTTTTCTAAATGATAAAGGAACGCGTTTTAGAGTAAACGCATTATCTGATGCCGCTTCTCGTTTTGTAAGACTTGCTGGCTTTAAACGTGGCGGAGCATGTCACTTGTTTCGGCATTCAACGGCAACGATCATGTTAGATAATGGCGCTGACCTTCGTCATGTCCAAGAGATGTTAGGCCATGCGAACATCACAAGCACACAAGTTTACACGTTTGTCTCACGCTCTAAGCTCACAGAAGTTTATAACAAAACTCATAAAGCACTTTGCATGATTCCAAACACTAATGCGTTAAGGTCAGTAAAACATTAGAGTGGCAGCAGCGATACTGTTTGACGCTATTGCTACAGCGATGAATTTAGCAGGTAAAACCGAACTATTAATACAATCAAGATAATGGCAATTTAGCGCTTACTAAGTTAATATTAAAAGCTATGAAGGAGGGGTTATGGCAACAACAGTTTCTAAAGAAAACAATGAGAGAAAGGTAAAATTCACTCCCAATATGGATAATTTCAAGGTTAGCTTGAGCTACGAAGGTCTTTCGCTGAAAAAGAGTAGTGAAGGTAAATCAATTGCAGATTTAAAACGTAAGTATGCGAGATAAATACGGGGTAACCCACGATAAGTATTGCTATCCTAACTCCGACGTTTTAATTAACTTATTGGATATCCGTGACTCTAATCTGCTGGATGAAGCAGAAGCCGAGTTCACTGCTGAACGCTATAGAACCTACGAACCTTCCCAACCTTCCCAACCAACACTTTCAGACTTTTCCTTCGAGCATTTAAGGCAGCTTCATCGTCACTTATTTCAAGATTTGTTTAAATGGGCCGGAGAAACACGAGATGTGGATATTTCTAAGGGGATACTCGCTTTTGTACTTGGACACGCATTGAGCCTGAAGCCAAAAAACTATTCATGAGTATCCCTGCACTAGCCGACTGCCATGACAAAAATGATATCATTTATAAGGTCGCAGACTTGTTTTGTGAGCTGAATTTGCTTCACCCATTTAGAGAAGGAAACGGGCGGGTTCTGCGTTTCTTTTTTGAAGAGCTGTTATACAGCTTGGGTTATAATGTAAGTTGGCCTCAAATTTCACAACAGGATTGGATTGATGCAAATATTGCAGGTGTGAACCTAGATCTCAGCCTTCTCATTGTAATTTTTAAACAAGCAATAACTGAGCTGTAAATTAAGCTTTAGGCATACTGGATCATATTTACGATTAGTTTACTACAAAGCACGGATGTATCATCCAAAGCTAGGGCGCTTCCTGCAAACTGACCCAGTGGGTTATGAAGATCAGATGAATCTTTATGCTTATGTTGGGAATGATCCCGTAAACATGTTCGATCCTTCAGGAATGGAGATGGAATGCGTTACTGATAAAGACGGTAACGAAACGTGTACATTTACCCCAGATGATTCTAACGATTACTCATGGGGCGATGCGGCTATTGATGGCAGTTTAATTCTTTTTGATATATTGAATAGTCCTGTTAGTCCGACACCTGATGCCTCTATTATTGTTGGGGCAAGGGCTACTGCTAGAGCTGTCGCCAAGAACCAAGCTGCTAAAAAAGCATCAGAGAAATTTGCTAAAGATATTGCTAAGAAAATAGAAAGAGACTTAGGAAAAAAAACTAGGCGAGAATTTCATGATGTAAAAACGCCTGGAGCTGGTGACAGAACAAAAGAAGAGCTAATTGAAGATGCTGTAAGTATGTACCAAAGTGCGAACAAGCCTATTCCTAGCTGGTTAAAGTCTTTGGGGGGATAATGATTAATATTGAGATAGATAAAAAAATAGATGAAGTGATCAACTTGCGTTGTGTTCGCCAAGCAGTAGGTAATAGCACATCCTTGAGTTTAGGTTTTGGAAAAAAAGATAACGATGCCAGTACTGAAAAGTACCGTGAATGGGAAATAGGAACGTATTCAAGCAATTGGAGAGTAATAAAAAACAAACAGGTAATTTGTGCAAGTTTAGATGACGTTGAAACAAATGAAGAGCTAGATGCTAAACTTAAGAACATAAGTTTCGGTTCAATTAGGTCTGTTTCTCAAAATGAAGTGGGCGACGTAACTTTATTTTTTGATAATTCTGTTCTTGTAGAGTTTCTTTGTTTGTCAGACGAAGACGATGAAATGTTCCATGTTTTCTGCTCTAATTCAGAATATATTGAATATAACCCGTGCTCAGGTTGGAAAACTGGTCGTTCTGACTCCCCTTGGTAACAATAATTTGAATCCAAAGCCGCGCGAGTCTGGGCTTTAATTCCTATTCTTTGCTGAATTTGTACTGTAGTTACAGAGCACAATGTTTGTTTATTTTACCCATAAATACAGTGGTTCGTAATCCCGATTATTTTACTACAAAGCACGGATGTATCATCCAAAGCTAGGGCGTTTTTTGCAGACTGATCCAGTGGGTTATGAAGATCAGATGAATCTTTATGCTTATGTGGGGAATGATCCGGTTAATATGGTTGACCCAACTGGTAAGTTTGGCCTTTTAGGTGGAGCAATAGGTGCTGCTTTTGGAGCGGTATCTTCAATCGCTGTTCAGTCTTTCTTTGGGGATAAAAAAATTAATTGGTCTACAGTTGGAGCTGCAACTTTAACTGGAGCGGCCGTTGGCGCAACAGGAGGTTTAGCTGGTGCTGCCGTCGCAAAAATTGGGTTAACAGGTGCAGAAGCTGCTGCCACAGTGCTAATTCCTTCTGCTGGAGTTGCTGCCGTGGGAGGCGGATTAACTCAAATGGTTGAGAACACTGCCAATGGAGATCCGATTCAACAAGATGTTGACAAAGCTTCAGGAATTAGTGCCGCTGGGACAATCATTGGAGGTGTTGCTGGAGAGAGAGCTGTTGGTGCGCTTACAAGGTCTACAAACTTAGGTCCAGCAGGCTCCCTTGCTGGTGGTAAAGCCACAGCAGAAGTACTCGTAACTGGGACCCAAGAAGCTATAAATCAAGCAGCATCTAACACATGCGTTGGTGATAAATGCAATTAAGTAAAAGCGCTATTACATTGACTATATCGATATTAGTGAGGATTGTTATTGAATGAATTTGTTTTTGCCAAGTCTGAAAAGTGGACTTAAGAACGCTACTTTATGGTTCATAGTATTTCTTATTTTTTCACTCGTTATTGCAGTGCTAGATGGCAGCAATGACATAAAATTTTTAGCAGACATAGCCTTCTATATGAACATGGTTAAAAGCCCTTTAATCATACTCTTGTATGCGGTTTTAGTTCTGGTTTTTTCAATTATTGCTTATGTGAAGCTAAGAAAAATCAATTGATTTTTTCTATAAAACTCAGAATATCTATACTCGACAACTAATCTGGGACAGACGTCTAAGGGTCCAAAGCTTCGCACTACCGAGTTTTTTCTTAAAGACAAGCAAATAATTTCATGTTCTGAATTGAAATTGGTCGATGTTTTATATTATTAAGGAATAGTAAAAATGGAATCAGGCTTGGTAGGTGGCATTATTGGCGGAATAATATCCATTATCCTATGCAGTATTGTTTCGACAAAAATTAGCCATAAATCAAATAGTGGGCAACTTAAGTTTGGAGTAATTATATCCAGTTTGTTTTGGTTATGCCTAGCAATACTTTTAGCTTGTTTATATGGTTTGGTGTTTACGAATATCAATTATGAAAGAGACTTATTTCCAATAATTGGACTAATTACTGGATTTGGTTTAGCGGCTGTTTATTCATTTGGAGAAGCATATAAGGTGCATGGGAAGTTTGACGCTGATGCTATTAGTTTTTATACTCCGTGGACGGGTAGTAAAAATGAAAAGTGGTCAAATTTAGAATCTGTGAAATTTAACTCTGTCGCCAATTGGTATACCTTAAATTTCAACAGTGGCACTAAAATCAGGTTGTCAGCCTTACTGACTGGTCATGGCTTAGTTATAGATCAAGTTAAGTCTTTAGGTTATAGCGTTGAGTAACATCTCAAATAAATAGTATGGTTTTTGAGTCCAAAGCCTCGCTAGTCGGGGTAAGGCTTCGGATTCATAGTCCCTATTAAAACGTATGCCTAATACTGTTCAGCACAAAAGAGTCACTCATCACTTTCACGCTTGGTTTTTATTCCAAAGAAGGCATAATAAAAACCTACAAATCCAAATAACAAATCTATTAGCAAATTGAAGATATAATTAGCGCCACTTGATTTGAATTCAACGACATCGCCCCGTCTGTCTAATAAATAGCCATTTGCTATTGCGAAATAAATATCCATCCAGAAGTAAACCATAATAAGCAACATAATTGCTCGAACAACAGATTTTGATTTTCCTTCTGTATAAATTTTTATTGGTTGCCATTTAAATGCCATAATGTCGCGCCTTTATTTATTAAAGTTATTCAAGGTTATACCGTCAGAATTTAAATATTGCTAACATCCATCTGCTTTTTTACTTTGAGCCCCTGTACCTGAGCAAATTTTGACAATAGAACTGCTCATACCGTTAAAAGCATCATGTGCCCTATTTACTTGACTACTAGTTTGCGCATTTTCAGTCATAGTGTCATTAAGTGGCTTTAATAGCTCAGGAGCAATGGTTTCTACAAAGCCGCTTATTCTGGGGTAGCTATCACCAATAATGCCCGTAAATGGCTTTAATTTTTTCGCTTGACCTAGGGTTAATAATTCGACGGCAACATCGTTAGCTGCACCCTCACTCGCAACTGCCCCCAAAAAACCTGAACCTGTAGACATAATCCCTAAAATTGGCACAGCTGGTTGGCAAAAAAATATACAAGCAAAAGTGCCAACGGTAGCTGCATCCGAAACCAGATTCATAATTTCACTTTGCTTTTGTGAGGAAGCACTCGGTTTACAATCATTTTTGGGATTACCATTATTGCTTCGGCATTCACCCGTAGGATCAGTAAAATTAACCGGGTCATTCCCCACATAAGCATAAAGATTCATCTGGTCTTCATAGCCAATAGGGTCAGTCTGCATGAATCGACCTAGCTTTGGATGATACATCCGTGCTTTGTAGTAAAATAATCGGGATTATGAACCTCTGTATTCAAGGGAAAAAGCCCCGACTAGCGAGGCTTTGGATTCAAATTATTGCTTTAATACGGCTCTGCCCCTTTTATTTTTTAGGTTAAGGTAATTCCAAATAAAACCTTTTCCT
>CAJQOP010000051.1 GCA_905479945.1 uncultured Glaciecola sp. | reverse complement strand
TGGTTTTAACATTAGCTTAGCTAACACCAGTCTATTTCTTTCACCACCAGACAAAGTGGAAACAGGCGCATTGACGTGTTCAGGCGAAAATAAGTAGTCTTGCAGGTAACCCATTACATGCTTTGTTCCGCCGTTGATAGTAACCTCTCGTTTACCATCTGCAATTGTGTCGATAACAGATTTATTTAAGTCTAGCGAAGTTCTGTGCTGATCAAAGTACGCTACTTCTATATTAGTCCCGCGGAAAATTTCACCCTGATAATCAGCTTGTTCGCCAAGCAATAATTTGATTAAAGTACTTTTACCGCAACCGTTGCCGCCGATGAGGGCAATTTTTTCACCCCGTGTAACTAGAAGGTCTAGATCTTTAACTAACACCTTGTCATCAAAACTGAATTGGAGTCCTTCGGTTTCAAAAATACGTTTACCTGACTTTCCTCCAGCGTTGCGGTTAATTACCGCGCTTCCGGTGACATTTCGTCGAGATTGATATTCGTCTCTGAGCGCTTTTAGTGCCCTAACGCGTCCTTCGTTGCGAGTTCGTCTTGCTTTAACGCCTTGGCGGATCCATACTTCTTCTTTTGCCAGCTTTTTATCAAACTCACGATTATGAGCTTGTTCAACATCTAAATCATGCGCTTTTTGTTCTAAATACGCCTCGTAATTGCCTGGATAACTGACAACCTGGCCACGGTCAATATCAACAATTCGGGTCGCAAGTTTACGAATAAATGCTCTATCATGACTTATAAATATTATTGCACCAGTATAATTTAACAGTGCTTTTTCTAGCCATTTGACCATATCAATATCGAGGTGGTTAGTGGGTTCGTCTAGCAGTAATAGGTCAGGTTCACTCACTAATGCTCTTGCTAAAGCCGCCTTTCTGCGCCAGCCACCTGATAGCTCAGATAAAATTTGATCTGGTTCAAGTTGTAATTGAGTTAGTACATTACTAATACGTGTTTCAAATTGCCATGCATTGCGCGCATCAAGTTGTTCTTGAAGCTCTTGCATGCGGTTTAAATTTTTCTCGCTTGGATCATCTACAATAATGTTAGTTATGTGGTGATAATCTTTTAGTATCTGTGCTACATCTTCTAAGCCTTCAGCTACATAATCAAACATATCACCGCTGATATCTTGCGGCGGGTCTTGTGGAAGCCTTGAAACGACTGTCCCTGTAGGCAATATCATTTGCCCTTCATCTAGCTTTACATCACCCGATATGACCTTCAGTAATGTAGATTTACCACTTCCATTACGACCAACCACGCATACGCGCTCGCCACTTTGAATATTCAATGATGCGCCATCAATTAGCGGCGGTTGCCCAAACAAAATGGAGGCATTTTTTAACTGCATTAAATTCATTTTAAAAACTCAACTAAACTTTCAAGTGTAAACGGCCAACCTAATTCATCATCAGCATCGGTTCTTTTTAAGACAGGGATCCTTGCAGCATATAAATGGTAAAGATCTGCTGATTCTCTAATATTTGTTTTTTGTAATTCTATTTGCGATGAAATATTCATAACATCAGCGTTAAACTGACCTACTATATCAATTGCTAAATCACATAAAGAGCAGTTAGGCCCTGTAAATAAAATTACTTTCACAAAGACAATATCCAACACTTATGAATTTTTTGATTTCGCTTAAAATCTTCAGGTATTGATTTTTGTGTAATATCTTCGAGATTAAAGCCAAGTGCTGCAATCCCCTCACTATCTATTTTAAACTGACGCAGATTGGTACTAAAAAATATCTTGCCGCCTGCTTTTAAGCCTTCTTTTGCATCTGTCAGTAACGCAACATGGTCACGTTGTACATCCCATGTATCGTCCATTCTTTTTGAATTAGAAAACGAAGGCGGATCAATAAACATCAAATCATATTTTGCATGATTATGGGCTAGCCACTTTAAGCAGTCCGCCTGAATAAATTGAAACGCACCATTGAGCTTGTTAAGTGCGAAGTTGTCTTTTGCCCAATCGAGATAAGTATTCGACATATCAACAGTAGTAACGCTTTTTGCTTTAGCTTGCGCCGCATGAACTGACACACTGCCAGTGTATGCGAATAAGTTAAGTACATCTTTATTAGCACAATGTTGCTTAAACATTAACCTTGTGTCGCGGTGGTCTAAAAATAAGCCTACATCTAAATAATCCGTTGGATTAATATAAAATTGTGCTTGATTTTCGTGCACAATAACACGTTGACCTTTACCATCGACCTTTTCGTATTGTTCCTTACCTAGCTTTTGTTTACGCACTTTAAGTGTCATTTTACTAGATGGAATTCCTAATACTTTAGGAATATGAATTAGCGCTTCTTGTAAGCGTTGCTTCGCCTTTTCTTCTGGAACATCTTTGGGAGCTGCATATTCTTGCACAACCACCCAATCATTATAAACATCAATTGCGAGGTTATAATGTGGCAAGTCAGCATCGTAGACACGGTAAGCATTCGTGTCACTTTTCTTAAGCCACGGTTTGAGCCTTTTTAAATTTTTTCTTAGTCTGTTAGCAAATTCATGATTGTCATCGGACTGGCTTTCGAATACGGCTAAGTTTTGTCCGCTTAGTTGATAGTTCATTAATACACATTCAAGCTTACCATTCATCAATTTGTAGCTTTTGGTATAACGAAGCTTTAGCGCTTTAAGTAAATCTTGGTTTGAACTTAATAGAGACAAATTCCAATTAGCGAAGTGCTTTTTAAAGTGATGGCCAAGCTTATCGAACAAAGGAAGCAATGAGGTATATTCACCTAAACGCTCGCCATATGGAGGATTAGTAACGATATAGCCTTTAACATTTTCTACATTTTTTTGTTCGTGAGCTACATCGCTTGGTGCTTGCTCCTGCGCTAAATCGCTTGCCTGAACCTCAATAACAGCATCTAAAATATCACATTGCTTAAATATAATGTAATCTGCGACGTCAGCGGCGACTGCGTTTTGTTCTGCTAGGTCAACTAGTTTCGTACTTAGGTCGTATGCATAAATAGGTGCAACAGGAGTCGTGACTGACAACTTTGCTTGCTCTACAACTTCGCTAAAAACATCAGCCTGGTTTCCATTCCAGTGCTCAAAGCCCCAACTTTTCTTATTTAAATTAGGTGGTATGTTAGCTGCCATCATTGCTGCTTCAATCGCAATCGTGCCGGAGCCGCACATAGGGTCAAATAAGGTGTTTTGCTTATTCTGCACCCAACCACTGCGCATCAAAATACCCGCCGCTACATGTTCTTTTAATGGTGCTTCGCCTGCGTCTCCACGATAGCCTCGTTTATGTAAACTTCCTCCAGACAAATCAATACATACATGTAAATTATCTCGACGAAGTCTCGCCTGAATAACAATCCCGGGCTTCATTTTATCAACAGACGGGCGTTCATGGCCCTCTTCTTGAAATTGATCAACAATGGCGTCTTTTACCTTCAGCGCACCGAACTGACTATTATTAATCGCATTATTTGTGCCATTAAACTGGATCATAAACGGAACATAGGAGTCAAACTGTTTGGGCCAATCCGCACTTTTAGCTACATCATATAGCTCTTCAGCACTATTTGCTTTGCCTTCCGCTACAACCAACAAAACTCGGTTGGCTAGTCTTGAGTGCAAACATAATTGATATGCGTCCTTTAGGCTGCCAATAAATGAAACTTGGCCGGGTTGCAGTTGAATGTTTGGAACATCATATTCAGGATCAGTATTTAATTCCTGCAATAAGTGTTCAACTTCTGTTTTTAGAAGGTCATCTAGTCCTTTGGACGTCGTAACAATTAGCTTAAACATTAACAAGCTCCTTAATTAATGGTGGACCCTGATAAATGAATGAAGAATAAATTTGCAACAATGTTGCCCCTGCGTCTAGTCGTTGCTTTGCATCTTCTGCATTGCTAATACCACCAACACCAATTATTGGCATTTTTCCGTTCAACGCTTGTGCTAACACTTTTGTTAAATTTAGGCTCTTTTGAGTTAAAACTGCACCGCTTAAACCGCCAGCTTCTTCGGCGTGTATATCGCCTTTAACTGTCTCACGATCAAGCGTTGTATTTGTTGCAATGACACCATCCATTTTCGCTTTTACAAGCGATTCCGCGATAGATTTAACTTCATCATCGCTTAAGTCAGGGGCTAGTTTAATAAGCAGCGGCACATACTTATTATGCATCTCTTTAAGTATTAATTGCCTCTTTTTAAGACCTGAGAGCAAATTATCTAATGCTTGACCATATTGCAGATTACGCAAGCCTGGAGTATTTGGGGATGAAATATTCACCGTCACGTAAGATGCGAAGTTATATACTTTGTCTAGGCAATATAAATAATCATCCAATGCGTTTTCATCTGGAGTGTCTTTATTTTTGCCTATATTAATACCAAGAATACCGTCGTAGTTAGACTCTTTCACTTTTTCAACTAGGTAGTCGACGCCCTTATTGTTAAAGCCCATTCTATTGATTATTGCATTATGCTCTGGCAGCCTAAACATTCTTGGCTTATCGTTTCCCGATTGAGGTTTAGGAGTGACCGTTCCGACTTCTACAAAGCCAAATCCCATTGCTGCAAACGCGTCAATGCACTCACCATTTTTATCAAGCCCAGCTGCCAAACCAATCTGATTTTTAAACCTTAAGCCTAAACACTCTATAGGCTTGTCCGGAAGTTGCTGTTTGTAAGTATAGCTTAGTAAGTTTCTTTGAGAACGCCTTAGATAGCCAATAGTAAAGTCATGGCTCCACTCGGGATCACGATTTAATAAGAATTTTTGAACAAAAGAATACACAGTTTCCCCAAACATATAAAAAAGCCCTGCTTTGCAGGGCTATTTGCTGACTAGGGTATTCTAATGGTTTGCCTTCACGCTTAACAGCATCAATTCTCTTAATGCGACAGAAAATTTGGCAAATTCATGATTATCTGACGTTTTGAACTCTGTCATCATGTGATACCAACGCACAAGTGCTTCTTTATTAGCCTCACACCACTCGTTCAATATTTTATCTGCATCTTTTTCTTTCGGCTCAATATTCATTAGAACTGTAGTTAAAGAGCGTTGCTGCCAATCTAACTCCTCTCTGTAAGAGGCTCTAGCCAATGCCTGCCAATGATTAGAAACAGACTGTTGATTGATTTGTTCAAGGAACCAATGTAACTCAAACCTAGAACCAAGCTGATAATACAAGCGCGCTACAACGTCAACAGGGCGTTTTTCAATTTCAGCAATTTGTGCCAAGTCCATACTAGAGAACATATTACTCAAGCCAGCTACCTTATATGCGATATCTTTTGGTACTTTAGCTTCAATCAAACGATTAGTTTCGCTCTGAATTTCTTCGTACTCTTTTGCAACAAGGAGTGTGTCTAAGTTTTCTGACACAGCTTTAAAAGCTGGCTTGTAACGATTAATGGCCGCCGCAATATCAGTCGTCTTACCGCCATGGCGAATATACCAACGAGCAGTCCGGCGTAAGATACGTCGCATACTATCGAGCATCTGTAACTGCAATTGAGCGTCAATTTTGTTATCAAGCGCTTCTACACTTTCCCATAAGGAAGACATATTAAACACGCCTTTCACCACTGTATAAGCAACAGCAACTTGACCAATTAACGCACCAGTTTCCTCTTGTAAACGGTATACAAAATTTAATCCCATATCGTTGACCAGTTCATTCGTCAATTTGGTCGCAATAATTTCGCTTCTAAGGGGATGTTCTTGCATTTGTACTTGATATTTTTCGCGCAGAATCGGCGGAAATGCATCTACTAATAGTTTGTTATAATAAGGATTGTCCGTGATTTCCGGAATATTGAACTGGTCTTTTAGAACCATTTTTCCATATGCTATTAGTACTGATAACTCTGGCCTTGTTAGACCTTGTCCAGTAACAACACGATCGGATATTTCTTCGTCTGAAGGAATGAATTCCATTTCTCTATTTAAGAAACCATCTCTTTCTAGTCCATGTATAAAGCGCAGTTGCTCTTTCAGCTGTTTTACGCCAGCTAGATTTGTTATCGAAATCGATTGGGTTTGGCGATAGCAATCTTGGATAACAATATCAGATACGTCATCGGTCATTGCATACAAAATTTCATTGCGCTGTTTCTTAGTGAGGTCACCCGCATTAACTAAGGTATTTAGTAGTATTTTGATATTAACTTCATTATCAGAGCAATCTACTCCACCTACATTATCGATAAAGTCGGTATTTGCTAGACCGCCATTGGTAGCGTATTCAATTCGACCTAGTTGCGTTAGCCCTAAGTTACCACCCTCGCCCACAATTTTAGCTCGCACATCTTCGCCGTTAACACGTGTCGTGTCGTTGGCACGATCTCCTACTTCAGCATGTGTTTCTTTAGCGCTTTTAACATAAGTGCCTATGCCGCCATTCCAAATTAGATCAACTGGCATTTTTAATACATTATGAATCAATTCATTTGGTGTCATTGTTGCCTGGCGAGTGCCTAACCATTTTTTCATTTCAGTTGATAATGGAATGGCTTTCTCAGAACGTTTGAAAATGCCACCTCCTTTAGAAATGATCTTCCGATTGTAATCATCCCAACTTAAGGACGGATCTTCGAACAGCCGTTGTCTTTCTATATAACTCGCTTTTTCATCTGGGTTTGGGTCAAAGAAAATGTGAAGATGGTTAAATGCACATACAATCTGTGTCTTTTCAGAAAGCAACATACCGTTACCAAATACATCTCCTGCCATATCCCCAACAGCGACAGCTGTAAATGGCGTTGTTTGACAATCGATTCCAATCTCTCGGAAGTGTCTTTTAACAGATTCCCATGCCCCACGTGCCGTGATGCCCATTTTCTTATGGTCATAACCTACACTGCCGCCTGATGCAAAAGCATCACCCAACCAAAAGTTAAACTCGTCAGAAATACCATTAGCAATATCAGAGAATGTTGCTGTTCCTTTGTCCGCGGCTACAACTAAATACGGGTCATCTTCATCTAGCCTGACAACGTCTTTAGGATGAACCACTTCACCTTCTATAATATTGTCGGTAATATCTAGAAGGCTACGTATGAAAATCTTGTAACAAGCTTGGCCTTCTGTCTGAATCGCTCCTCGGTCGGCATCAGTAGGCATCGCTTTGCATACAAAGCCACCTTTCGCACCAACCGGCACAATAACCGTGTTTTTTACTTGCTGTGCTTTAACCAAACCGAGAATTTCGGTGCGGAAATCCTCCTGTCGATCCGACCAACGAAGTCCGCCACGAGCTACCTTTCCGCCACGTAAATGCACTCCTTCAACTCTTGGTGAGTATACAAATATTTCAAACTTAGGCACCGGAAGCGGCATATCACTTATTTCGCTTGGTAGTAACTTAAACGATATGTAAGACTTCTCGTTGTCTTCATCGTCAGTCTGATAGAAGTTAGTTCTCAATGTTGCATTGAGTAACTCTAAATAGCGACGGATTATTCGATCATCATCAAGGTTAGATACCTTATCTAACTTAGTTAATATGTTGGCCTTTAATGTTTCAATTTTTTTAGGCATACGCTTAATGCTAGGAGAAAACATGAGTCTAAATAGGCTAACAATATCAGTCGCAATATCAGGGTAATTTGACAAGGTGTTGGCCATATAATCAATACTAAATGACGTCCCAATTTGCTTCATATACTTTGCATAAGCGCGTAAAATAGTTACATTACGGCCCGTGATACCAGCGCTTAATATCAGGCGATTAAAGCCATCGTCTTCGAGTGTTTTGTTCCACGTTTTGCTGAATGCGTCTTGAAAAAGCTCTTGCGCTTTTTCCATTTGGAAATTCTGACCATTCTTATGCAACATGGAGAAATCCATGATCCAACTGACGTCACCATCATCATTTGTTACTCTATAGGGACTTTCATCAATAACCCGCAAACCAAAATTTTCTAGCATTGGTAAAACGTCACTGAGATAAATGGGTACGTGGCGGTGATAAAGTTTAAGCTTAACTTTATCGCTTTCGACACTCTCTTCTTGAGGTCGGTAAAATAAAATATCGAGTTTATTGTCATCCGATAGCAATTCAACCCGCTCAATATCCACTAAGGCTGCGCTTGGTAAACTTTGTTCAGCATAGCTTCGGCTAAATGCATTGACGTATTTTTTTTGTATTGCCTTACCTTTCGCTTCACCATACGCAGATGTGATTTTCGCCGCTAATTTGTCTTGCCAAGATTTTGTTAACTCAATCAAATTATCTTCGATTTCTTTCACATCAAACTCCATATTGTTATTTTTTACGCGAGCGATGTAATGCGTACGAGCATACACAGACTCTGAGAAATATGTATTAAATTCAACTTCTTCATCAGATTTGAAGGAGCGTTTCAATAAGGCCTGAGTTTCTTTTCGCAATTGCGTGGTATAGCGTTCTCTTGGAACATAAACCAAGCAAGAATAGTAACGACCGAACGCGTCTTTACGCACGAATAGACGCGAAATACCGCGTTCTTGCATTTGAAATATGCCCAAAATAATTTGAGCCAGTTCTGAATCAGAAGTTTGTAGTAACTCGTCCCTTGGGTAAGTCTCAACGATATTAACAAATGCTTTATAGGCGTGTGTTCCCTTATCAAATCCAGATATTTCGCACATGCGGTCGATTTTTTCTCTCAACATAGGCAAATCGGTTGCACTACTATTATAAAACGAAGCCGAATACAGTCCTAGAAAACGATGTTCACCAATAACACTGCCTTTTTCATCGAATTCTTTTATTCCTACATAATCCATATAAGCTGGACGATGAACGCGCGATTGGCTATTAGTTTTAGTCAGAATTAACGGGTTGTCACTTAGGGCTTCATCTCTAGCACTCGCTGGCAAATTAGACAGCACTCGCTGACGATCGTTAATAGAATTTTTCATTAAGCCTAAGCTAGAATCATTGTCAGGAACCCAACGATGATCACCCTCTATAGCCTTAACATCATAGTAACGATAACCCATAAGAGTGAAGTTATGATCGTTAAGCCAGTTTAAGAAGGTTTTACCTTGCGATTTTATAGAAGAACTTGCGATAGATTTTGAGCCTTCAAAGCTTTTTGTAATATTCGCTAGTTTTTCTCGCATAGGTTGCCAGTCTGCAACCGATAATGACACTTCATCAACAACCGATAATAAATCAGCCCGCAGTTTATCAATATCAGATTTCTTTGACTGTCGGTCAATCTCAATTATAAACATAGTCTCGATTGACGAGGTTTTTGATTTTGACTTACTATTTACGAAGCCAGTTACTTTGTTATCTTTATTTCGGGTAACGTGCATAGGTGAATGCAAGAGCAAGTGCGCTGATATGCCAAATCGGCTAATTGCCATTCGAATAGAGTCGACTAGAAACGGCATGTCTTTTACTATTATTTCAATGATGGTATGGGACGACTGCCAGCCGTGTTTCGCAATCTCAGGGTTAAAAACCTTAATACAAGGTGTGTTTTCCGAAAACGTTTGCGTTAATTGCCACAAACTCAAGGTTGCGCCATACAAATCACTGTCACTGCGCCCATTAATATCTTCAAACGACATGTTTTTATATAAAAGCCGCCCAAACTCCTGAATTAATGGGGCATCGCCATTAACCACTTTTTCATTAATGAGGGAGAATACTCGTTCAAGTAAAACAGAATGCTGATGATTTGTTATCGACATTTAATTTCTCGTTAGGTTGGATGTTGAGTGTGGAATTATTAGTTATCCCTAAGGTTATCGGTATTCTGTCTAAAATATTAACTTTTTGATAGCAATATTTAACCTTTAATTTACAAACTGCATAAGCATCTATTTTTTGTGCATAAAAAAAGGCCTTTCGGCCCTTTTTAAGATAATTAATCAAAATTATTTTTTTACCGATTTGAACCACAACAGTCTAGCAATAGCTGGAAGTACAATAATTGCACCCAGCATATTTACGATAAACATAAACGTGAGCAATATTCCCATGTCCATTTGAAATTTCAATGTTGAAAACACCCAAGTACTAACACCAATAGCTAGCGTAATTCCAGTAAATAGGACTGCACTGCCGCGCTCTTTTAGTGCTTCCAGATATGCAGCTTGAACATCTAAACCTTCCTTCAGCTTTATCGTCATTGTTGAAAGGATATAAATGCCATAATCAACACCTATACCAATACCTAAAGCAATAACCGGCAATGTTGAAACTGTTAAACCTATTTCCAAGAAGGTCATCAGGGCTTGCGCTAACACTGAAACAACATAAAGCGGTATAACGACTGCCAGCGTTGCACGTATAGACCTAAAGCTTATTAGGCAGAGAATAATTACTGCACCAAAAACGTAGTAAAGCATTGGGTCTTGCGACTCTTTAACCGCTTCATTAGTTGCGGCCATTACGCCGACCGGCCCAGAGGCTAACTTAAACTTAAGGTTATCACTTGAATATTCTTGACTTATTTCTTTTACAGCAGCAACAACAGTTTCAATAGTTTCAGCCTTATGGTCTTCCATAAACAAAATAATCGGCATTACCGAGCAATTTCTATTTAAGAGACCGGTTGACGTTGGCACGCGCGATATTGATTGGACCATTGTTGATTGATTGCGAGGCAGTACTTCCCATTTAGGATTTCCCTCGTTAAATCCAGCATTTACGCGCTTAGCAACAGACGCCAAAGATACGGTCGATTGAACTCCTTGTACATTTCTCATTTTCCACTGAAAATCATCAATTGCAGTCATCGTGTCAAACTCTGTACAAGAATCAGCACTGGTTTCAACAATGATCGAAATGTAATCAACTGTAATTTCGTATTTATCAGTTATTAAGAAGGTATCTTGGTTATATCGAGATTCTTCATGCAATGCTGGCGCACCAGCGTGCAAGTCACCAATCTTCATCTTTTGAGATTGAATAAAACCAAGCACAAATAATACAGACGTGATTGCAACAATCACTATCGCAACTTTAGGGCTTGCACATTTTGCAACAAGTTCCCATCTGCTTGCTTGATTTTGATTAGACTCAGAAAACTTAGCTTTATATTTTTCTGACACCTTTATGTATGACATTAAGACCGGAAGAAGCAATAAGTTAGTCAGAATGATTACTGCAACACCCATGCTAGCCGTAATTGCTAGCTCTCTAATAATTCCAATATCAATAACTAACAATGTCATAAAGCCGACTGTATCGGACAATAATGCAATACCGCCAGGAATTAATAATGATCTAAACGCATGCTGAGAAGCAGCTTTAACATCCATACCTGTTGATACTTTCTTGCCAACGGCGTTAATCATTTGGACACCATGACTGACACCTATAGCGAATACTAAAAATGGCACCAGTATCGACATTGGGTCTAGTCCAAAACCAAACAAGGTCAATAACCCAAGCTGCCAAACAACCGCCACAATTGAGCATAACAGCGGTAAAAATGTCAACATAATGGATTTACAAAAGAAGAAGACCATGATGGCCGTAATAGCGATCGCAATGGCGAAGAATAAAAGAACATCCTTAGCGCCTTCAGCTACGTCACCAATCATTTTTGCAAAACCAATGATGTGGACTGATGTCGCTTCGTTCTCGTAAGTATCTCGTAGTTGCGTTTCCAATGCCTTTGCAATTGCTAAGGTATCTAGTTGCAAACCAGTTTCTGGGTCGATATCCAACAGCTGCGCGGTAACCATTGCACACTGAAAATCACTAGAAACTTGGCTTCCTAATATCCCCGCTTTATCGATGTTTTTGCGAACCAATTCAAGTGCCGCTGGATTCGAAGAATTAAAATCGGCCGGAATAACCGGTCCACCAGAGAACCCACCTTCCACAATTTCCGTAAACCGTGTGGCTGGAGAAAACAGTGACGTTACAAGAGAACGGTTAACACCGTTAATGAAAAACACCTGGTCATGAACATTTTTTAAGGTGTCGAAGAAATTTTGATTGAAAATATTACCTTGCTTATCACAAACTGAAACCAAAACATTGTTTGCGCCACCAAAGTCCTGGCGATGCTTCATGTAGGTTTGCATGTATTCATGATTAATCGGAATGTTCTTTTCAAACCCGGCATCAAGTTTTAGCTGAGCCGCGTTATAGAGGAGAAATAGCGTGACCACAGAGAAAAACGCAATCACCGCTATTCTATGGCTAAATATGGTTTTTTCTATGGCATTTATTAAATTTTTCATACTATTATTTCAACTCAATTTGCTTAATGCCAGAGGCTGTAACAGCCAGCATAAGATCGTTTATTACCAAACCATTCAATATTGAATCGCTTAACTTGCTATCTAGTTTTTTGACAGAAGCATGCAAAGCACAGCCCTCTTCGTCTTTTTCCTGATAACTAGTTGAGAAAATTGCTTTATTATCTAAAGATAAGACAACGCCATTATTACCAGTTACAAAAACATTACCGTTAGTGCCATCGACGATAGAGTTTAAGGATGTGGTAACACATGATTGAATGGCTTGCCAAACTACTTCATCAGATTTCTTAACGAAAATATTACCGCGTAAGCCAACGGCAACGATATTCCCCTCACTGTTCTGATTTACATCAAAAAAGGAGCCTTGATAATCTATATCGAATCTTTCCCACGTTTTTCCTAAATCGGTACTAACAGCGAGCATTCCTGCCTCACCCGCCATATATAGCTTGCCGTCGGCAAAACTCAGTCTATTAAAATGTGGTAAAATAAAAGATAGTTCTTCCTCATAAAACACGGGATCATCTTTGATACTCTCTAAATAATCGATATCATCTACGGGCAAAACAGACGCATGTAATTCCTTATTCCAAGTATTGCCACCATCGTTAGTTCGATAGAACAATCCGTATGCGCCGACTGCGATCCCTGCCTTTTCATTGAAAAAAAGTATATCTAAGAAGGGTCTGTCTAATTCAGGAATTGATAACTGAATTTGCCATGTTTGGCCATTATCAGAAGAGTATAAAATACTGGCGTCGTGGCCAGAGGCCCAAACATGTTGTCCATAGGTTGTTACGGATGTAAGCGTCGTAATGGAAGGAACGGAAACCTGGGCCATGTTTTGTTCTGAAGTGCCGGTCAGAATATGACCACGCCCACCGACGACAATAATAGTCTCACCTTTGACTATATCGAGTAGAAGAGATTCTTTTACTAAAGGCGCTTGATAGGATGAGTTTGCTGCATCTGCCGCATGTGCAGTGGAAATAACTGCAGAAATTGCAATAAGGGAACTTAGAGAGAGCATTCGAATTTTTGAAATCATTTTTTCACCGTAGTTAAAAAAAAACGGTTGGCTAAGCCAACCGTCTATTTTGATTTATCTCTTACCTGCCCGCCTTAATGCTTGTGGCGTAAAGTCGCGATCGTTTAGTTCAACATCGAAGTTATACATCTTTTCTTCGTTATCTAAACCAATAGCTAAATAGCGTCGAGAGTTCAAATCGTGGTAGACGTCCAATGTAGACCACTGAGTTGGTACTTCATAATAGTTTACACCATACGCGATGCCGACACGATATAATTCGTTTCGGTTATCATACATGTCTGCTACTTGAATTTGCCAGCTGTCTTCGTCTATATAAAAAACACGCTTTTGATATACATGACGAAATTCTTCTTTAAGTGTTGCCTCAACAACCCATACTCGATGCTTTTCAAAGCGAGTTAAATCCGGGTTCACATGATTCGGCTTCAAAATATCTCCATATTTGACATTATCACTATGCAGCGCATAGTTATTATAAGCAACATAGAGCTCTTTTTTGCCTTTCAGTTCCCAGTTATAACGATTTGGTGAGCCGTTATACATATCGAAATCGTCGGTCGTTCTCAAACCATCTGCTACGGTGCCTGGTGCATCATAAGCAATGTTTGGAGCACGACGAACGCGGCGTTGTCCGGTATTATAAGTCCAAGCTTGACGAGGGTCCTTTACTTGATCAACTGTCTCATGAACCAGCAAAGCGGTGCCAGCAAGCCGAGCTGGGCTAGTAACGCTCTGTTTAAATTTGAATAAAATATTGCTTTCGCTCAATGCCTCAGGAGTAAGACCTTTTTCTGAGTATTTAAGCATCAACTGTTCATCAAACCCAATGACGTTGAAAGCGCCGTTTGCCGTAACTGCTGCTTGCCCGCCATTTCGCTCAACTGCTGCGCCGCGATAACGTAATGTATGGTTCCAAATTGCCTCTAAACCATTTTTTGGAATCGGGAAAGCGACCCCCATTACAGCTCCTTTCAATCCGTTACCACCGTCAAGGATCTCAGCTCTTGTCGCATTTGCTTTGGTTGCATCGTAAACATGCTGAGGGTTACTTGCTGAGCGGCGCGTCTGATATACAGGCATACGATAGGTTTCAGGATAAGTTTCAAATAACTTTTTCTGTCCATCACTCAAAAATTCAGCATACTCTTTGTAGTTCTGACCCGTTATGGTAAATAACACTTTGTCATCGGCGAAAGGGTCTATATGGAAATCCCCGGGCTTGTATCCAGCAGGCAGTTCTGTAATTCCACCAGTCCAAGCTGGAATAGAACCATCTGCGTTCCCTGCTTTTTCGCCACCTAAAGGAGTAAGTTCATTACCTAACTTATCCGCTTCAACTTGTGACACTTTTGCCAATATTGCTTGGCTAGACAAGACTAGAGCGAGTCCCGCCGTTATTAAACCTAGTTTCTTAATCATTACTACGTCCTTATATTGCGTATTTAATGTTGAAAGACACGAAATCACGGTCAGAAAGTATATTGGTTGTGCCTATACCACCCCAAAACGAATTGTAAGATGCGGTAGCTGACCACTTACTCAAGTAATCAAAGGTAAATGATAAGTTTGCAGATTTTCTGTCTTCTAAAAACAAGAACAATGGATCAGGTGTGGTTCCGTTCACGTCGTGAGAAAAGGTTGCTCTAGCACGCAAATTAATACCCGCGAACACGTTATTAAAATCGGCAACAGCCAGTAATCTATAACCCCAAGCGCCAGAAGTAGAGAACGGGTTTGTTTCTGGGCCGTCAGATAATCCTGTATGCAAACCAGCTCTATCGCTTATCACATTGCCATTGGTATCTCTGACCGGCTCCAATGAAGGCGTTCTAGCTGTTCCAGGTGCATTCAAGCGTATAACATCGGGATCTGGGAAATCAACTATTTTAACGTAGCCTGCTTCACCTAACATTATAAAGTTATCTGCTCCAAATCGCGGACCGAACACATGCGATGCTGTCATTTGTGCTTGCCAAGTATCAGACAACAAAAATCCAGCAGCGGTTTCTCCAGATCCAACATTACGACCAATATTATTAAGCTGAGAAATTCCCGCTAAGTCTGGACGCAAGCCCGCATTTGCTAACTGTTCTGGCATACCTGTATACAGAAGTTCGACATCATCAATCTGCATTGGTTCATCGACCCGATAAGCGAATTCACCGGCTAGTGCTGTTTCACCAACGTTGGTATTAAAGCTCACACCATAAAGTTTTATATCTTCAGGATAATCGAATCGTGATTTTGTGAAAGCGCGTAAATCGGTAAGATTATCTCTAGTAATTCCACCAGGAGAAGCCAAAAGAGCTAAGTCAGCTGCGATCGCTTCAGAACTAAAGTCGGACGTGACACCCGCCACTAATGGGCGTTGACTATGATAGTTGATATGGTAAAAGCTAAACTCTGTTTCATTTAGATCAGCTGCAAACCAAGATAATTTTATACCATATTGTCCTTGGTCATCAGCATCATTATGTGCGGCATCACTTTGGTCTCTAACTGCTACTTTTGTCGGATAAGCCAAATACGCTTGACCGATTGCTGCTGGACTAGCACCACTTTGTAGAGCAGTTCCTAAGCCATTTAGCTGAGTAATCAAGGTGTCGGCATCAATGTCTGGATTACCGGTAAAGCCAAGTTGAATGAGGTTAAATGAACCACCCTCGCCCGCAAAATCATTTCCTGCAAAATAACTACCTGAAACTGGCAGCAATGAGCGCTCCCATTCGTACTGGTAATATGCGGAAAGACTGACATCATCAGTCAAACCAATTGATCCGAAAATCATTCCAACAGGAATAAAAACTTCTTTAAGCTCTGCACCAGGCGCACGAGCTCTTGTAACATCAACTGGATTCGTTGTGTTAATGCCATGCTGTATAAAAGTGCTTTCGCCCCAGCTTATAACTTGGTCGCCGAGTCGAAGTGAGACTGGCATTTCGCCAACATAAAAATCGGCATAAACAAATGCATCAAGCAAACGGAAATCACTGCACAGCTCATCAGAGGCTTGGCTATCTCTACATGGGTCTGCTACATTTCCTGTAATTGGGTTGCTATAGGCTCTGTCATTGTCTGAGTTTTCAAAATCGTAAAAATAGAAACCACGAGCGAAGAAACCAAAATCACCATAGTTGAGCTCTAACTCATGTAAACCAACAAACTGAGTGGAAAAAGAGTCACCCTCGTCATAGGAAAGGTTACCTAAGTCACCATTGGTTGAATAAGCACCATCAGTTAGCGCCCAGACGTCTGCAGACGGATATATAACGTTGGTGGCAGCATTATAACCAGTCCAATCGAGACCTGGTTGGTTGCTATGGCCGATAAGATTAAAATCACGTTCTTCGGTTCTAATACTTGTTGCAAGTGTAAAAGTTGAGTCGAATGTGACCGATAAATCGCCAAAATCCCAACTGGCTGCATTAGCGCCTTGAGAACTTGCCGCTAATAGCGCTGTAACTACCGCTGCTATCGAAGACTTCTTAAATGCGCGAGGCTTGTTTGTCATGTTCTTACATTCTCCCGAACTATCGTGTTCCACGATATGTTTCTAGTAACATCTTAATATTAACAAAATGATTACATCATTTTACATCAATCGCAAGAACTAATCGTACCAGTTAATGAATTATGTTTTAAACATCAATAATAGCTCTAAATTCAAGCATCATTTCTGGTAAATGATTGAATTTTATTCTGCTTACTTACGATTAGACAGAATCTTCCTTTTATTCCTGTAGGTTCAATAAACGGGCGTAAGCTAGTTGATGGAATTTGAACCCGCTCACCGCTCACTGCAGTAACAACCACTGATTTAATTGAAGACGAGTACAAGTTTTCACATTCCAAATACGAAAGTGCAATGTTAAAAATATAATGCTTCATAACTTATGTTTCTTCAAATTATGTTTAGATCAGGCTCTTACTAACCTTTTCGTACAAGTCTTTACTTAACGCCGTTACACCAAGAAGCCTCTCAAGCTGAGTTCTCATTAACTGCTGATGCTCTAGCGCAAATTTTTTGTACTGAACAAGTGGCGTGACTAAGCGCGAAGCGACTTGAGGATTTATTTTATCAAGTTCAATCAAATAATCGGTTAAAAACTGATAACCACTGCCATCGGCAGCGTGAAATCCTTCTGTATTATAAAAAGCGAAACTACCCACTAGCGATCTCACTTTATTTGGGTTCTTAATATTAAATTGCTTGTGACTAGATAGTAATGTTAATTTAGCAAGAATATCGTCACTATGCGAACTTGCGTGCAGTGCGAACCACTTATCCATCACTACAGCGTTATCAGAATACTCATGTTCAAAGGCCAACATAAGCTCATCAAATAAATCGATTGAACCAATTTGTGCTGCTTTCAACATGTTTAGCTTGTCCGTCATATTATCGGCAAACTCAAACTGTTTCTTCAACAGTGCCAACACCTCAACACGCTTCGAATAGCTAAGCAACTGAATTACAGCGCTTTTCAAACGTCTTTCATTTACTTGAGACTTCGTATAAGAATAGTTCCTTGAACCAATTTGGGATAGTAGTTTCGTTAAAAACTCACTCAAATTCTTTTCAATCTGAGTAATTAGATTTGTGCGCGCTCTGGACAAACGCAGAGGTTTTACTTTATCTATTGTTTGCACCAAAGTTTCAATACTTGGCACCGTTAGCATTTCATTAAGTAGTTCATAATTATTCGAAGCAGCAGCTAATGAACTTTCTAACTTATTCCAATACTCGTTGGGTAAAACTACACTTTCATTTTGATATATCTCATTGATTAACATTTGATAAAATGTCTGGCTAGCATCCCATTTAGAATAGTCATTCGACGAATACTCCATGATAAGTGCCAGATCGTCGAGAGTGTAAATGTAATCCAGTATAACGGGAGCAGAAAAATCACTTAGTAACACTGGTACAAAGTCATTTTCTGACACCTCTAGTTGTGAGCTTTCAGTATCGAGTATGAATGTATCATTTTTTAGCCCAAAATTGATTTTATTCCCTGAGCGATCAATACACTCAAGCTTGATTGGCACATACAATGCCTGTTTCTCAATCTGGTCTGGCGTAGGTTTGGTTGCTTGTCGAAAAGACAAACCTAAGACATTATTTATGTTTACAGCGTCTACCGAAACGATCGGCGTTCCAGATTGTGAGTACCAAAGCTTAAAATGGTCTAAGTTTACATTGTTAGCATCTTGCATTGCGTCGACAAAATCATCACAAGTGACGGCTTGCCCATCATGCCGTACAAAATACAAATCCATTCCACGCCTAAAGCCCTCTTCAGTTAGCAATGTATGCAACATTCTAATAACTTCTGCGCCTTTGTCATATACCGTCACAGTGTAGAAATTATTCATCTCAATAACTTCATCAGGTCGGATGGGATGGCTCATAGGGCTAGCATCTTCAGCGAACTGATGTTCTCTCATCACCTTAACTTGACTGATCCTTGTCGCTAGATAGCTGAACATATCAGCAGAGAATTTTTGATCTCTAAATACGGTTAAACCTTCTTTTAAACTTAGTTGAAACCAATCACGGCAAGTGATCCTATTGCCGGTCCAGTTGTGGAAGTACTCATGCCCAATTATAGCTTCTATATTAAAGAAGTCGTCGTCTGTAGCTGTATTTGCATCGGCTAATACATATTTGCTGTTGAATACGTTTAATCCCTTATTTTCCATAGCACCCATATTGAAAAAATCAACCGCAACAACCATGTAAATATCAAGGTCATACTCCAAACCAAAGACATCTTCGTCCCATTTCATCGCTTTCTTAAGTGATTCAAGCGCATGCTGACCTTGACTCGATTTACCTCTATCGACGAATAGTTCAAGACTTACTTTTCGACCAGACATCGTTGTATATGTGTCGCTTAATTTGTCAAAATCGCCAGCAACAAGCGCGAAAAGATAGCAAGGTTTTTTAAATGGGTCGTGCCAAGTGACTTCTTTTTTACCGTTGTCGAGTAGCTTTTCGTCAATTAAATTTCCATTCGACAAAATATGTGGGAAGCCCGCTTGTTGGCCTACAATAGTTACGGTGTAAACAGACAGAATGTCAGGTCTGTCGAGGAAGAAAGTGATTTTGCGAAACCCTTCGGCCTCACATTGTGTGCAATAGGCACCGTTTGATAAATATAAGCCTTCGAGAGAGGCGTTATTGCTAGGGTTGATGGTGTTTTTTATAACTAGGGTGAAGGTATCGAGATCCGCAAATTCATCAACACTTATGACCAAATTACCATTCGTAATTGTGTAGTTTGAACAGGGTTTATCATTAACCTTAAGGTCTTGCAAAGTTAAACCTTCACCATCTAGAACCAAATCTGAAGCTGAATTAGCATCCGCTTCAGTTATAGAGCAAAGTAATGTCGAAGTAACAAGTGTTTCAGTGGGGTCTAAGTCAATATGCAGCTTTACATCATGAATAAGATAATACGGCGCTTGATAATCTAAGCGCCTTTTAGGGATGGCTTGGGACAAATTTAAACTCCTTGTTCAACCACCTTTATTTTAGGTGGAGTCAATCGTAAAATTTTAATCCCCATGTAAGCATAAATTACTGCTAACACTGGATTAATTAAATTGAAAAACGTATATACAAAGTAATCATAAACCGAAACGCCTAACACGCCTGACATGTACGCACCGCAGGTATTCCATGGGATCAGCGGTGAAGTCAAGGTTCCACCGTCTTCTAAGCTTCGAGACAAGTTTAATTGATCCAAACCACGCTTCTCGAACTCTTCTTTATACATTCGTCCTGGCATTACGATACTCATGTATTGATCGGCCGTAACAATGTTGGTACCAATACAAGTTAAGATTGTTCTACTAATCATATCACCAGCACTAGTTGCTCCCTTAAGGAAGGACGCAACAACAGCTTTTAACAATCCAACTTTTTCTAATACGGCACCAAAGCTCATAGCACATATAATTAGCCATACTGTGTTGAGCATGCTTGCCATACCGCCACGACTAAGCAATTTGTCTATGTTTGCGTCTCCGGTTTCAAAGTTAACGCCGTCAAATAAGGCGCTCCACGCAACCATTATGTGTTTCACAGAATTGGGCACTTCCTTGAATAAAAAGTGCATGATTTCCGGCACGGAAACCGTAATTTCGGAAGCGAAAGCTGAAATAAGGTTGCCTTGAAATAGTAAAGCCCAAAGTGCACCCAGCAAAGCTCCGATAGCGATTGCCGGAAACGCAGGCACTTTTCTAACAGCCATTGTCAGCAAAACAAATAATGGGATGAGTAAATGCCATCCTAATTGAAACTGGCTCACAAGCGTCAACTGCATCTTCTCGATGCTGTCAGAAACCTGTGCAGTGTCTTCTGTGAATCCTAAAATTAGGAATATGACCAATGTAATACAAAAACTTGGAATAGTTGTCCACAACATATATTTTATATGCTCAAACAAGTCAGTACCAGCTATCGCGGGGGCCAAATTAGTAGTTTCAGATAGTGGCGACAATTTATCACCAAAATAAGCGCCTGATATAACCGCTCCCGCCGTTATTGGTAATGACATCTCCATCCCAGTAGCTACGCCTATGAGAGCTACACCTACAGTTGCTGCCGTAGTCCATGAACTGCCAATACTCATAGCAACTACAGCACAAATCAATGACGCGGCGGCATAGAAAAATGTCGGATTAAGCAGACTCAAACCATAGTAAATAAGTGTCGGAACTGTACCAGAAAGCATCCATGTGCCAATTAGCGATCCGACAACAAACAATATCATGCAGGCCCCCAAGGCCATTGAAATCCCTTTAACTATGCCTGCTTCTATTGATTTCCAACCATGACCATTTTTTATACCAATTAAGGCTGCAACGCCCATAGCGAGTAATAGTGCGATTTGGTTTGGACCAAACGACGAATCTTCACCATACAAAAAAACCGCACTGCCCATAAAAACAACTAACAAAACTATTGGGATTAACGCATCGAGTAGCGAGGGTTCTTTCAATTTAGCTTGAGTAGACATGTAAATTCCTTATGCCAATGAGCGGTAAAACATGAACGCAATAACCACAGGACAAACAAACTTAATATACCAAGGCCAAATTTTCCAGAACATGCTCTGCTCTGCATCCTCTTGTCCTTGCTTGAGTTCGTTCAATATTTCGTTCCTATTCCAAATCCAA
>CAJQOP010000050.1 GCA_905479945.1 uncultured Glaciecola sp. | reverse complement strand
TGAGGGGCCAGAGTTCGCTACTCAACAAGAGCCCGAATATACGCTTGCAATCTTTTCTAACATTTATTCAAAAAGCACTTGATATGAATTGGGAGTCCATATACAAGGATGACGGAGGATGTTCAGCAGTCGCCTAACTGCCCATTCTTGCCCTTCGATGATGATTTTGAAACAGCAGCTTTCTTCAATAGCTTATATTGCTTGATCCGAAAAGTGAGCTTATTAGGGTTAACATCATACAAAGGACTTAGTCGCCAACATTTGAAATGATTACAGTACGTTTTCCTCGGCGCTCTTGCTCCCTTATTTGTTAAATTCAGAAACCGATGACACTTCATTCTTTCGATTTAGGTTTATCCAATGCGTTAAGCATGCAATGATCACCTCTGAATTCACTGGTTTGGTCAAAAAGTCATTCATACCACAAGCTAAGCAGCTATCTTTTTCTTCTTGTGTTATTCCGGCGGTGAGCGCTATCACAGGAAGATTAACATAGTCAGGTTTTTTTCGAATGTGTGTTGTTGCTTCAATTCCGCCCATTACCGGCATCTGCATATCCATCAGAACTGCATCAAAGGAATGGGTTTGCATTATATCTAATGCTTCCCGTCCATGATTGGCAATGGTGCATCTTATACCTGCGAGTGCAAGTAGTTCAGTCACTACTATTTGGTTGATTTCATTGTCTTCTACTACTAATACTTCAGCGCCAGTTATGCTTGAGGCACTCTCGTATAATTGTTTGCTCAATACACCGGCTAATTTTTTGTTTTTACGTTTTTCATTGCGACGGCGAGTAGGTGTTGCGAGTTCGAAGTTCAGCTCAAAACTAAAGTTAGAGCCACTATCAGGCTCACTGATGACGGTAAATTCGCCCCCCATAATTTTTAACAAATCATGACTAATAGCTAAACCGAGCCCAGTGCCACCGAAGCGACGAGTTATTGAGCTATCTACTTGGCTAAAAGGCTTGAAGAGTTTATTTATGCCATTGTGATCAATACCCATGCCCGTATCGGATACGGCAAAATGCAGGCTCACGGTATTGTTTTGCAATCGCTGTAAGCTTATAGAGATTGTCACTTGTCCTTTGTTGGTGAATTTAATGGCGTTGCTAGTCAGGTTAAATAATATCTGGCGAAGACACAATTCGTCACCAATGAGATCACGCGGTACATCAGTATCTATATCAATAACAAATTGAATTGACTTAGCCAGTGCTTTTTCGGAAAACGTATGGCGCAAACTATCAAGTATGCTGTCTAATGTAAAAGTCAGGTTTTCTAGGGAAACATGACCAATTTCTAATTTGGAAAAGTTCAGAATGTCATTCAATATGCCGAGAAGACCTTGTGAGGATTCCAATATTTTCAGCAGGTAGTCGCGCAAATCTTCGCTCATGGTTTGATTTAGCGCAAGCTCTGATAATCCAATAATGCCATTCATAGGCGTACGAATTTCGTGGCTCATGGTCGCAAGAAATAAAGATTTGGAGTTAGCTAAATCCTCTGCAGCAGTTCTTGCTTCTTGAGTCGCAAGTTCGACTTCTTTTCGCTGGGTAACTTCCTGATGTGTACCTGCCATAATAAGAGCTGAGCCATCGCTATCCCACTCCACTACCCGCCCACGATCCAATACCCAGATCCAGTCGCCATTTTTATGTAACATTCTGGCTTCGTACTCGTAATAATCCAATTCTTTAGTGAAATTCTTTTCGAGTAAAGCAGCAGATCCTTCTCCATCATCAGGGTGAACCAATCTATTCCAGGTCTCAATACTGATTGGAGCAAGTTCTTCCACGGTATACCCTACTATACTTGCCCAACGTTCATTAAAACTGGTCTCTCCTGTTTGTATATTCCATTCCCAAGTACCGACATCGGTGCCTTCCAATATATATCTCAGTTTTTGTCTTTCTTGGGCTAGCAATGCCTCCGTATTCTTGCGCTCAATAATTTCTGTCTTTAGCCTATAGTTAGCATTTAAGAACTCTGTCGTAGCCGATTTTTGTTGTCGATACAGATATATCACAGTGGAAATTAGAAAGGACAGCAGGATGCCGATCAATAAAACTAACTTTGGTAAAGCCGTTTGATGACCTTCAATAAAGTGCGATGTGGGACGAAGCTGTACCTCCATCAGCCGCTCAAATATAACCGAGCTAGCAGTTGCCTTTGATGAAGGGGGTACCGTGCCATTATCCTCATTCTGTTGAAAAATGGTTTGACCATCCATGGATACTTGGAGACTAAAGTTAGTTATGTCAGTTTGCTCTGCACTTTGTTCAGAAAACCGTTCCAGCCATTTATCTGAGCGAATGACCGCTAGCACAAAGCCGTCAAATATATTATCAATAAAGATTGGATTGTAGATGAGAAATCCCTGCCCTCCTTTAACCAACGCAATAGGTGCTGTTACTGTTGCAAGCCTTTTATCCCTTGCTTGCTTGAGGGCCGTTAAACGTTTCTCTTCAAAACCTAAATATAAACCTAAGGCTTCTTCATTGCCCACAACAGGTTTAACCCAGCGCACATGAAACGTTCGGTCAACCCACTCAATAGCCTGATATCCAGGGTCGTCAATGATGTAGTGTGCAATATCCTGCTCAAATTCAAGCTGCGACGTGCCTTTACTGACTTGCCAGCGATCAACAATACGCTGCAAAGATTGCACCCGCTTTTGCATGTCGGTATCAATTTTTATTAACACACTTTTTGCTTGTACATTGATCAAGCGCTGAATATTGGCCTCCTCTCTCTTTTCAAGAGACCAATACAATCCCACCAGCAATATACACAGGCATATAAAAGTGATGGCACTAATCAATAGACTGCTTATTTGACCCGAATCATACTGGGATAAAATAGGTTTTCGTAGAATATTAAGTTTGATGGTTTTGCAATCCACATTTGTTAGCTAAAGCCGGTGTCACTATCAGGCAAAGTCTTTTTGCGCTTGGAAATAAGATTACCGAGAATAAAACAACTTAAAATACACCACTTTATTAAACGCTAACTTAACGCCAAGTACAAGTTCCCTTTTTTCAGTTCTCCTTTAATCCCCTGCTCAAGCTAGAAGGTTCTCGGAGTATGCGATTCAGTTACGAAGGGTACAAAAAGGCTAACGATTTCACTTTGCCCTAACTGCAATAATTAAACCTGCAAATTATTTTTTTATTGGGCGTGGGAATGATATATTCTTGGATAGGTATATTCGATGTTTAATAAAATTAATGATTAAAGCCTTACAACACCGTGTTCTCTCACAAAAAAATCTTTTTATCCTGATTGCGCTGCTCTTGGCGGTAGCTTTAAATTTCATACGCGTGCCACTGATTGCTGGAGCTGACTTAATATTTGGGCAAGTTATAGCATTATTGATAACGGTCCGCTATGGCTTGCGAGCCGGCGTGTTGGTTTCTATTACATCCTCGTTAACAACATATCTTTATTGGGATCACCTATATGCATTACTCCCATATATTCTTGAGATATTTTTTGTCTATTGGTTGCAAAAGCGGGGCAAAACACTTTTCTACTCTGTTCTTTTTTACTGGTTATCTATTGGTTCAGCGATTGTGGCGATACAGTATTTTTGGCTCAGCGAATTTTTGCCGATTACCAGTGCCGCTATTGTCGTTAAATACATTATTAATGGCTTGATAAACATAGTTATAGTAAACCTGTTCATTACCTATTCGAGATTTGGCTTACAAAATACTAAAATAAAGCCAATTGAATATCGTGAATTTATAGCTATAGCCTTTATTAATGTAATCACTATAGCAATGGTCATCACCAGCTATTTTTGGATTAAAACCGTTCAGTCAGAAAATCTATCAAATCTTCAAATACAGTTAGATTCCCAAGCGCAACACAGTAGCGTATTTACCACAGAGTTAGTCAATAAAAACCTTGATGCCTTAAAGCATGTTTCGATGCAGTACTCGATGAATATTGAAGTCGACATTAAGTGGCCTGCGCAATTGGAAGCGCTATCGGAAGTGTATCCTAATATTTTGACCATGCTAGTGACTGACGAGTTTGGTGAAATTACACAGGCAAACCCCGGCATACTTTTGGAAAAAGCTAGGGAAGGAAATTTTACTAATGTGGCGTATCGATCGTATTTCATCGGCCCCGCAAATGGCGATCCTTACCATATATCAAATAGTTTTGCCGGAAGAGGTTTTGGGAACGATCCCTTAGTTGCTGTATCAGTGCCACTTAAGCGCGAGAATAAGTTTCAGGGAGTGCTTGAAGCCTCTCTGAACTTGTCCTCTCTCAAATCTCTGGATACAAAAGGCATGGGAGAAACTCAGGAACTGATTATACTGGATGCCAATAATTTAGTCGTTTATGCATCCGAAAGTACCGGCTATAGTTTTCTCGATGATCTGTCCGATAGTGCCATTTTACGTCATATTAAAAGTTCAACAGACTATTTTGTTGTGACCGACAAAGCCAACCATCGCATAATAGAAAGTGTCACCTCTGACGAAATGGACTGGACAGTAATTGTAGGTATTGATCGTTCTACCTATGAAGCTAAGATAGCCACTTATGCGACATATTCCCTTATGTTCATGATTTTAGCCATTGTAGTGTCAATAATAATTGCGCGACGAGTCGCGGATTACCTTTGCAAACCTATAGTCAATTTGAGTGAGTTGTTGGCAAAAGCAGGCACCGAGAAAGACTTTTCCAATTTACATATTTCTCAAAAAAATTCAGAAATTGTTGAAGTACATTTTATGTACGGGGCCTTAAGGCAGTTTAGTCAAGAATTGCGGCTAACCATCAATGAGCTGCAAAATACAAATATTGAAAATAAGACATTGAATAAAAAGCTCGAAGGTATAAACAAAAACCTTACAGTACTGGTGGAGCAAAGAACAGCGAAATTAGAAAAAGCGATGCAAGAAAGCGAGCAAGCGAATCAAGCTAAGTCAGAATTCCTTGCGAATATGAGCCATGAAATACGAACACCTATGAACGGTGTGATAGGGATCCTGCATTTAATTAAGGGGACTGAACTTAGCGATCAACAGCAGCAATATGTTGATGTTGCCGAGTCTAGTGCAGAATCATTATTAACAATCATTAACGACATTCTCGATTTTTCCAAAATAGAAGCCGGTAAACTGGAATTAGAGAGCATAGAATTAAATTTGCAAGAGAACATTCAAGAGTTCTCACAAGTGGCGCGGATTATGGCCGAAAAAAAGGGATTAAACTTGAGTCTTGAACTAGTCGGTTTAAGTGACACGCAAGTGAAAGGTGATCCCGTCAGAATTCGACAAATAATGTCGAATTTAGTCGGTAACGCAATCAAGTTTACCGACCGCGGCGATGTGTGTATTCGTGCAGAATTAAGTCAGCCAGATACTGCAGATGGAAGTTCAGCGAGCAAGATGATGAAACTCAAGTGCTCTGTGAGTGACACTGGTATCGGCATAGATGAAAAAAATGTCAGTGATCTCTTTCAGTCTTTTCAGCAGGTGGATGCTTCTACAACCCGTAATTTTGGTGGGACAGGCCTAGGTTTGAGTATCGTCAAAAGTTTGTGTGAAATGATGGACGGTTACATTACTGTAAACAGCACTGTCGGTGAAGGTACCACCGTCACTTTTACTGTTTATCTCCAGACTTATGAATCAGGTATTCTAAGGGATAAAAGCACTATTGATGACTATATACCTACCCAATTGTCTCAAATTTCCGGAATGAAGGTGTTGTTAGTTGAAGACAACTCAATTAATCAAATGATAGCAGAACATATGTTGATTGAGATGGGATTGCAGGTTGATATTGTGGATGATGGTCAGCAAGCCCTTGAAAAATTAAGTAAAACTGAGCAGAGAAGTCTTTATAGTGTAATCCTGATGGACTGCCAGATGCCGGTGCTAGATGGTTATCAGACGACGATGCTTATTAGAAAGGGTAAAGCGGGAAAAATATGGTGCGATGTACCTATTGTTGCAATGACAGCAAACGCGATGAAAGGGGATAGGCAAAAATGCATAGATGCGGGTATGAACGAGTACCTCTCTAAGCCTTTTACCCCTGATACCTTAGCTGAGAAAATTATTGGAGTTCTGTTTGGCTGAATCGGCGTTTTGGTTGATATTTGTCCGCGCTTGGATAGGTGAGCCGGTAAGATATGCTGTTAATTCGTCTTATTTCCTGGGCTGCTAGAGCGTCTGTTGAGATTCGGTAGCCACTGCACTAACCTTTCTCCATGCTAAGTAGCTCATCAAAGTAAACAGAAGCAAAAGGCTTACACTGAATATACCCCAATTATCACCAATGGTATCTTCAAGCGCCGATCCAAAGAAATAACCAGCCCCCACTAGAGCAATAGTCCAAGTAACGGCTGATAAGAAATTTAAGAATGTGAACTTAGCCCAACGCATGTCGGTTAGCGCAACAGGCAACGAACCAATTGTGCGCATACCTTTGGGGTATCGGTATAAGAAAATATAAGCTGTACCATATCGCTCGAGTAATATTTTAGCGATGTTTAAAGAACGTTTAAAACGAGGCTTGGAAGATAATTTTGCTACGCCGTATTTTCTGCCTAAGTAAAACCGTAGTTCATCGCCTAAGTAACCACCAGAAAATGCGGCAAGTGCTACTAAGGCTACATTCAGTGCGCCAAAATGCGCAGCAATACCAGCAAATAATGGCAATGAACCACTTTTTAGAGCGCAATAAAGAAAAAGTATCGCATAACTTAAGAGGCCGTAATCACGCACAATATTAAGAATGGTTTCCATGATTTTTAACTTCAGCCCAGTCATTTATTAGTTCTATTTTTACTCGAATGCACTTAGTTTAGATCCAAAAGTCTTTGGGCTTTTTTCTGTCGCAGGTTTGTTATTTGTTTACAAAAAACCAATGCACCTAGTTAATTAGTCTCATTTTCTTAAGTCACTCTTGTCGTTTTTTACTTCTCCGCGTATATTAACGAGAGTGTTATTGTGAATTCAAACCTAGAAAGCTCATGAGTAAACAAAACACATTTAAATTTTCGCCGTCAATCATATCGAAAGCGATAATAATGGCTCTTTTTATACTTGGTGTTAGCCTAATAGGTAGCACTGCAGTTAATGCAGAGGGAGTCTCCGTCGAGACTAAACTTCACGCGCATCACCATGAGGATGCCGCTATAAAAGATGACCATCACGATCACGAAAAGTAAAACGTAAGCACTTCATAAACACGCGGCCATTATTGTAACCGCGTTTTGTATTTGCCTAAGATATAGCTCGTGTTTGGTATAATGCTAAGCAGAGTATAATGAGAAGTTAAACGCTATGAAAAAGACTCTCCTGATATTTGGATTCATTGCAGTTTTCGTTGCTGCATTTATCTGGTCATTACCGGCGCCAATCGATAACGATTTGAATCAAATTGGCAATGGCAAAAAGTCAGTGGTTTTTATTTACGATCTCAATTTAGTAGTAAGTAATCAACAAACGATTGAAATTAATAATGCTAAGGCGGAGCTTGGTGATACCGTGAACTATTTAGTATCACGCACAGGCTATCTAGCAACAGATGAATTTATGCAAAATTACAAGGCAGAAAGTGCCGAACTCTTGTTCTTCGATAAAAGCGGTAAAATTTTCAAGCGTAAGTTTGCACTCGTCAATGCAGCGGACTTAGCGATAATATTGGCTAGCATCGACTAAAATGTCATTACTATGTAGTTTTGAAGAAGAAAATGAATACTGACTATAAAGTTGGCGACTTAATTTATGACGCAAATATTTACGATGGATTAAATACATTTTTGGATGATTTGCAATTTTATACTAAGTGGCTATCAAGAATTAAGGACGCAAAAACACTTGAGCTTGGATGTGGAACTGGCAGGCTTACAATTCCCCTTGCAAAGGATGGATATGATATTACTGGCGTAGATTTCACTTCCTCTATGCTCCAAACAGCAAAGGAAAAGGCTACCAGAGCAGGTTTAGATATTGAGTTTATTGAAGCAGATATGAGAACGCTTAATTTGCCTGAAAAATTCGACCTGATTTTTATTCCATTTAATTCAATACATCATTTATATAAAAATGAAGATTTATTTAATACTTTTAAAGTTGTAAGGCACCATCTCAAAGACGGAGGTTTATTTCTGTTAGATTGTTTTAACCCAAATATTCAATATATTGTTGAAGGAGAAAAAGAAACAATAAACACTGCTGAATATGCAACTGACGATGGCAGAGAAATATTAATAAAGCAGAAAATGCGATATGAAAATAGAACGCAGATCAATCGCATAGAATGGCATTACTTTATAAATGGTAAGTTTGACTCAATACAAAATATAGATATGAGAATGTTTTTTCCTCAAGAATTGAACTCATACTTAGAATTGAATGGTTTTAACATTATTCATAAGTTTGGGAGTTTTGAAGATGAGTTATTTAGTGATAATTCAGCAAAACAGATATTTGTTTGTCAATAAGCGTAAATCTTGCCATGCCAGCAGTGAGGATTTATACCTTTACTTGCAAAGAAGTCATTTGTCATTCCTTTGAAAAGAAAATTTATCGCTAACGATTCGTGAGAAAAATAGAGTTGCTGTTTCAGCGGCTACTTTAAATCTATTTTGACTTGACCACTTCACCTGATTAGGTGCCTTTAATAGACTGACTGATTTCCTTACTTAGCTGCTCTGCTTTTTTAATTTCATCATGATGTAACGATTGAACGACCTTCGTTTGTGCATTGATAGCATTTTTATTTCCTGATTCAACTGCGACTAATAGCCAAGCATAACCTTTTACTTTATCAATAGGAATTGAAAGGCCTTGAAAGTAGAAACGTTGCAAACTATTTTGTGCATCGCTATCACCATTCATCGCTGACTTTTTAAACCAATAGTATGCCTTTGAGTAATCTCTATCTACACCTTCACCGGTCATATATCGATACGCAAGGCTTGCTTGTGTCCTAGCAAGTAGATAGTGTTTTTCCTCAACTGACTTTAAGTACCAGTAAACTGCTGTTTCACGGTTACGTGACACGCCGCGCCCTTGGTCATACATATAACCCGTATAAAATTGCGCGCTTGCATGCCCTTGCTCGGCAGCTAATCGAAACCACTTGGCAGCTTCTTTATCATCCTGTTTGCCGGCTCGGCCATGTAAGTACAGAAGACCCAGATTATATTGAGCATATTCATAACCTTGCTCAGCAGCTAATCGAATCCATTTAACGGCTTCTTTATCATCCTGTTGGATACCTCGGCCATATAAGTACATAAGACCCAGGTTATATTGAGCATCTGCATCACCTTGCTCAGCAGCTAATCGAAACCACTTAGCAGCTTCTTTAATATCCTGGTTGCCGGCTCGGTCATGTAAGTACATAAGACCCAGGTTATGTTGAGCATCTGCATCACCTTGCTCAGCAGCTAATCGAAACCACTTGGCAGCTTCTTTATCATCCTGTTTGCCGGCTCGGCCATGTAAGT
>CAJQOP010000049.1 GCA_905479945.1 uncultured Glaciecola sp. | reverse complement strand
GAATTAATTAAACGGATTAGCGAGCAAACTGATTCCTTGCGGGCGATTATTCATAACGCTTCAGATTGGGACCAAGAAGTCGACACAAGTAACTACAATCAATTATTCCAAAAGATGATGCAAGTTCACGCGAATACGCCGTATCAGTTAAATCTTGCGCTTCAGGATATGTTGCTTTCGTCCGACTGTGTAAGTGACATTATTCATATGACTGATTATGTGCAGCTAAAAGGCAGTAAAAAGCATATAGCTTATGCTGCAAGTAAAGCTGCTTTACACAATCTCACACTCTCATTTAGTGCATTACTTGCACCGAAAGTAAAAGTAAATAGTATTGCTCCTGCGCTTGTCATGTTTAACGAGCATGATTCACCAGAATATCGTGCAAAAGCAGTTAAAAAATCTCTATTGGAAATATGCCCAGGAGCTCAAGAAGCCGTAAAAGCGGTCAATTACCTCCTAGATAGCGATTATCTTACTGGCCAGACTTTGCACTTGGACGGCGGTAGGCACTTAAAATAAGAAGCAAAAAATTACCTAGTATATTACCTACGCGCACAATCCTTGCGCCCCGGCATTTGTTCGCCGAGCACTTAATTTTTACAGGTCTACAATGACAGCAATAAAACACAGTAACGCATATTCATGGTCAAAATACGGAACGTACTTTATTTCTCTTGCTCTGTCTGTGTTAATAAGCACAGCGGTAATTGCCGCTCCGCTGGAAAATGAGAGTTTAGAATCTTCAAATTCAAGCATAGATCCACAATCAACTCTCGTTCCTAGCGCTCAAAACCAAGCAGCCGAAAAAACATCTCAGTCCAAAGTGCTTACATCGGACTTTGAAAGAATAGTGGTTACTGCAAAAAGAGGTAAATCGACACTACTTACAACGCCCGCCAGTGTGTCACCAATTAATCAAGAACTATTAGCACTTATTGGTCATCAACATATAAATCAAGCACTTGGCCGAATAGCAGGAACTTGGGTAAGTCGCGGTAATGGCCAAGAACATCTAACTGCATTGCGCTCCCCCCGTGCTAACTGGTGCTGGCGGTTGTGGCGCATTCTTTATGGCATTAGATAATATTTCACTGCGTTCGCCTGGGTTTTGTAATGCAAATCAATTATTTGATGCTAACTCTGAGCAAGCACAAAGTATTGAAGTATTACGAGGTCCTGCAAGCGTTCTTTATGGCTCAAATGCAGTCCATGGTGTGATTAATGTGCTGTCGCCAAATGCTTTCAGCAGTGACCCCAATTACGCGAGTTTACGCATAGGCAGAGACGATCATGCCAAAGTAAGTTTAGGTTACCGTGCCCAATCTGATGACTCCGCATTTGCCGTATTTAGTAATCTCACGCAAAATAACGGCTATCAACAAAACAGTGGATACGACCAACAAAAACTAAGCGCCATTTACGAGCGAAACGGCAGCATTTGGAAAAACAAAACAATTGTTGATATCGCCAATTTGAATCAAGAAACCGCCGGATTTGTGCAAGGCTTCGAAATATTTAAAGATAAACAAGCTCGTCGTTCTAATCCCAACCCAGAGGCGTACAGGGACGCAAAATCATTGCGTGCATACTCAAAGTTTAGCCGCGAATTAGGCGAAGGGAAATTAACTTTGACCCCATTTTTGCGATGGAATGAAATGGCTTTTTTACAACATTTCTTACCTTGGAAGGCGCTTGAAAAAAATAAGCACGCTAGCGCAGGCTTGCAAGCCCAATATCGATACAGTAAGGATAATTTCACCTTAGTCACAGGTATAGATACCGACTTGACCAGAGCCAATTTAACAGAAACTCAAGCACAAGATTTTTCGCCGAACATCCCAGCTGGAGATCACTACAATTATGATGTCGACGCTTTGCAAGTTGGTGCTTTTGCCCAAGCAGAATGGCAGCTAGAAAGTTTTCTGGTGAGTATAGGGGGTCGTGTAGAACAAATTAATTACGATTACGATAATCTGCTATTAGATGGCAGTGCCTGTAACGCTAGCGTTGCCATTTGTCGTTTTTCACGTCCGCCTGACCAGGATGTAGATTTTAGTGTGTTTTCACCCAGCTTTTCGGTGCTATATACGCTCACAGAGCAACAATCTTTATATGGGAAAGTGAGTCAAGGATTCCGCGCACCGCAGGCAACTGAATTATTTCGATTGCAGAACAATCAGCTAATTACAAATTTTGAAGAAGAAAAGATAAATTCATTAGAAATGGGCTGGCGCTTATTTACCGATAACTTAGCCATCAGCACAACATTATTTATCCAAGAGAAATCAAACTTCATTTTCCAAGACACTAATCGCCAAAATATTGCAAACGGGGAAACTCAGCACAAGGGTATTGAAGTATCTGCCAAATACGATATTACAGATAATCTTTATATAAGCACTAACCTAAGTTATGCAAATCATGAATATACTAATGAGATAGAATTGGCGCGAGTAAGCATAAAAGGAAATGAAATTGATACTGCTCCGCAAACCCTCGGTTCGGCTCAATTAGCTTGGCAAATGACGCCTGATTTAATCACCGAGTTATCAGTTCAGCATCTGGGTAATTATTTTCTTAACCCTGAAAACACAGCAGCATATTCAGGTCATAACCTATTTGATTTAAATTTACGATATAACTATTCGCCGCACCTAATGATAAGTGCAAACATATATAACCTATTTGATGAAGACTATGCTGAGCGTGCCGATTTTGGTTTTGGCAATTATCGTTATTTTGTAGGCCAGCCCCGTCGAATTTTCGTTACTGCTAGATGGCAATGGGCTCAATAATCTAGCCAATCCAGGAAAGCGGTTTAATACAGATAAGGGTAATATCGGCGCTTTCTATAGCAGCGCCTTGCTGAAACCCGAATGAATAAAAGCAAAAGTAGTAATTGCCGTTGTTGGACCAATGAAACTAGAGTGAGTGATGGAGGACATTTGTAGCTTGCTTTTACCCCTTTAACTAATTGCATTTATCTGCTTTTTTGACTGAGAAGATGAGCGAGATAGTATTAGCCCAAGCTAATTAGCAACGTCCTGTTAGCAAATACTTAATATTCAAGCGAAGCTAAAATTGTTAAAAGCATTATACTTAAGTATAGTTTTAAATCCTTATTTTATTTAAGGTTATTGTAATGTTGCCGTTATAAACAATATTGATTATTAAGTAGGCTTCATATGAAATTTTTCAATCCAATGGCTCTCGTCATATTACTAGTACCTCTTTCTTTTAGCATTAACGCTAAAGAGGGATATCATCACTTACCAGCTATATTTATTGGCGCTACTCATTTTGACGGTGAAACTGATTTTACTTATGCACTGGAATACGAATATAAGTTTAATGAAAGTTTCGGGGCGGGCGTTATTTATGAAAAAGTCGACGACGCACATCATGGTGACGGAATTACCCTTAAGCTAGCAGCTCTATACTACCATCCAGACAATTCTGTGCGTCTCGGCTTGGGATTTGGTAAGGAAAAACTGGGTGGAGATCATCCCCATACTGAGGACGTCATAAGATTAAGCGCTAGTTATGACTATCACCTTGAGCACTTTTCAATTGCTCCTACGATTGCAGTCGACTTTATTGACGGCGAAACCCCAGTAGTTTTTGGTATTGGGTTTATCAAACCTTTTTAATTGAAAAATATTTGCTCGTTGCATTAATGATTGATGCAACGAGCAAACCCAATTTTCTATATACCTAGCAACTGTAGTTGTTAATGTAGTGGGCTTGAATGGTTACTAGCTGCAGTTTTGATCTCTGCGATATGCTCTGATTAATTAACTACCAAAGTTCATGATATGGCTGGCAATATCATCCAGCGCAATTTCTTTTTCCACTGCACCAATCTTATATGCTTCTTTTGGCATGCCATAAACAACACAAGTCTCTTCATCTTGCCCTAAGGTTTTTGAACCCGCGTTTCGCATTTCTAGCATACCCTTGGCTCCATCTGAGCCCATGCCGGTCATAATGATGCCCAAGGCATTTTTACCTGCGGAGTTTGCTACCGAACGAAACAACACATCAACGGACGGTCGATGTCTGCTAACCAATGGGCCATCTTTAATTTTTACGCGATATTGTGCTCCACTGCGACGCAGCAACATATGTTTACCGCCATTAGCTATAAATACAGAGCCGGGGGTTACACGATCATTGTCTTCAGCTTCCTTAACACGAACTTTGCAAATACTATCAAGACGCTGGGCAAAAGCAGCAGTGAACTGTTCTGGCATATGTTGCACTACGACAATCCCCGGTGCCATTAGTGGCAACCGAGTTAATACTCGTTCTAATGCATGCGTGCCACCAGTTGAGGTGCCTATGGCAATAACAACGTCGGTGGTTTGGTCCATTGCTCTCGTCGTCGTTTGAACGACGGAGTCTGCATTAAGGTTTGGCTTAACCGGCATAACTCCCCGAGGAATTGCGCGCATTTTCCCGACAGACGCTTTACCAGCGGCACGCACAGCATTAAGTAAAATCGCCGTAGATTCCTCAAGAAAGCTTTTCAGAGCCGCTTTGGGCTTAGTAATAATATCAACAGCACCGGATGCCATTGCCTCCATTGTCACTTTGGCGCCATTGTCAGTTAGCGTTGAACAAATAATTACGGGCGTCGGGTGCTCTACCATAATCTTTTTAAGAAATGTAATGCCGTCCATACGTGGCATTTCGATGTCAAGGATAATTACATCTGGCCACTGTTTCTCAAACAAACTTATCGCAAAAATTGGGTCGCGCGCAACACCAATGAGCTCGATATCAGGCGCACTTTTCAGCATGTCAGATAACACTTGTCGAACCACAGCAGAGTCATCGACAATAGCTACTTTGATCATAAAATCATCCCTATTAATCCTAAATTTCAATGGTTGTTTGAAGACCGTTCAATTTGTTATTTCATATTTTTATAGTGAAGGGTTTCTTTTTTCTTAACTTGCAGTTCTTGTTGTTGATTAATCAAAGAACGGTAAACAGAGAAGTCGTTAGAATCAAAATAAATGACTCTTCCGTTTACACCACCGACATCTTGATTGGCGACAGAAATGCGAGCACGTTTTAAAAATTCAAAAACAAAAGCAATGTTTTGCTCTCCGACTGTCATCGATTCACCGTCATAAGAGCCCAATTGAGCAACCACATTGCCACCACCAAATACTTTGCAGAGTATTCGCTGTTTATCCGCACCTAATTTGATCATTTTATTAATGACAATCTGCATCGCATAAACACCATAATAGCCAGCTCTAGAATCGTGAATATTGGAACGCTGCAAATTGTCAGATGCGAGTAAAAAATGATTCATACCGACAATGTTAGTTTTAGAATCATAAAAACAAACAGAGATACAGGAGCCCAGTAGGGTCCTAATAACAACCTTTGACTGCGCGACATGATGCTCACCGAGGCTAATTTCTACTATCGGAACATTAGAAAAATCGGGGCGTTTCATCGACAACAGCCTAGTCTTTTCTATAAATTGATGGACTTATCTGGGTCAAAGTATGCTGAGTGTTCATTAACGATTCCGTATGTGAAATAAGAAAATATCCTCCTGACTTTAACTGCCGCAAGGTATTATTGAGAACACGTTGCTTTGATTCGCCATCAAAATAAATCATCACATTGCGTAAAAAGACAACGTCAAACATACCTAAGCGATCGCAAGACTCCATTAAGTTTTGTTGACTAAATTCACAGTGTTGTCGCAAATTAGGATCAATCAAAAAGGTGCCCTGTTGGTCACTGACCCCTTTTAAGCAGTATTTTTTCAATCGTTCAATAGCGATACCTTCATTGCGCTCTAAAGGATAATGACCCTGGGCTGCCATTTTCAGAACTTTAGTGCTCAGGTCTGTACCTTTTACTATCCAATCTCGTTTTAGCCCAAATACATCGGCCATGACCATTGCAATGGTATAAATCTCTTCACCCGATGAACTAGCGCCAGACCAAATTCGCCAGGATGCCTTACTCTTATTTTCTGTTAATAGCTTCTGTAAAAACTTAAAGTGCTCTGGCTCACGAAAGAAGTAGGTTTCATTAGTCGTGAGAGCATTAACCATCAGAGTCCCTTCGGAAGAACCCTCTGGACTCATTGCAACATCAAAGTATTCACGAAAACTCGACAACGAAAGCTCCCGCAGGCGGCCAGATAGTCGACTAGTGATTAACGACCGTTTTGCTTCCGCAAGATGAATACCACTGAGATCGTAAAGAAATTTTTGAATACGCCGGAAGTCGCCGTCTTTTAGAACTGGCGATCCATCTACCACATGATTAAAGCGAGTTGTCATGTATATTACTATTCCTCAGGTGTTGCTACTTTTTCATTTTTTAAAGTACTAAGCGCATTCATATCTTCTATAGAAAGTACGTGATTTACATCCAACAGTATCATGAATTTTTCGTCGACTCGGCCCATAGCTCGAATAAAATCGGTACGCAAATCAGTACCAAAGTCGGGTGCGGGCTGAGTATGACTTTCGTCTATTTCAAGGATCTCATTAACCTCGTCGACCATCATACCAATGGTTTGACTATCGTCTTCATGATCAATCTCTACTAATACGATACAACTTTTCTTCGTCACTTCTGAACTGTGTCGCCCAAGCCTTTTTGATAAATCGACAACTGGGACAACCCGCCCTCTGAGATTGATGATTCCGGCTATAAACGCAGGCATCATTGGCACTCGTGTAATACTTTCAATTTCTATAATTTCTTTCACATCAAGTATCTCGATGGCAAAAGTCTCGTCCGCCGCCTGAAAGGTGAGAAACTGTGCTACATCGGTCTTAACCTGATTTGAATCGGTTTTTGTTAACTGATTCATAATAAATTCCTCAGTTAGAAGCGTTCAAAGTCTTTACTCTCAAGCCCACCGGCTGATGAACTTGCCTTTGGCTTAGGTTTCGCTGGAGTGCTATCGATCGACCTAGGCGATCGGGCATTTGACGGCGCGTTAAGCTTGAAGAAGTCGACTGAATCCAACAGTTGATTGGCTTGACTGTTAAGTTCTTCAGAAGTGGCGGCCAACTCTTCGGATGCCGAAGCGGTTTGTTGAGTTGTTTTATCAAGTTGATTCATCGACTCATTGATTTGCGACACACCAATAGCTTGCTCATCTGACGAGGAGCTTATTTCTTGAACCAAGTCTGATGTGTTTTGAATGTTTGGTACTATATTAGCGATAAGTCTTCCCGCATTTTCTGCGATACCTACACTTTCAGTAGCCAATTGATTAATTTCTTGCGCGGTAAGGCTGCTGTTTTCAGCCAGTTTGCGTACTTCTGATGCAACAACAGTAAAGCCTTTACCATGTTCACCAGCGCGGGCAGCCTCAATAGCTGCGTTCAAACTCAGTAAGTTAGTTTTGTAAGCGATGTCTTCAATTAAACCAATCTTATTAGCAATCTGTTTCATAGCTTTGACCGTTTGCTCGACCGCTTCACCGCCTTGTCTTGCCTCTTCTGCTGCCGTAGTCGCCATATTGTTAGTTACGCGGGCATTTTCAGAGTTTTGTTGGACAGAGGCATTTAGTTGTTCGACCGCGCTCGTTGTTTGTTCAACGCCGGCTGATTGTTCGGTAGCACCCTGGCTTAAGGTTTGCGCTGTGCTGCTTACTTGCTGAGAGGCACTAGAAAGGTTATCAGCACCGCTGCGCACTTGCATAATAACATCGCTGATGCTTGCGACCATTTCTATCATAGCTTTATAAACACCCGTGGCCTTCTCGGGGTTATCAAAATCAATTGCTAGGTCACCTTGAGCCAATCGCTTTGCAATGGCTTCCATGTCGCGTGGCTCTCCGCCAAGTGGCTTTTTAATGATGCGCACAAGCGCCCACGATAACAATATGCAGATAATGATGGATGCGATAGACACAATAGTAACCGTCGTCATTGTGCTTTCGTTATGCTCTTTTTTGTCGGCGCCAATAACATCTTGGTCAGCTTGAATGGACAACTTAACTTTTTCACTCAAATCTGCAACAAGAGGACCAATACGGTCAAGCTCATTTTTGATCACTTTGTTGCGTTCAGTGATGATTCTGTTTACTTCTTCTAGCACTTTAATATATTGACGAGTCGTTTCTTCTGCTACTCGCAACTCAGAAATTAGACGTTGATCAGTTAACGACTGCTCTAATTCGGCGAAATGCGCTTCTGTATTGACTTGAAGTTCGTTTAACGCTCTATCCATATCCGCCTGAGCGTTCGTGTTTAGAAACTTACTACCATATAAGCGACCTAACATCATTGACGTTTGAACACTGCTGGCATCAAACCCAGCTTGATTGTTACCCGATGTGTAAGATGAATCAATTATCTGCGTCATTATGGTGGTCATTTTGACTCCACTAGGATCCAATTTCTCAAACACTAATTCATTGCGTTGCTCGATAAAATCAACCACCGCGTAGAAGGCCTCTTTATAGTTTGCGATTTCTGCTTTAATTTCCGACATCATCGCCGCACGATCGCTCTTTGTTATTTCGACCATACCTTCATCAACAAACTTTTCGAAGGCAGAAAACTTCTCTTCAAAATGCTTAATACTCTTTTCGTCTTTATCGATTAAATAGTTTTTAACATCTAACCGAGCTATCAACATGTTCGCTTGTATTCGCCCAGCTAAATTGGAATCCTTTGCCATTTCCCGATAACTTTCAAACCCAGAGATAGCTTGGCCTAATCCGAAATAGGCAGCCAGTGAAACTGTAATAAGCAAAAGCAAAACAAGGGCGTAGCCACCGGTTATTTGCATGCCTAAGGTAAGTTTATTAAACATAATTTCTATTCTTCCTATGTGTTGTGTAATTCTTGATGATCTTGACTGTTATGAGTAGCGATTTTGCTTTCTGCACTGGCTATTTGAACTAGGCCTTGAACATCCAGAATTAAGGCAATCTCGCCAGTCCCTAAAATGGTGGCTCCACTAACTCCCTTAAGATGTTGAAAAATAGAACCTAAGGGCTTAATAACGGTTTGTTGTTCTCCAAAAAGTTGGTCAACGACAAACCCTGCTTTATATCTACCAAACCTAACTACGACTAGACTTTCGCGCTCGGTTGTTGCTCCATCAGTACATTTGAAAAATTCTCTTAGACGTAAAAACGGCATCACTTCACCTCTCAAATTGATGAAGTTCTGTTTCTTGTCTTCAGTCCATTCATCGGAATCCATCTCGACACATTCTTCTACCATACTGAGAGGAATAACGTATCGTTCAGTGCCCGCACCCACCATGAATCCTTCGATAATCGCTAGTGTCAGCGGCAGGTTAATAATTATTCGCGTTCCTGTACCTAGCTCACTGTCTAATTCGATACTGCCCCGTAATGATTCGATATTTCGTCGAACCACATCCATGCCGACACCGCGCCCTGACAAATTGCTGGCTTCGGATTTAGTACTTAACCCAGCTTCAAAAATAAGTCTAAATACCTCTGCCCGCGTTAGCGTTTGCTCTGGCTCAACAAGGCCTATACGTTCAGCTTTTGCGCGAATTCGCTCTGGGTCTAAGCCCGCGCCATCATCAATGACTTCAATAACAATGTGACCAGAATCGTGATAAGCATTAAGTGTGACAGTGCCTTCCGCTGGCTTACCATTGGCTATGCGCTCTTCCGGTAGCTCGATACCGTGATCAAGCGCGTTGCGCACCAAATGAGTGAGTGGGTCATTTATTTTTTCAACGACAGTCTTATCCAGTTCGGATTCGCCACCGGATATAACAAGTTTTATTTTTTTGCCTAACTCTGTGCTGACATCACGAGTTACACGACGGAAGCGAGAGAATGTTTCACCAATTTGAACCATGCGCAGTTGTAAAGCGGTATCTCTGATCTCTTCGACAAGGTGCTCTACACCAGCAACAACGTCATTTGCTTCGCGCAGATGATGTTTTTCTACCATGATCTTCATGGCAGCGCTGGACGTTACTAATTCACCTACAAGATTGATTAGTTGCCCGAGTTTGTCAGAATCGACCCTAATACTTTGCGTTTGTTCTCGAACCTGTTGCTGTTTCTTTTGCGCCTGCTCAACCACAGGTTTTCCAACAATATTTTGCTCGACGAGTATATCGCCGATGCGTTTTTTCGCTTCTGTGCTTTTGTTATCACCATCGGGGTTTTGAATACAAAGGGCTTTGTCCAATTCATTGCGCGTTATGGCGCCAATATTTAATAATATCTCACCCAGGCGTTCGCTGTCTTTTAAGGTTAAGACGTCAAGCATATTCATATACTCGGTAACTTTTGCGCGCGATGGAACAATGGTAATGTCGCAATCATCTTGAGCGAACTCAAATACGTCTTCAATTTCCTCACGGCTGCTATCACTTTGAAACGCGATATGGTAGCTAAGATAACATCCCTCAAAGTCGCCACCGTCTAGATCTGGGACGTCATTCGTAATAGTAAGAATATTGGTGATCTTACCCAATTTACCCAAATACCTAATAAACGAAAGCGGATCTAAGCCATTGCGTAGAGCATTCTCTTTAAAGTTGAGAGAAATAATCCAACACTCACTTTCAACTTCCAAAGTATCCTGTGATGACTGCGCTATTCTTTCAATCAGGTCGGGTGGGTTAGCAGATTGAACGAGAGCAAGAGAATCACTTGTCGTATCATCTGCAGATTCATCAAAAAGCTCAAAGCCGGCGTCCTCCCCAGCGATATGACTTTGTCCACTTACTAATGATGCAACATCGTCAAAATCAAATTCTTTAAGTATTGCGTCACCTTGGTTTTTTAACTCAACAGTTAATTCCTGCTCATCGTTCATGGCATGTTCCACAAGTGCCACGGTATGATCTTTGCACTTGAGCAGGGTGGCAATTAAATCAGTGGTAACCAAAAGCTCGCCGGTTCTTAGCCTCTCGACCTCGGACTCAATTGGATGAGTAAACTCAACGATATGAATAAAATTGAATATGCCTGCAGCACCTTTGATAGTGTGCATAGCTCGGAATAAAGAATTGATAAGTTCTTTGTCGCTGGGGTTATCTTCTAAGGCTAGTAATGCATCTTCCATCTCTACTAGAAGTTCATCGGCTTCTTGGGCAAATACTACCTTAATGTCATCTATACTCATGACACGGACTCCCCTAACACGATAACAGAATCGCCAAAATCACCTGATAATCCATATAGTTCGAGAACGTCAATTACCGCAGCACTGTGTTCAACAAACTCTACTTCATATTTTGAGCTTAAATTTTTAATCGCTACTAACAATTGAAAGCCAGCAGTGTCCATTTCGGTCACTTTACTGAGATTAATGATTATGTGGGTGATGCTTTTTAATTGCTCCGCGAGTAAATCGCGAAAAAGGTTCGCTGTGTAAATGGTTAACTCATCATCCAAAAGTACTGTGAGTGTTTTATCTGTAACTTTTGTTTCGAGTCCCATTCTATAATCCTAAGGTAAGCAAAGTTTGGCGACCGCATTTAACATTTGAGCGGGTTGAAAGGGTTTTACTACCCAAGCTTTGGCGCCAGCAGCTCTGCCTTCAGCCATTTTTTCTTGGCTAGCTTCTGTGGTAAGCATTATGACTGGGGTAAATTTATAGCGAGGATGTTTTTTTACTTCTTTCAAAAAAGTTATCCCATCCATGTTAGGCATATTAACGTCACTAATGATCAAGTTGAGCTTATCACCTGTCATTTTGGACAGTGCATCTTTGCCATCGCAAGCATCAACTACTTCGTAACCAGCGCCGCGTAGCGCAATGGATACGACTTGCCTTATAGATGCTGAGTCATCCACGACTAATATCTTTTTGGTCATTTTACTTCCTAATATCGTTTGACACGTTAAGGTTAAAAAAAGCTGACAGTACCGTTATCTACATGATCTGACGGGCTTTTTGCATTATTCCCATCATGTTGCTCATGTTGCTCGGTGGCGACATAGCGCGACTTCATCGTGGCAATTAATTTTTCGACATGTAATTCTGGTTTTGGTTGGTTAGTACCTCGAGGGGCTTCTTGTTTAGCCAGTGCATTTTCCAGCTCATCAATACTGCCTACCACTTGCTGCAAAATTTGACTTGAGCGATCTTGAAACTGAAAATCCACCAACATGGTTTGTATTTCACTTTGAATACGGTGACCTAAGTCAACCATCGTAATTCCCTGATCTTTCATTGATTGAGAACGGGCTTCCAATGAATTGACAACTCGTGACAAGGTTTCTTCACCGCTATCTAGTGCTTTGTTCTCGTCATCAGCGGCTTTCTGAGCATGCGTTTGATAATCTTGTGTTTGATCATTTAAACTAGAAATTTTTTCTGTAATCCGTGCGCCGGTTTGATCTGACTGTGTCGATAGTGAGCGAACTTCATCGGCAACGACTGCAAAGCCTCGGCCAGATTCGCCCGCACGAGCAGCCTCAATCGCGGCGTTCAAAGCGAGTAAATTTGTCTGTTCTGCAATTTTTCGTACTTCGCCGGCAAGTGAATTCAGATGACCGGTTTGGGATACCAAGTCATTGAGTTGCTCTAACTGCATTTGACGCGCTTTATTCATGTTTTGAAGATCAGTGAACAAATTATTGAGTGACTGTTTATCATTTTCAATTTCTGCGGTGCTATCGTCGTTAGAGTAGAAGCTTGAGTCGGTAACAGATGAAAGTTCGATAGTTAAATTCGCAAAACGATTCGTCATATCCGACACACTATCGTCCATTTGGTTATTAACCGACTGAATTTGTCTCTTCCAAATAGGCATCAATTGACTAACGGCGGCTTCAAGCTGCTCTGATTGATTATCGTTTGCGGTACGTTCTTGCTCTGCGCTAATTTCGTCAATAGACACTAGCAAAGCGTCGACTCGTTTTACGAGAGGTATAATGATAAAGATAGACAGTGCTGCAGTTACTAAAAATAAGCCAGCCAAAACATACTGGCTAACAATCATAGCAAATATGACGTTTAGCAGAGTTACAATTGTTAAAACTGTCAGTGGTGCTTGGTGCCTGTTATTCATAAGAATCTACTGCATGGCGGTTGAAATATATTATATATACTATCGGAAATTAAGCTCTAAAAGTTAGCCTTAATTTGAACGCCTGTCACACGTTATTTGTTAAGTTGCTGTAAAGTAACATGTTTAAAGTTTAAATAAAAGTGATCTAAATTTAATTTTAGACTAAAGTTTAACCCAATGTGGCTGGGCTACACGTTTATATTTAAAGCTCTATTCAGTTGTATTTTGTTCGCATATCATATTGGGCTAGCTTTATATCTAAGTCTTGAATTCAATAGAATTACTATCACTGTATTTCGCTTTTTTTTGCGAGCGCTAGCAACAATTGTTTGGCGCTTTCCCCGGACATTTCAAAGGGATTAAACTGGGCGCGACGAGAGTATTTTAAAAAGGAGACGCTGTTGGACTTCGTTGGAAGTGCTAAGCCCATGCCCCACTTTGCAAATTGTCTTTTACTAATTTCTTCATATTGCAACAAAATAGCATTAGCATGTCTTGGGTCAGACGAAATTTTTGCGTAAAGTTTATTCACAGCTTCCCTAGATCCCTCTAAACACTGTAAGAAGAAACTATTGTCAAAGCATAGTAGCCCGGTAACATCTAACTTCTCATTACTGATGCGAGCCTTTTGGACAATGTCAACTACGCCGTCCTCATGGATCTTGTCGGTGATCTTACTTGCATAAATTAAGCTTACTAAATGCATATGTTTACTTCCTGTTAATACTCGAACTTAAATTGAGTATCGGGATTAATTTGAAATACATTATTATTTAGAAGCAAGCCGATAAATATGTTGTGAGACCCCGAATTGCCTATTCGTATTGAACATACTTGAGCATTACTCTTGAGCGAAAACGCGCTCTAAAAATAATTCGATGATGTTTTATACACAGTGTCGTTTTTTAATGAGTCTATTTATTGGCGGAATGGTATTTTTTTTAATACTTTATTTATGTAATGAGCAATCCTTACAGGGGTAAATTGCAGTAAAATTAGGAAGCTGACTTACCAACTTTTGCATGAGACGGATATTTTCCCTAATGAGCGAAACAGGAACTTCCAACCCTAGAATGCAAATTGCCCTTTTTACATTGAATGTTGCGGGCTATACTTCACGCATTCGTTATTTAAGATAGTTTTGGCTAGGAACTCAATCACTTATGTCGTCCAACAATAGTTTACAAGCAGAACTCGCTGACTTCGTATTAACGCTGCTTCCAGAGTGGGCTGAACAAGAAGCCGTTATTTTGGCGTGGCCTAATGCGGATACAGATTGGCAACCTTGGCTCGACGAAGTTCAAACAACTTATGTTGATATTATTAAAGCCATTAACGAAGCTGATGCTATTGTGATTCTTCTATGTCGCGAGCAAGAATTAGGCACAATAAAGAGCCTTGTGCCCTATCGTGCGAATCTGGTTTGTTTATTGTGTGATTACAATGATACTTGGGCAAGAGATTACGCTTTTTTGACTTGCGAATCAGCCGATGGAAATATTCCGCTTAATTTTTCATTCAATGGCTGGGGTCAGAAATTTGATGCTAAAAAAGATAATCAAATTAACCTCAAAGTGCTTGCTCATATTTGCCAATTACCGATGCAAAGCGTCGATATTGTGCTTGAAGGCGGCGCGCTAGAGATTGATCAAAATCAGCACTTAATATCCACCCGCTCTTGCCTATTTAATCCACTTAGGAATGGCCAAATCGACGAGCAAAGCTACCTTGATATTTTCCACAAAAAACTAGGCGCTTCACATATAAGTATTTTTCAACATGGCCATTTAGAAGGTGACGATACCGACGGTCATATCGATACACTAGTGCGATTCTCACCGCTACATGGCGTAATTATTCAAGGTGCTTATAATCGCCCTAGCGACACTCATTTCAAAAGCTTGTTTAAACTGCGGATGGAATGTCAGAGTGCTTTTCCAAGCCATGCTATATATGAACTGCCACTGCCTTATATACTCAATGATGAAGGCGAGCGCTTGCCTGCCTCTTATGCAAATTTTTTGATCTGTAATAAGTCAGTATTGTTTCCAATCTACCAGCAAACAGAAGATATAGAAGCCTTAGAAGTGATTCAACAAGCCTTCCCGAATCATAGAATAGTCGCCATAAATTGTGCTTCTCTTATCCAACAATTTGGCAGTTTACATTGCATCACGATGCAGGTTCCAATAAACACATTAAAGCCCAGTGTCATTGAGCACGGGAAAAATGGAGTGTGCGTATTATGAGCATTAATAAAAGCGAGCAGGTAAGCACTATCCAAAAGCTCAAAGTAGGACTAGTACAACAGTCAGTATCATCTAATAATAAGTTAGAAAATTGGTCTAAAAGTGCAGAAAAAGTAAAGCAGCTTGCTGAAGATGGATGCGAATGTATCCTGCTCCAAGAATTACACAGCACACTGTATTTTTGTCAGCAAGAAGATGTTGATATATTTGATTTAGCTGAACCCATACCAGGATCAGCGACCGATTACTTCGGTGAGTTGGCCGCGTCATTGAATATTGTGCTAATTGCGTCTTTATTCGAAAAACGTGCTTCCGGTTTATACCATAACACTGCTGTGGTTTTTGATAGAGGAGCAGAAATTGCGGGTAAGTACCGCAAAATGCATATTCCGGATGATCCCGGCTTTTATGAAAAATTTTACTTTACACCTGGCGACATGGGGTTCGAACCGATTCAAACCAGCGTTGGTAAATTAGGTGTACTAGTATGCTGGGATCAATGGTACCCGGAAGCTGCTCGACTAATGTCGATGGCTGGCGCTGATATTTTATTCTATCCAACCGCTATTGGTTGGGACAAAACCGACATAAGTGAAGAGCAGCAGCGACAACAAGATGCTTGGCAGATTATTCAAAGATCGCATGCGATAGCCAATTCAGTGCCAGTTGTTGTTGCCAATCGAGTGGGTTTCGAAGCTTCTCCAGTCGCAGGTGATCCTGGTATTGAATTCTGGGGGCACAGCTTTATTGCGGGTCCACAAGGCGAAATATTGGCGCAAGCTAATAGCATAGATGAGCAAACCTTGTCGGTTGAGCTAGATATGCAGCGCACCGAAGATGTAAAACGAATATGGCCATACTTTAGAGACCGCAGAGTGGATGCTTATGGCGACTTAACAAAGCGATGGCGCGACTAGTTTTTAGAGATTTAAACTGATTTAGCTACTTTTAGATGATCTTAAGTGCATTTAGATACAAATTAGAGCACATGAAAATTCTTAACTAGCTGTAGAGGCTTTAATTTCCTGCCTCTAGCAACGTAGAAGTTAAGTACTTTTCGGCAACATTAAGCTTTTTTAGGGCGTTTTACACGAATTTAGCGTCTTTTTTAGCTTTAGGTCAAAATAGCAAATTCAGTCATGTTGTAACAAGTTCTAACAATATAAAGGCTTGGCATTCTTGTGAATTTATACGAATTCACTTATGTTAAGCCTATACAATATCTTGAATATCGCAATTAACAGTTAATTATTAAAGAGAGGGTTTATGTCAGAACAAGGATCAGGCGGGAATGTTATCGCCGCAATTTGCTCATTTTTTATTCCCGGCTTAGGACAATTAGTACAAGGCAGAGTTTTAGCTGCAATTGTATTCTTCATTGTTGCCGCCGTATGCTATGCATTATCAGCAACCGTGATTCTAATCTTTATGTGGCCGGTTGGCGCTATTGCGCATCTTTGGTCAATTATTAGTGCTGCGCGTTATCGCTCTTAATACTGCTTATAAATTATTCAGGCATCGCTTATAAGCAGGGATGAAATGAGTAACTGGCCAGCACAGATACTTTACTATCGTAAAAGGTACAAAGGCTAACTTTTAAGTAAAAGTGGCCTTTCTTTATGAATAAACAACGTCAATTGAAAAACTAAAATTAAGCGTCAGCGCCACTTAAGCCCGTCCAATTCCATCCTCAATGTCTTATTGATAAATTTTCCGATTACATCAATCGTTTTAATTCAAAACACTTTACTAAACTTCACGTCTATACTTTTGGAGTAAGCTAATTTCAAGCTTAAACAAAGGAAATCGATTATGAATAAATCAAGATTACTTACTAACACAAGCATAGCAAGCTTAGTCAGCCTGCTAATAATGTCAGGATCAGTTTTAGCCGAAGCGGCGTCGGCGAAAACAGCCGGAGCTAAAAAAACTGAGATCAGCAAACCAAAAGGTGCCATGGGTACTGGAGTTACAGCAGCTAACCAAGCAAAAACCAATCAGTTTTGGTGGCCGGATCAATTGAACTTAACGGCATTGCGAGATCACGATATAAGGTCAAACCCCTATGGAAAAGATTTTAGCTACGCGGATGCATTTAATTCGCTCGATTTAGCCGCCGCTAAAAATGATATCGATAAGTTACTGACCACATCGCAAGATTGGTGGCCATCGGACTTTGGCAACTATGGTCCATTTTTTATTCGTATGACATGGCATAGCGCAGGTACATACCGCACATTAGATGGGCGCGGCGGTGCTGGCGGCGGTCAGCAACGATTTGAACCACTCAATAGTTGGCCAGACAACGCTAGTCTTGATAAAGCTAGACGCCTATTGTGGCCAATAAAAATAAAATACGGGGAAACGCTTTCATGGTCAGACTTAATGGTTTTGGCCGGTAACGTGGCGCTTGAAAATATGGGTTTTGAAACCTACGGATTTGCCGGCGGTCGCGCTGATGATTGGGAACCTGATTTAGTCTATTGGGGCCCTGAAATAGAAATGCTCGCTAGTGATCGTGAGGACCGCGAGGGTAAATTACAGCGCCCATTAGGTGCAACGCACATGGGCTTAATATATGTAAACCCTGAAGGCCCTAGAGGCGTTCCAGATCCAATTGGCTCAGCAAAAAATATTCGCGTTGCCTTTGCTCGTATGGCAATGAACGATGAAGAAACGCTAGCCCTCATAGCTGGCGGACACACCTTTGGCAAGATGCATGGCGCGCACAAGCCAGCAGATTGTGTTGGCGCCGAACCCGCTGCAGCAGGCATTGAAGAGCAAGGTTTAGGATGGAAGAATAAATGTGGTAAAGGTCATTCTGAGGACACAGTAACCAGTGGCCTAGAAGGAGCTTGGACACAAGCACCAACGCGCTGGACATCACTCTATTTAAGTAATTTACTTAATTTTGAGTGGCAACAAACGCGCAGTCCTGCAGGCGCAATTCAATGGATCCCGACGGATGAGTCTTTGCAAAAAGCAGTGCCTGACGCACATGTGAAGGGTAAGTTTAATTCACCAGTGATGACAACCGCAGACCTCGCTTTGAAGTTTGATCCTGAGTATAAAAAGATCGCGGAGCGTTTTTTAGCAGACCCAAAAGAATATCAGCTTGCGTTCGCTAAAGCTTGGTACAAATTAACCCATAGAGATATGGGGCCAAGACGAAACTTCTTAGGTAATGAAGTGCCTGAAGACATCAAAATTTGGCAAGATCCTATTGTTATAGGCACACAGTCAACAATTGATGGAAAAAGTATTGATACGCTTAAAGCAAAAATACTCGATTCAGATTTAACGGTAGCAGAATTAGTTAGAACCGCTTGGGCCTCTGCTGCCAGCTACCGTGAGTCTGATATGCGTGGTGGAGCAAACGGAGCTCGCATTGCCTTAGCGCCTCAAAAAGATTGGGCGGTGAATAATCCGGCTGAAATTGCTAAGGTTATTAAGGTATTAAAAGTACTTCAAGATGAAGCTAATGACGGCTGGTTGAATAACGATAAAGTTTCACTAGCAGATCTCATTGTTTTAGGTGGCGCTGCTGCAATTGAAAAAGCAGCCAAAGATGCCGGGCATGATATTGACGTACCATTTACCCCTGGTCGCGGCGATGCAAACCAAATGCAAACTGATGTTAACTCTTTTTCTTTACTGGAATTAAGTGCAGACGGTTTCCGCAACTACTTTAGTGCAGGCAATAGTTATAAATCACCAACAGAAATGCTAATTGATAAAGCCGACCAACTTGACTTAAGCGTTCCAGAAATGACCGTATTAATAGGTGGGCTTCGAGCATTAGACGCAAATAATGACAATGTAAAACATGGCGTACTGACCAACAAACCGGGAAGCCTGAGTAATGATTTCTTTGTTAACTTGTTAGACATGTCTACTGTTTGGCAGAAATCATCGCAAGAAGGAGTTTATGAAGGGCTTGATCGCAGCACAGGCAAAACCAAATGGACGGCCACATCAGTTGACTTAATATTTGGTTCGAACTCAGAGTTGAGAGCAGTCTCTGAAGTTTATGCCTTTGACACATCTAAAGACAAGTTCGTAAATGACTTTATTGCCGCTTGGGTAAAGGTCATGAATGCAGACCGCTAGATAAATAGACAATAAAGCATCTATTTTATAGGCTAAATATGGCTGTCCCTTTTTTCAAGGTGACAGCTTTTTCATATTAAGTATGCCTGCGATTGCTAATAGCGACTTTAATGCCTCGATACATATAAAAATTATAAATAGATAACTAACTCACAAGCGTTTCCTAGCCTGCGTGGATTAATCAGTCAGATCTTCAGCGCAAAATTAGTGGCAACACTTGCAAGGACAATGACAATCGTTAAACTGACCCCAAATATCTAAAATAAATAATAATAATTATGAAATACATTTTGTTAGCTGTGCTTTTCATCTCCCTTTCTGGCTGTGTGGTGTCTCTCACCGACCGTGAAACCATCGTCCAACAACCGCCAGTAGTAATCGATACTGTCGACAACAAGCAAGGCTTCTCTGAAAAAAGACTGGAGCGAATAAATACAAAAATGCAGGAGTATATTGATCAAGGCAAACTTGCTGGCATCATGACTTTAGTATCAAGAAACAATGAAATAGTGCATTTTTCCGCACAAGGTATGCAAGACAAGGCAGCAGGAAAAGCCTTGCAACGCGATACTATTTTCAGAATTTATTCAATGACCAAACCCATTACTGCTGTCGCTGCACTAACACTATGGGAGCAGGGTAAATTTCATATGAATGACCCTATCGCAATGTACCTGCCTGAACTTGCCAAATTAAAAGTTTATGTCAGTGGAAGCGGCGAAAACATGGTACTAGAAGATCTTAAGTCACCCATGCGTATTATTGACTTATTTACCCATACCGCTGGTTTTAGTTATGGGTTCACAGGCAGCGAGGTAGACAAACTTTATCGTGCTTCGCCTATGATGCAGGGTAAAGTGAAATCCGAAGATCTGCTCAGTGAACTCGCTAAACTACCTCTCAATCATCAGCCTGGCACAAAATGGAACTATGGTGCAAATACCGATGTTATTGGCTTCCTCGTAGAGCGTCTCAGCGGCATGAAACTCGGTGATTATGTTGAGCAAGAAATTCTAGCCCCGCTAGGTATGGAAGACACTGGTTTTTATGTTTCAGCGGAAAAAGCGCATCGTTTGTCTGAAGTTTACAGTACTAATAAAGAAGGTAAAACTGCTGTAATGAAAAACGAACCATTGGGTGATTTCTTAAGCGACCCTGATATCCACAATGGCGGTGGTGGCATGGTGTCGACTGTTGATGACTACCTAAGGTTCGCGCACATGCTACTAAATGATGGCGAGGTGGACGGTGTAAGAATTCTCGGTCGCAAAACTATAGAGTACATGCGCACAAACCATTTACCAAAGAATTTAGTGCCATATAGCCCATGGTCTGCTAGTGAAGGCTTTGGTTTAGCTATGTCAGTAACGATGCATACCGATGAGCTCAAATTTATGGGCTCCGAGGGCAATTACGGTTGGGGCGGCATGGCGTCAACCTATTTTCGGATTGACCCAGTTGAGAATATGGTCATCATCGGCATGGCTCAGTTTATTCCCAGCAGCACTCATCGCTATGCAGACGATTTGCGCAATCTGACTTATCAAGCCTTGGTTGATGAGAAGTAGCTTTGAGATAGGACTTTATTTACGCCTTTGCGCTTGGTCTAGCAGAAACCCTGTTATACCACTCAGTTAAGGCGGTATGCTCTTCTTTGATGCGAACATCGACTACGCGACCAAAGTCAATTGAGCACATCGTAGTGATGTCGGCAATTGAGAACTCGTCACCTCCAACGTGTGGGCTATTTTCGAGACGCCTGTTAAGCACGCTCAAAAACTTGGATGCGTTAATACCAGCTTCAACTCCATATTCCTTTATTGGGTTCATTCTGTCTTTGAAATAACCCGTTGTATGCTGGAAGCACATGCCAATTTGCATAAACAAATAAAACTCCACTTGACGCGACCACATAGCTATTTGGGCTTTTTGTAATGGGGTTTCACCAAACAAATAAGGTTCTGGTTGCAGCGCTTCGAAATACTGGCATATTGCGTCACTTTCACTAATACAAGTGCCATCGTCTAGCTCCAAAATAGGAATTTTCCCGATCGGATTTTTAACTCGCATTTCTTTAGAGAGATTCTCACCCTTTTGCAAATCCACCTGAACATACTCCATTGGAATATTTTTTTCTGCAAGAAAAACTCTTACTCTTCTTGGTGTAGGCGCAGTTTTAGTGTCGTAAATTTTCATTATTTGTTATTCCCTTAGGACTAGAGATTGCTCTAGGATATTTTCATGCTAATAGTTTAGATTAAAATAAGAGTGAAATTAGATATCTAAACATTTTTATTTTTTATAACACTGAATATAGTTAACTGCCATATCCTTGGTAAGCCGCCACTTTTTACTCAAAGGATTATAAGCCATACCTGATTGACTTAATTTTGTTAAGCTTGCCGCTGAGGCCATTCGGTTTAACTCTTCAGGTGTAACAAACTTCCCCCAACTATGGGTGCCAATCGGCAGATATCGCATTATGTATTCAGCACCAAGAATGGCAATAATGTACGATTTTAGTGTCCTATTTAATGTAGCTAATATAGTCATTCCATCTTGCTTGGTTAAACTGCCGCATTCTTTAATCAAACCAGCTTGGTCGGGTACATGCTCAACAACTTCAGCGTTAATCACAATATCAAACTGTTCATTTGTTCTGGCTAGTTCAGTGGAGAGCATGTGACGATAATCTATATGCAGTCCAGATTTAATAGAATGTCGTTTTGCCACTTCAATACTCATGGCACTTGCATCAATCCCAACAACACTCGCCCCTAATGCGGCAAGAGGCTCACACACGAGGCCTCCTCCACTTCCTACATCTAGTACACTAATTCCTTTGAGGCAATCTTTATGGCTCGGATTTCTGTTAAAGTGCTGACAAATTTGGGGTACAAAGTAGCTGATTCTAGCTTCATTAAAAATAAGCGCAGTTTTATACTGGCCATCCGGATCCCACCAAGATTCGGCAAGCCGATCAAACTTTTCTATTTCTTGCGATGATACATTTATGTCATGCGCATTTTTTTGCGAAATATGACTAAGCTTACTTTTATCTAACATTGTAGTATCTAATTAACCAAGAATAGTGTTTTATACGCAGTATCAAGTTTAAGGATTACAAATGGCAAATCAAAAGAACGTATTGGGAACAACATTAAAGCTCTGTTGCGGCAATACTGGCTATACTAGAGAGGGTTTTTGCTATGTACCAGAAGGTGATGTCGGCAATCATAGTGTGTGTGCAATTGTCACTGAAGAATTCCTGCAATACAGTTTGTCTCGGGGTAATGATTTAATCACTGCAAACCCAATGTATCAGTTTAATGGTTTGAAACCAGGGGACCGATGGTGTTTGTGCGCGATGCGCTGGCGTGAAGCTTTATATATGGAAGTAGCTCCTAAAATAGACCTCGAAGCAACTAATGAATCAGCTCTGTCTATCATTCCAATAGAAACGCTCGAATTGTATAGCCATTTAAATGAGTGAGATAAAATTAAGTTAGCAATGGCTACTTACATATTATGACTAGGGCTTAGGGCTACTCCTTATCCGCGTCTTGTTGTTGACGCTCCCACTCTAATACCTTTTGCGCGGTTAAGGCATCAATTTGCTCTTTGTTTTGCTCTACCCACCAACGCTCCATAATACGTGCGTTCTTTTGGTTAGCTTTGTAAAACAAATCAACCAGATCGCCCAGCACCGGAATAAAACCTAAGCCAAAATCAAGCAAAGTGTTGCGCAGCATAGCGGCTTGCAAAGCTTCAGGAATGCCCAGCTTTCTTCCCAAATACACTATTCTCATAGATAGAAGCAACGTAATACCGTCACCAATAACGGGAATTAAACCAATCAAAAAATCTAAACCAACACGAATGCCAATAAACGGGACCTTAACCGCCGTATCTAGAGTGTTTGCGATTGATTGAGCTTGAAGCAATTCGTCAGGTGCACGAAAAAGTTCATGATCTTTGTTTTTAGAGGACACTATTTATCTGAACCTAACTTTCTAGCAAGTGAATCCCTTTGGGCATAGTCATTGTCTTTACCTGGCGCTAATTGCCAGCCTTGCATATTGTCTTTGATAAGATTAAATAACATAGATAAATGTGCATCATCACTGTTTAAAGCTTCTATGTACTCGTAGCGTTCACCACCCGCTTCTTCAAAATACTCGCGATTTTCTTCACCAATTTCTTCTATAGTTTCTAAGCAGTCAGAGGAGAAGCCTGGACAGATAACCTGCACAGATTTAACCCCCTGCTCAGGAAAAGCCTTTAAAGTAAAGTCGGTATAAGGCGTCAACCATTCTTCACGACCAAAGCGCGATTGAAACGAAGTCATATATTCTGACTCTTGCAAACCTAAGTCTTCGGCGATTAAGCGAGAGGTTTTGTAACATTCACAATGATATGGGTCGCCGTTAAGCAGGTATCTTTTAGGGATCCCATGATATGAAAACATTAACTTGTCAGCTCGAGCATGAGTCTCCCAATGTTCGCGAATTTTGTTAGCAACACATTTTATATATTCTGGATTGTCATGATAGTGACTCACAAAACGTAAATCAGGCAACCACCGACGTTTTGTAAAATCTTCAGCTACAGCATCAAAAGTCGAGCCAGTCGTAGAGGCACAGTATTGCGGATATAAAGGTAAAACAACAATTTTTCTTGCACCTTGCGAGAGTAGATCATCGATGGCATTGCCAACCGAAGGCTCTCCATAGCGCATGGCGTAACTAAGCACAACATTGTCGCCATACTCTGCTTTCAATTTGTCAGTTAAACCTTTGGCTTGGTTCTTAGTATGAACCAATAAAGGGGAACCCTCGTCAGTCCAAACCGTTTTATAAGCCTCGGCAGAACGCTTTGGTCTAAGACGCAAAATAATAAGATTAAGAATACACCACCAAATAATTCTAGGAATTTCTACGACTCTAGGGTCCGATAAGAACTGTTTTAAGTAGGGTTTGAGTGCCTGCTTGGTCGGTGCTGTTGGCGTGCCCAAATTGGAGATTAACACTCCCACTTTGTCCGCTTGAGCATGAGTGAAGTTTGACTGTGTTTTAAATTTCATATATTTCTAGATTATAAGCTTTGAATAAAAATGTGATAGCTAAGATTACGTTGCTAAGCCCATTTTGGACTTAGCAGTTTCATCTTTCTGACGATTTAATGCCAATAATTGACCGTAGCAATTAGTGCTAAAGGTTAAGGCGTATAGTAAGTTGGTGCTCCAGGTCCTACAGGTAAACCAAATGCAAATACCCATACATAGAACAAAATAGTCCAGCCAACTAAGAAGACAAGCGTGTAAGGCAACATTGTCGCTATTAATGTACCAATACCTAAGTCCTTTTTGTAGCGGACCCCTATGGCTAATATTAAGCCAAAGTAACTCATCATTGGCGTAATCACGTTAGTTACTGAGTCACCAATTCTGTAGGCCGCTTGAATTACCTCAGGTGAATAACCAATTAGCATCAGCATCGGCACAAAAATTGGTGCCGTTATGGCCCACTGTGCGGATGCACTTCCCAATGATAGGTTAACCAAACCACACATTAAGATGAACAACACAAATACTTCCGGACCATCCAAGCCAGTCGCTTGGAGAGCTGCCGCGCCTTTTACCGCTAGAACCGTGCCTAAATTAGTCCATTTGAAAAACGCAACGAATTGAGCTGCAAAAAACACAAGAACAATATATAAGCCCATGGAGCTCATACTTTTTGCCATCGCATCAATAACATCACGATCATTCTTCATTGTTCCTACGATTTTTCCGTAAACAAAACCAGGAATAGCGAAAGTAACAAAAATGTAGACTACGATACCTTTCAAGAAAGGCGAGCCTTTCACCAAACCGGTTTCTTGATTTCTTAAAATACCATCAGCAGGCACCACGGTTAAAGCTAATAAGGCCAACAATATAACGAAACTTAAGCCTGCCCACTTCATTCCTTTTACTTCTAATGCAGTCGGGCTATCGAGTTGCTGTTTACCTAAGTCTATCGAAGCTTCACTTGGGTCGTATTTTCCTAGCCTGGGTTCTACAATTTTTTCTGTAACAAATGCACCCATTGCTGCGACAGCGAAGGTACTTATTATCATGAAGTACCAATTAACTTCGGCACTGACAGTATATTCTGGATCGATAATACGTGCGGAACTCTCGGTGAAACCTGCTAGCAATGGATCAACTGTTCCGATCAAAATGTTTGCACTATAACCTGCTGATACACCTGCAAATGCGGCAGCAAGTCCGGCTAATGGGTGCCTACCCAGAGAGTGAAAAATCATCGCGGCAAGTGGGATCATAACCACATAACCGAGCTCCGATGCGGTATTTGATACTACGCCGGCAAAAACGATAACTACTGTTACCATGCGGTTAGATGCATTCATTACCATTGAACGCATAATTGTACTAAGTAGGCCTGAATGCTCAGCTAAAGAAACGCCTAAAAGTGCGACCAATACCGTTCCCAATGGCGCAAAACCGGTGAAATTGGTAACTAATCCAGTGACAATTCGGCGCAGGCCATCGGCATCTAATAAGGAAATCACCTCAATTAGACCATCAGCATCGCGTCCGCTGCTGCCCAATGGGCGCGGGTCAACGACACTAACGTCAAAATAGCCAAGAACACCACTTAGTAAAACAATTAGAACAGCCAAAGAAGCAAACAATGTAATGGGGTGGGGCAAAAGGTTACCCAACCACTCTACTGTTGATAAAAAGCGCGAAAACCAACCGGACTGCGATATATCTTTTGATTGGTTTGATGAAGGAGTTGGAGATGAATTGCTGCTGCTCAAATGCCGCTCTCTTATTATTATTATTTTGATATAGCTAAATCATACCGAAATTATGCTTTTATATCATTTAAAAATTATTGTGAGTGATGTGTAATGTGAAAATTAGTTTATCAATTCAATTTAAACAGGGCAGTAGTAATGCGGATTGAAAGAAACACATTAGGACTTTTTAAAGGACGTTTTCACACTAGTACGAAAAAGGGCCACATAATAGTGACCCTTTCTTATTTCAATACCAACTTTTACTTCTTGCCGTTTTGCGAATTCAAGTAATTAAAGAATTCACTGTCCGGCTCCAGCACGATAACGTCTTGCTTGCTATTAAAGCTGTTTTTGTATGCATCCATACTTCTTAAGAATGAATAAAACTCAACATCCTTAGAAAACGTTTCAGCGTAAATCTTTGCAGATTGTGCTGCACCTTCACCACGCAGTTGAAGCGCGTTACGCTCAGCATTTGCTAACATGATAGTTACCTTTGCATCAATGTTAGCGCGGATAATTTCGCCCTGCTCTTTACCTTCTGAACGATATTCTCTTGCTGCTGCAGCACGCTCTGAACGCATACGGTTGAAGATTGATTCACTGATTTCAGTAGGAAGGTTAATTTGCTTCACTCTTACATCAACGATTTCAATGCCAAGCTCATCAGAACTGCCTGACGCTTGTTCCATTGCTTCATCCATCAGTTCACTACGTTCACCAGATACAATCTGTTTAATTGTACGAGAACCGAACTCAGAACGCAGACCGTTATTTACTTTCTGCTTTAACAAACTTTCAGCTTTAAATTTGTCACCGCCAGTTGATAAGTAATAACGTTCAAAATCTAGGATTTTCCATTTTACGTAAGAATCAACAATCAAATCTTCTTTTTCAATAGTAACGAAGCGGTCTGGCTGCTCATCCAAGGTTTGAATACGCGCATCAAGCGGCTTAACTTTATCGAAAAAAGGCAATTTGAAATGCAAACCCGGACTAAATACTTCCGTTTTTCCTGTTTCATCTTGTTTAACTTTACCAAACTGAACTACGATTGAACGTGTCCCTTCAGTAACAACAAATACCGCATTGTAAGCTAGACCAAGCAAGATAATAATGACAATCGCTAATAAATTCTTCATGTTTTAGTTTCTCCCTTGTCTGGCGCCATTGCGCGTATTAAGGTTGTCAACGGTGCGGTTTAATAGCTCTTCCGCAGCAGGTGAATTACGTAAACCTTCTAAGGTGTTTCTAGCTTGGTCACGTTGCGCCTGAGTCTGTGAGTTTTGACGATCCATTATTTTATCCAATGGCAAATACATCATGTTGCCACTACCTTCAGTGTCGACAATGATTTTACTCGTACTAGAAAAAACTTGTTCCATGGTTTCAAGATAAATACGTTGTCTTGTAACGATGGGAGCAGCTAAGTATTGAGGTAGTAACTCTTCAAAACGAGCAACTTCACCTTGAGCTTCCAAAACCGAACGCTCTTTATAAGCTTGTGCTTCTTCGTTCATACGGTTAACTTGACCACGCGCTCTAGGCTCTATTTCTCGAGCGTAAGCTTCAGCTTCACGAATAAATCTTACTTCATCCTCTTGAGCTGCAATAGCATCATCAAACGCAGCCTTTACTTCCGCTGGCGGTCGAGCATCTTTAAAGTTCATGTCGATAATGGACACGCCAATATTGTATGCACCAACGATATCTTCAACCTCTTCACGAACTCGCTGACGTGCAGCTTCACGGCCGTCTGTAAGGATGTCATCCATTTTCGTGTGACCCACTACATAACGAATCGCACTGTCTAATGCTTGGCTTAAACTCATTTCCGGATCAGTAACCGAGAAAGTCCACTTATATGCATCTGCAATACGATACTGCATTTCCATTTCAACGCGAACCATGTTTTCGTCTTCAGTGAGCATTGCACCTGCCGAACCAACATCTCGAATTGATTGAACATTAACTGGAATGATTTGGTCGATGAATGTCATCTTCCAACTCAAACCTGGTTGCGCTAATACGCCAGTGTTCTCACCAAACCGCAGTATAACCCCGCGTTCTGCTTCTTTAATCGTATAGAAACCACTGAGCGCCCATATAGACACGAGTATACCAATAAGGATACCCACACCCATGCCAGTGTAGCTTTTACCGCTGCCACCACTGCCGCCTGATTTGCTAAATTTACCAAAAAGGTTTTTCAGTACTTCATCAAGGTCTGGTGGACCTTGTTCTTTACCGCCGCGATTTTTCCAAGGGTCGTTTTTATCACCACCCGGCTCATTCCAAGCCATACTAATACTCCGTAATTAAAGTCATTAATGATTATTGTTTTATATACTATTTACTTATACTAAAAGTGTGTTCGAATAGATTTTTTAAAGTGATAAAAAATCTTTACAAAATGTATTTTTTTAGTCGATTATCTAGCTGTTTATCAATTTTATTCCAATCACTATCCAGCATTTTAACAGAAACTAACCAATCACCTTCTTCTGAATAACTTTGCTCTGCAATACAATTAAGATTATAGAGCATTCCACGCAAGCTGCCTTCATTCGGTGGAACTTTTAACTGATACTCCACCATTGTCTTGTGTAAACATTCAGTGAGGGCAATTTTCAATAAATCAATACCCAAACCTTCTTGAGCTGAGATCCAAACGCGAATAGGGCGTCCATTTTCATCTCTATCAATCTTCGGTTCAACACCGTCAAGTCGATCAATTTTATTACAAACTATTAGTTGAGGCACATCGCCCGCGTCAATTTCATCCAAGACTGCATTTACTTGGTCAATATTTTCTCGATATTGTTCATCGGCATAATCAATTACATGCAATAAAATATCGGCTTCTTGTGTTTCTTGCAGTGTTGCTTTAAAAGCAGCAACCAAATCATGTGGCAAATGACGAATAAAACCAACGGTATCAGCTAAAATAGCTTGCCCAACTTCGGCTAATTCAATTTTACGCAGCGTTGGGTCAAGCGTGGCAAACAACTGGTCTGCGGCATACACACCTGCATTTGTAATAGTATTAAATAGTGTCGACTTTCCCGCATTAGTATACCCAACAAGCGATACGGTAGGTATTTCAGCGCGTTTACGAGAGCGTCGACCCTGTTCACGCTGTTTTTTAACTTTATCTAGCCGCTTCAATATAGCCTTGACTCGCCCTCTGAGAAGTCGTCTATCCGTTTCTAACTGAGTTTCACCTGGGCCCCGCAAGCCGATCCCGCCTTTCTGGCGTTCTAAATGAGTCCAACCACGTATAAGCCGAGTTGACATGTGGCGTAACTGAGCAAGTTCAACTTGTAGCTTACCCTCGTGCGTTCTTGCCCTTTGCGCAAAAATATCTAATATTAAGCTCGTACGATCGAGCACACGACATTGAATCAGCGCTTCTAAATTACGCTCTTGAGAAGGAGAAAGTTGATGGTTAAAAATAACAACATCTGCGCCAATAGCTTTTACTGTTTCAGCAATTTCTTCAGCTTTGCCAATGCCAACGAAATACTTTGCTTGAGGAGAATTTTTAGACGTCGTAAGTATAGAGGCTGTGTTAACACCCGCTGAACTTACTAACATTTGCAGTTCGTTTACGTCTTCCTTGTTGTCTTCATCAGAAAAATCAACGTGAACTAAAACAGCCTGTTCACCGGCTTCGTAACGATCAAACAAATAAGGCTCCGTTTATATTAGATTCAATTAATGTTCATAAATACAGACGGTAGCTTGAAGCCGATTGGCATTACTCGGCTTGACCATCACTACCGTCTTGTGTGGGCATCACAATTGTTCTAGAGGGCACGACGGTCGAAATTGCATGCTTATAAACCATTTGGCTTACCGTGTTCTTCAGTAAAATAACAAATTGGTCGAATGACTCAACTTGGCCTTGCAGTTTAATTCCATTTACTAGGTAAATTGATACTGGAATACGTTCTTTTCTTAATGCGTTTAAGAAGGGGTCTTGAAGTGATTGACCTTTAGCCATTTGCGATCCTTACTCTTTATTATGTTTTCTTATTGTTTCGGAATACTCTCACTACAAGATGAGTGTATACTATTCAAGCAAAAATATGTACCGAATTTTATTGAAAATGCTGTAAAATCAGGTCGATATTTTTTGTATTACCAGTTTCTAACAAAATTGCTTGTTCCCAACTGCGTAACCATGTGATTTGGCGTTTAGCTAATTGACGTGTTGCGATGATGCTCTTTTCCCGCATTTCTTTGGCGTCATAATCACCATCCAAATATTGCCACATTTGACGGTAACCAACACTACGAATTGCTGGTAAATCAATATGTAAGTTAGAGTTCATACGCAATTTAATCACTTCTTGTTCAAAGTTATTTTCAAGCATAATATCGAAGCGTTGAACGATTCGCTCATGCAGCTTTGCTCGATCACCTAACATCAAACTAAATTGAATAAAATTGTAGGGTAAGGGCTCGGGTTTTATAGCTTGCAGTTCGGTCATCGTTTTGCCCGTCAAGGCATGAACTTCAAGCGCTCGCATAATACGCTGAGGATCATTTTGATGAATTCTTTTGCCGCTTTCAAAATCAATATCTGCCAACTTCCTATGCGCTGCCTCGAGACCATGTTGATCAATAAACACTTGTATTTGGGCCCTTACATTTTTGTCCGCATTCGGCATGCTCGACAAACCATTTACTAAGCCATTGAAATACATCATTGTGCCGCCAACTAAAATAGGCACTTTCCCACGTTGTAAAATATCATTAATACAAATAACAGCATCACGGCAAAATTCAGCAACAGAGTAAGCCTGTTCCGGGTCAACAATACTTATCAACCAGTGTCTAACACCATCTTGTTCAGCCAAACTTGGTTTAGCTGTGCCAATATCCATTCCCCGATAAACCAATGCAGAATCAACACTAATGACTTCTCCATTGATTTTTTTTGCCAACTCGATGGCTAAGGAGGTCTTACCTGAAGCAGTCGGACCCATAATGTTGATAACGTTTGGGTAGGCTTTGCTCTGTTGATTGCGGCTAGCATTGCTTTCAACGCGGTCAGATAATGCGTGCGCAGGAATTTCCAAGCTAGCAGTCATTAAATTCACCGTTTATCCGCGGAATATCGATACATTGCGAATATTTATCGACTAAATTCAACTGTTCAGATTGCGCAATGGACATAAACCAATTGTGCAGCTCTTCATGCGTAAATTCATGCACTTCAGTCCAACAAAAACAAATATATTGAATTAACTTCTCATCACTTTCCAAAGGCCGCTTAACACTAAGTAATTTAGGTAGAATTGACATCCAAGGTAATTGCCTGATGCAAGCAGGTACTTGCTTTAAAATAAACTTCCCGGCCTGCACTTGAACATCTAAGCCTAGCGTTATCATCAGCTGTAAATAGCTGTGAGCTATGGGGGCTTCTTGTTTTACTGACACTGGCATTAGCAATGGTTGCTGCACATCCGACATTTGAATTTGTTGGTATAAAACATGCGCAGGCAAATAAAAACTTGGCAAAAAGCGGATTTTTTGCTCGTGTACAAACACTAGTTGTTTTGACTCCGTCAGCAACCAAGATAGTTTGCTTTGGGTCGAAGAAACTCTCTCTCCAGCCTGCATCAAATTTTGATAATTATTCGCAGCAGTTTTATTTACCTGACCTTGACCATGCATACTATTTTGAAAGTTTGAGCTTCCTCTTTGTGAACCTCCTCCTTGACTATTTTTACTTTCATAACCCCTTGCCCGCGGTTCATAAGCAGAGTGAGTGTTCGAAGTTTCTTTGCTCAAGGCTGCTTTGCTCAAGGCTGCATTTTCCTCTTTCGCAGAAGAAACATCACTACCAAAAGGAGGGTGTTCTGATGTTGGCCCAGCGTTTTTCAGTGGTGAGATAAAATCTCTTGCTGGCTCATCACTTCCAGGCTGCTGATAAGCATGCCTAGGTCGTTCAGACAAGGTAGTAACACTGCTAATTTTCGCACTTGAGTCTTGGTCACCAAGCTGATTCAATCTTTTGTCATCAACCAGACGTAAACTGCTTGTTGATTCAAAATCAATTTCATCAGTAGAGGCATTAAGAAGAAGTGCATCAGACAAGCTTTTATAAATTAAATCATGGACTTGACGACTTTGATGAAATCGAACTTCATGTTTTGCGGGGTGCACGTTAATATCTAATTCATCAGGCGGCATAGTTATAAACAAAACAAATGCAGGGTATGTTTGCGAATCGATCATACCTTCAAATGCTTGACGTATGGCATGCAAAACTACACGATCTTTCATCATACGACCATTTACGAAGCTATATTGCAGATCATTCGTGCCGCGACCTTGACCAACCGCATTGCACCAGCCTTTTACAATGACATTCTGGTATTCACCATGCACCGCAATGCTGGCTTTTATAAAGGCTTGTCCGCAAACTGCAGCAATTCGCTTTTCAGTCAACTCAGGCAAAACAGCTGGGTAACGATGAATAACTCGGCCGTTATGTTTTAAGGTAAACGCAATTTCGGAATGGCTCAATGCGATGCGTTTGAAAATTTCTTCAACATGCTGAAATTCTGTTTTTTCTGCACGTAAAAATTTTCGTCTTGCGGGGGTATTGAAAAACAAATCAAGCGCTTCAACCGAAGTTCCCTTGGGATGCGCGGCAGGGTTTAATTCAATTTCCATATCACGGCCTTCGCAATGGGCTTGCCAGGCTTCAGCTTGTTCATCGGTTTTAGAAGTCAAGGTTAAGCGACTCACTGAGCTAATACTGGCCAATGCTTCGCCGCGAAAGCCCAAACTTGTGATAGATTCTAGGTCATCTATATCTGCAATTTTACTTGTAGCATGGCGGCTCAAGGCAAGGCTTAACTGTTCTTTTACAATACCCTTCCCATTATCACGAATTAACATCCGCTTATACCCGCCTTTGTCTATTTCGACCAAGATGTCGGTGGCACCAGCATCAATACTATTTTCGACTAGCTCCTTAATTACGGATGCAGGGCGCTCAACTACCTCTCCGGCGGCAATTTGGTTCGCGAGTTGTGCAGAAAGTATTTTTATTGTCATTAATTAATAATCATTAATAAGAGGGTATGGCGAGCACTTGGCCGATTCGGACTAAATCACCTCTAATATTGTTTGCTTCTCGCAACTTACCCAAATCAACCGAATAGCGCTTGGCAATTACGGATAAGGATTCTCCACTTCTAACTTTGTGAGTTCGCGGCTGATTATCTCTTTCTTGAGCCCACAAAGTGCCTTCAGGCGGCGCATTGCGAAAAAATAGCTTAATAGATTTAAATAAGGAATCAGCGAGTTGTTGTCGATAAGCTTGCCAGTTTAGGTTTTTCTCTTCTTGCGGATTAGAAATAAACCCCACTTCGACCAAAATAGATGGTGTTTCAGGTGCAGTTAGCACTGCTAAACTAGCGCTTTGTGGTATTTTTTTATGCATTTTAGTGACTTTCTTCATCTCTTTAATCACTTTGTTACTGATGTCGTAACTAGAAGCTCGTGACAAATCCATCGACATATTAAATATAGTTTCAGCGAAGTAGCGCTCGGTATCACGATCACCGATTACATCAGCCGCAGAGCCCAATAATTCGGAGGTTCTTTCCGTTCTTTCTAGTAGTCGACCTAATTCACTGTCCGCTCTGCCTTTTGACAATACCCATACTGAACCTCCTCTGGGTTGAGGCGTGGTAAATGCATCGGCATGAATCGACACTAACAAATCAGCATTCTCTCTAGTAGCAAAGTCCGGTCTGTCATTTGGACTTATATAGTAATCACCTGTTCTGGTCATAACTGCGCGCAATCCAGGCTCATCATTGATTTGTTTTTCCAGCATTTTACTAATACTTAAGGTGATGTTTTTCTCATATGTGCCTTTTGGCCCAATTGAGCCGGGGTCAACTCCACCATGGCCAGCATCAATCACGACAACGATATCTTTATCGCGCTTGGGCGCTGCGGCATTAGTCACTACTGACGGTGGATTAGGGTCTGTAAGATCAATAACGATGCGATGTCCAAAGTCGGCACTAGGCTGTAATGAAAATATTTGCGTCGTTACAGCTTTGTTTAACTCAATTACCATGCGCATATCTGATGCTAATTTTGGCGTAGAATGCCGCATTTTTTTAATTAAATTACTGGAATTATTAACGCTATTAAATCTGAATTTTCGATCCGTCTCTTTAAAATCTATAACCAACCGCGAAGGTGACTGTAAACTAAAATAGGAAAAATTGGTTTGCTTGGATACATCAACCACAATACGAGTACTGTCATTGCTTGGTGATACTCTGATGTCACTGATACTAGATTGAGCATACGAGTTAAAACTAACGATAAACGTCAGGAGTAAACTCACTACTTTGCATGCAACTACATTCTTGTTCATGGTGTTTTATTATTCTTATTTTTCCAACAATCACAGCATAAGAATAACACAGTATTTAGACATACAATATTACCCTCTCCGACTTCCGTATACTCTGTGTTTCGACCGTCCTTTTGAGCATTCCTTTTGACAGCTTTTGTTAACAGCTCATTAAGATCAAGCCAATGCTAACTAAGCCATTGCCGACAGCAATTTGTCTGCAATCATTGATTTAGCAACAAACTCGAATTTTCGTTGATTGCCTTCAATTTGAATATTGAGTTCGATGTCGGCGTGCGCAAGTAAACCCCAACCTCTCTCTGGCCACTCTATCAAACACATACTATTATCGTTGAAGTAATCTCTAATACCCATAAACTCAAGCTCTTCGGGATCAGCTAAACGATATAAATCAAAGTGAAATACATTTATATCGCCGATTTCATAGGGCTCAACTAAAGTATAAGTTGGACTCTTGACGCTGCCTACGTGACCTAAGCTCTGCACCAAATGACGTGTAAATGTTGTTTTACCAGCCCCTAAGTCGCCATTTAAATAAACAGTTATACCACCTAATCCATTCTTCAATAGTGCTTTTGCCAACTGGCTTGCTATTTTTTTTGTGTCATCTTCGCAATTCGCCACATGTATAAAGGCTGCGTAAGCTTCACCCGCTATTTTTATTTTAGTCATTTAGCAAAAAAACTCATTACTACTCGTTAATTAACATACGCACTGTATCAAATAAATCACTCGCAAGCATGCCTCTTTGCCCATGTTTTTGCGCCACTATATCGCCAGCTTTCGCATGCAGAGAGACGCCGTATTGACAGGCTAAATTAGTTTCAACACCTTGGGCCAATAACGAACCTATTATGCCGGTTAATACGTCACCCATTCCCGCTGTTGCCATTCCAGGATTACCATGACGACAAACCCAAGCGTTCTGCTCATCATCAATAATGGTGCCTGCTCCTTTTAGGACACAGGTCGCATGATATCGTTCCGCAACTTGGCGCGCAAAAATAAACCGGTTGTCTTCAACCTCTTCAACACTGACGCTTAGTAACCTTGCAGCTTCGCCGCTATGAGGTGTCATCACGCAGTCAGGAATAGTCACAAATGATGCAGTATTAGCCATAATATTCAATGCATCAGCATCAATCACCATCGGCTTTGGATTGTTTTGACAAAAGTGTAAAACGGTATCATAAGTCGCTTTACTCCAGTCGTCTTGACCGAGTCCTGGGCCTATAACTATGCAAGTTGCCCATGCTAGCGCTTGCTCCAGGTCGCTTGATGTCACCATAATTTCAGGCCGACCTGCACTAATTTGTACTTTCGAACCTTCGTTTGCATAGACTTTAACTAAGCCAGTTCCGCTGCGCAAAGCGGCTTCAGCACTCAGCCTAATAGCCCCTGCCATGCCAACATTGCCGCCTACACATAACAAACGTCCGTATGAGCCTTTATGGCTGTGTACTGGTCTTGGTGCCAAACCTTTGAAATGAGCCATATCCAATGCGCTTGCATCACTGCGAGCAATGTCAGCAAATGCCTTACCTATGCCTAGATCTTCAAAAATGAGTTGTCCACAAGATTGTTTACCGGCGCCTGTAGTTAGACCAAGCTTAATGCCAATAAAGGTGATGGTGATATCAGCCTGTATGCAGCGACCCAATGATTCACCCGTGTCAGCATCCAAACCACTTGGTATGTCAACACTAACCACTGGTACCAACGAGGCATTGATTGCATCAATAACATCTGCAAATTCATTTCGAATAATACCCGCAATGCCTATACCTAAAAGCGCATCAATAATTAAGTCGCATTGAGTCAAAAGCTTAGTTTCGAAAGCCTGTACTTTGCCTCCGTTATCAATCCAAGCTTTCTGTGCCCTAGCAACATCGCCCTTCACTTCTCGCTCTGGTTCAATAGCACAGAGAATAACTGCCTTTCCTGCATTTGCAGCATTTAATGCAGCTATATAGCCATCTCCAGCATTGTTGCCAACGCCAACTAGAATAAGATAAGTCTCAGTATTGGGCATGAGTGAAACGCAGCGCTCAAACACAGCTTTGCCCGCTCTTTGCATTAACTCAAACTTAGTTAATCCCATTTTAGCCGCCGCTTCTAATTCCAAGTGTTTAACTTGATCAGCACGATAGAGTTTCTGTGTTAAACTTGGTTTTGTATTTTTGTGCAACATTCGAATGTGTCCGTAAAAAATGTCCGTTATTAATTCAATAGATTTAAATCAGCTTACAGACAATATCAAGACTTGGGGAAAGTCGCTAGGATTTCAGCAAGTTGGTATCAGTGATATTGATCTAAGTCAGCATGAAGAAGCCCTCAAACGTTGGCTAGAGCTAGGTTATCAAGGCGATATGAGTTTTCTTGAGCGCAATGTAGAAAAGCGCTTATCGCCTGCTGAATTGGTTCCAGGGACTATGCGCATTATTAGTGTTCGAATGGATTATTTGCCTCCAGACGCATCTTTTGCACAAAACTTGAAATCAACGTCAACCGCTTATATTAGCCGCTACGCGCTAGGCAGGGACTACCATAAAGTTATTCGTAAAAAACTACAAAAACTAGCTGAAAAAATTCAAGACTATACCAAAGACCTTTCCTTTCGCCCATTTGTTGACTCAGCCCCCGTACTCGAGCACGCAATCGCAGAAAAAGCGGGCATCGGATGGACAGGTAAGCACTCACTTACAATCAATAAAGAAGCTGGATCTTACTTCTTTTTGGGCGAGCTTTTTATCAACTTACCTTTACCTACTGATCAGCCCGTAGAAGAAAATTGCGGAAAATGTACTGCTTGTATTTCAATATGCCCTACGCAAGCTATCGTTGAACCTTATGTTGTTGATGGACGCAAGTGCATTTCCTACTTAACCATTGAAAACGATGGCGCTATTCCAATGCAGTATCGCAAAGCCATAGGTAATCGCGTTTATGGTTGTGATGATTGCCAGCTTATTTGCCCGTGGAATAAGTACGCAGAAGTGACTGAAGAAAAAGATTTTTTTGCTCGACAGCTCCTGCACAATCGTTCACTGCTGGGTTTATTTGAGTGGAATGAAGAAACCTTTCTAAATAATACCGAAGGGTCTGCCATTCGTCGTATCGGCTACACAAAATGGAAGCGCAACCTAGCAGTTGGCTTAGGTAATGTGGTACCGGAATCTGTCGAGGAACTCATCAAATTAGAAAAGGCGCTGAACGCTAGCTTAGATTTTCCAAATTCAATGGTGCAAGAGCATATTCAGTGGGCCTTGAAAGAATTATCAGACTATCGTTCGCAGCAGGATAAAGGTCCACTAAAAGTTAAGCCAGAAAACCGGCAAACACAAAGGCTAGTCCGCAGTATTGAGAAAGGGATGCCCAAACATAGATAGTAAGACGGGATTTCCTTAGCATTGTAAGCATACCCCGTCAGCTATTTACTTGTGATACTGGGCACTGTATTTATGTACCGCATCAACAAAAACACCTGCATTTTCTGGCGGTACGTCAAGATGAATACCGTGACCCAAGTTAAATACATGCCCTTCACCTTCGCCAAAGCCAGCAAGAATATCTTGCACTTCTTGTTCAATCCGCTCAGGTTGCGCATACAAAACAGAAGGATCCATATTTCCTTGAAGCGCTACTTTGTCGCCTACTCTAGCTTTTGCATCAGCAATATCAATTGTCCAATCCAAGCCAAGTGCATCACATCCTGTTGCTGCAATAGATTCTAACCACATTCCACCATTTTTAGTAAACAAAGTAACTGGTACTTTCTGGCCGTCATACTCTCGTGTTAAGCCTGCAACAATCTTCTCCATATACTGCAAAGAAAATAATTTATAATCACGAGGGCTCAAAACACCGCCCCATGTATCAAAAATCATTACGGACTGTGCACCGGCCGCTATTTGTGCATTTAAATATAGAATGACAGAATCGGCGACTTTATCTAATAGTGTGTGCAATATTTCTGGCTCTGCAAATGCCATCTTTTTAATTTTTGTAAAGGCTTTACTCGCCCCCCCCTCAATCATATAAGTAGCCAATGTCCAAGGACTACCAGAAAAACCGATTAAAGGCACTTCGCCCTTGAGGTTCTTGCGAATGGTTCGAACTGCATCCATAACGTATTTCAATTCAATTTCTGGATCAGGATTGGGAAGATTATCTACATCTGCTTTGCATGTGATAGGTTTTTTGAATTTTGGGCCTTCGCCCGCTTCAAAATACAAACCTAGTCCCATCGCATCCGGAATAGTAAGAATGTCAGAAAACAGAATTGCAGCGTCTAATGGAAAACGACGCAGTGGCTGCAAGGTTACTTCACAAGCTAATTCCGGATTAGTGCACAATGCCATAAAATCGCCCGCTTCTGCGCGCAATGCTTTGTACTCAGGTAAATATCGCCCTGCCTGACGCATCATCCAGACGGGTGTGACATCAACAGCTTGTTTTGATAAGGCGCGCAAATATCTATCATTTTTTAATGGGGTCATGCTTTACTCATTGTGAAAATTGAAACTGATAAAGAAAAATCGTAACTTTCAGGATTTAATTCCTGTGCTGCGCATTTTGCAGCAGATAATTCGTATTATACCTGCTTTTTTCCCATTCTTTTTTGTGTTTCTTCAATTAATCTTCCAGCGATGGAAAATTTTGGAGGAACTGTAGGTAAATCGTTTATATCAAACCAATCGGCCTCAATAATTTCCTTGCCATCAACGACAATATCGCCACTATCATATTCTGCTAAGTAACCAACCATTAAAGAATGCGGAAATGGCCAAGGTTGGCTTTTAAAATACTCAACATTTTTAACTTTAACACCAACTTCTTCAAATACTTCGCGATGAACTGCTTCTTCCAAAGTTTCCCCACTTTCGACAAAGCCTGCCAAAGTCGAGAAGAAACCTGTTTCTTTTTGGCGTTCACCTTGTGCTAAGAGAATTTTATTCTCATGTCGAATAGCGACAATAATGCAAGGGGACACTCTTGGGTAACAACGATGTTGACATGTATGACAGTGCATGGCCATTTCCCAGGCCACCCTGTCCATGCGGGAACCGCAGCGACCGCAAAATTGATGGGTACGTAAAAACACTGCATATTGCCAGGCTTGAGCAACATGCTGAAAATCTTCTTTTGGCATCGACATAACAACTTCACGCATACTGATGGAGCGCATTGTTTCATGTTCTACTTTTTCTTTTTGCATATCGACTAGATGATGTTCAGCCTCTTCACTCACATGAATTTGAACACTTTGCTCGACATATTCACTAAAAATTTCTTCTGTTAGCTGAGTCAATGACTCGATACCAGTGCCTAAATCAGCATTTATAGGGACTAATAATCTATCGTTTGAAAATACGAAATAACGTTTCGTTTTAGTGGTAACTGTCTTGTTCGTTACTGTCATTCTAAACCCTATTATAGGCCCGATTAAGGCACTTAATTAACGCGAGCTAGCATTTATAGATATCGTTTATCACTATAGATTAGAGCCAGATGCCAGATTTTCATACAATTTGGCATGTACAGGGATAAAAAATCTTACTTGCGGACGCTCAATAGCGCTAAAACTATAATAATTAAGCCGCTAATGCAAAGTTCATAACATTCAAGTTTTAGGTCTGCGCCATCTTTTTGTATCGTCAAAGCCGGCTGCGGTGTTATACTAGTGGCTCGTATGTAACCAAAGTTGAATGCTGATAAACAGGGAAACCGTCTTGGTATTATCAAAACAAAACCAAGCTATATTGGTAAAAGCTAAATCCTATTGCCAAGAAAAGGGAGCGCGCCTTACTCCATTACGCGAACGCGTTTATGAGATTCTGTTAAATCAAGACAGTGCTATAGGTGCATATGATTTGCTTGATAAACTGCGAAAAACAGAAGATAACGCAAAGCCGCCAACGGTATATCGTGCCCTGGACTTCTTTCTCGAATTAGGGCTTGTGCATAAGGTTGAGTCGACAAATGCGTTTATGGCCTGCCATCACTTTGCCAGCAGTCACCCTGTGCAATTTTTGATTTGCGATACTTGTGGTGATGTACAAGAAATTCAATCCGCCGGCGTAAAAGAAACGCTCGAAGCACAAGCAGAACAGAATGCTTTTGTTATTCTGCGTCAAACCATAGAAGCCCATGGCGTTTGTCAGAAATGCCAGTAATAAGCTGTTAAACAAAACACTTCGTTTTAAGCCACTTGTTTTTATTACATGAAAATTCACTGCTGCCATTTACTGCCATGTTTTACCACTGTTTTTTAGCTTCCTCTTACCCAATTATATTACCGCACTGCGCAAAACAGGCGGATTTTTGTTACTTTTAACAGACACTTTTAAGCAACTCAGCACTAAAACCGCCTCAACAGCTATAAATACAATATAACCTTACAAATAATGCAGCTTTTGTTGGATATCGACCATAATATGAGCGATAATTCATACCGTAGTATAAAAATTTATAATTTTGGATAAAAAGGAAGTCAATCATGAAACGCTCAATGCTTTTCACCACTGTTGCAATTGCTGCAATATCTGCAAACACATTCGCCCAAGAAGCGCCCCCTTATGAAAGTTGGGTTGGTGGTTTCGCTCAGTATTATAGCCCCGACTCAGATAAGCCAGAACCATTAGGCTATTTGGACGACGGCAAAGCATTAGGTGGTGAAATTGGTTTTCGTTTCGATCCTAAATGGGGCATTCGTTTTGAGCTATCTCGCATATTCCTCGACATGCAAGGTCCAAATCGCCCGGGTTTCGGCGATGACGGCACCATGTTAGGTGTTGACGCAATGTATTTCTTAGAGGATGACGTTGCTTATTTATTTGGCGGCTTGCGTGAACAATCTATCGAAGATAGCTATCGCATGATGAGCTACGGTGTTGGAAAACATTGGGAAGTTAGCGATAACGTTCGAGTAATTACTGAGTTAGCTGGCTATCGCGATTTCGGCCAAGCGTATAACGAGTTTAGCGCGAAATTGGGTTTAGCTTATATCTTTGGTCAGGCAACTCCTGCTCCAGTTCGCAAAGATACCGATAATGATGGCGTTTATGATGCTGTTGACCGCTGCCCAAATTCACCCGCTGGCACACAGGTTGATGCAACAGGTTGTAACGTCGATACTGATGGCGACGGCGTACTTAACACCGTAGACCAGTGTCCAAATACACCGGCAGGCGCTACTGTTTCTGCAAACGGCTGTGAAATTAAAGACGCTGACAAAGACGGTGTTTTAGACATCAATGATTCTTGTCCAAATACTCCTGCTGGCACTGAAGTTAATGCTAAAGGTTGTGCGATTGATTTAGACAAAGATTCTGACGGTGTTTTAGACAGCAAAGACAAATGCCTAGATACACCGATGACTGACAAAGTGTCTGCAGATGGTTGTAGTGTATTGGTCGAGAAGGAAGTATCTGTCGCTCTTGACGTATTGTTTGCTAATAACAGCAGCCAGATTGAAAACCCAGATTCAGCTGAAGTCCTTGAATTTGTTGATTTCATGAAGCGTTATGGCAACACAACAGCCATCGTTGAAGGTCATACTTCGTCTGTAGGCAGCGCAGAATACAATCAATTCTTGTCACAAAAACGTGCCGATTCAGTTAAACAAATGTTTGTTACTAAGTTCGGTATCGAAGCGTCTCGTTTAACTGCTGCTGGCTTCGGTGAGACACAGTTAAAAGATACTGCAAACACTAAAGCAGCACATAAAATCAACCGTCGTATAGAAGTTAAAGTTTCTGCTAAAGTGAAAACTACAGCAACTCGTTAATTTTACGCAGTACACACAGCTAATGCATGTAAGGCTTTAAAATGCATGCACTGAGTTCGTGTATTGAGGTAATGATACAAAACGTCAACTTTTAAAGTTGGCGTTTTTTTTTACTTGTAAAATTATATTTGCCGCAGCACCGTTGAAATAAACACAAAACACATTTGACCGAACCAGCTATAGATCAAGTATTGCAGTTAGAGGTACATCTACCGTTAGCTAAATTTGAGTGCACAAGACCCACATTGTCGACAATAACAAACATAAAATTTGACTAAAGCTAAAATTACGCCTATATTGTCGACAATTAAAGCAAACCAATAGAATTCATGAACGCATTAATTGAACAAGCTATTACTGGCGCAGACAAAACCTTCTTTCAAATGCGAAGCGATATTGTTGAAGGTGAAATTGAAGCTGGCAGTAAGCTAAGTGAAACTGAGTTGTCGACAAAATATGGCGTTAGTCGAGCAGTTGTGCGAGAAGCAATTAACCGTTTAGAGAGTTGTCATTTGGTTGAACGCAAACCTAACATTGGTGCAAGAGTCGTGGCATTGACGCCCGAAGGCCTCATCCAACTCTACCAAGCTCGTGAATCACTTGAGGGAATGGCAGCAAGGCTAGCTGCGAAAAACATGACCGATGAAGAAATTGAGCAGTTGAACGAGCTACTAAATACACATTTTCAGGAGGTCAAAGGCGGTGAGACTTACTATCAAGAAGCGGGTGATGTCGATTTTCATTACCGCATCATATTGGGTAGCAAGAACAAGCATTTAATTTCCTTATTAGTAAATGGTCTATATCACCTTATACGCATGTATCGCGTGCAGCTAGGTATGGCGGGCCCTAGAGTTAGCACCGCATTTGATGAACACAAAAACATCGTTAAAGCTATCCGCAACAGAGACGAAGAACTCGCAGAAATGTTGATGCGTAGGCACATTTTATATTCACAGCAAAACATAGAAGCTAGGTTGCAATAACCTAGCCTGTTGGTTTATTAACTTCAATTCAATACGAGGCAAATATGAGCGCAGGAAAAAAATTTCGTCAGGCCTTAGCCGACAATCATCCACTTCAAATCGTGGGCACAATTAATGCCTATTCCGCAATGATGGCCAAAAAGATTGGGCATCAAGCAATTTACCTCTCTGGTGGTGGCGTGGCGAATGCTTCTTATGGTTTGCCTGATTTGGGCATGACGTCACTAAATGATGTACTGGTAGATGTGCAACGTATTACTGCCGCATGCGATTTACCTTTGCTAGTCGACATTGATACCGGATGGGGCGGCGCTTTCAATATAGCGAAAACTGTTCGAGATATGGAGAAAGCGGGTGCAGCAGCAGTTCATATGGAAGATCAAGTTGCGCAGAAACGCTGTGGCCACCGTCCAAACAAAGCCATAGTCAGTACTGCTGAAATGGTAGATAGGATTAAAGCCGCGGTGGATGCTCGAACCGATCCTGACTTTTTTATTATGGCGCGCACAGATTCATTTGCACAGGAAGGTTTAGAAGCCGCAATTGAACGAGCTCAAGCTTATGTAGCCGCCGGTGCCGATGGTATTTTTGCCGAAGCGGTAAAAACAGAAGTGCACTATCGCGCCTTCGCCGAAGCTCTAGAAGTGCCTATTTTGGCTAATATCACTGAATTCGGCCAAACCGAATTGTGGAATAAAGAACAACTTGGTGAATGGGGCGCAGCAATGGTGCTGTATCCATTGAGTGCATTTAGAGCAATGAATAAAGCCGCTGAATTGGTTTATGAATCAATTCTAAGCAATGGTGATCAAAAAGCCGTAATTAATTCGATGCAAACTCGCATGGATTTATATGATTATCTTGGTTACCACGATTACGAACAAAAACTCGACGCATTGTTCGCAGAAAATAAAAATCTATAAGTTAGACCAACAGAATTAGAGGATATGTAAAATGGCAAAAGTACTTAGTGGCGCAGGTTTACGCGGTCAAGTAGCAGGAAAAACAGCGTTATCATCAGTTGGTCAATCTGGCTCAGGCTTAACTTATCGTGGCTATGACGTTAAAGATTTAGCTGACAAATGTCAGTTTGAAGAAGTCGCTTATTTAATATTGAAAGGTCATTTGCCTACCCAGGCTGAGCTGACTAGTTACAAAACTATACTAAAAGGGATGCGAGGCTTACCAACAGCGTTAAAAGAAGTGTTAGAGCGTATTCCAGCCGATGCACATCCTATGGATGTATTGCGCACTGGTTGTTCTATGCTGGGTAACCTTGAAATGGAAGCCGATTTCACACAGCAAGATCACGCCTCTGATCGCATGTTGGCTTGCTTCCCTAGTATCATTTGCTATTGGTATCGCTTTTCTCACGACGGCGTGCGAGTTGATGTTGAAACTGATGACGACTCTATCGGTGCGCATTTCTTGCATATGCTGCATGGCCAAAAACCTAGCGAGCTGCATGAACAAGTAATGCATGTATCACTTATCTTGTATGCAGAGCATGAATTCAACGCGTCGACTTTCACAGCGCGAGTCTGTGCATCAACCTTATCCGATATGCACTCGTGTATTACCGGCGCGATAGGTTCGCTGCGCGGCCCTCTGCATGGCGGTGCAAATGAAGCTGCAATGGAAATGATACAAGGCTTCACTTCCGCGGATCATGCCGAACAAGAAATGCTAGGTAAACTTGAACGCAAAGAGAAAATCATGGGCTTCGGGCATGCTATTTATTCTGAATCTGACCCACGTAATGAAATCATTAAAACTTGGTCGGAAAAATTATCGAATGAAATTGGAGACACCGTTCTTTACCCTGTTTCAGTAAGATGTGAAGAAGTAATGAAACGCGAGAAAGGCTTATTCTGTAACGCCGACTTCTTCCATGCCTCTGCATATAATTTTATGAAAATACCAACCAAACTGTTTACCCCCATTTTTGTGATGTCACGCTTAACGGGTTGGGCTGCTCATGTCATGGAACAACGCGCAGATAACCGTATTATTCGTCCATCGGCGGATTATACAGGTGAGGAACTTCGCTCTGTTGTGCCAATTGAGAAGCGATAGCATTTGAGCTTTACATTATATTTGAGCATTGCGTTATAGAATGAGCATTGCCTTATAGAAGATACAGTAAAGGTGCTATATAAAGTGCCTTTTCGGATAGAAAAGCCTAGTTGATGTCTATAGCTTAGTACTTTACAGCTTAGAAATTGTGCTGTAAATATGCGGGCTATTGGCTTCACAGAGCCAAAAAACTCTAGGAAGTGTCATGAATTACGATTATAGAAAACCTTTACCCAATAGTCAGCTAGACTTTTTTGATACCAGAGAAGCCGTCAACAATATTAAAGCTGGGGCCTATGCAACCCTGCCATATACTTCTCGTGTTTTAGCGGAGAACTTGGTGCGTAAATGCGATCCGGCTATTTTAACTGATTGCTTGACGCAAATTATCGAGCGTAAACGTGACTTAGATTTTCCATGGTTCCCAGCACGAGTTGTATGCCATGACATTCTTGGTCAAACAGCCCTTGTTGATTTAGCTGGACTGCGTGACGCAATAGCTGCCAAAGGTGGTGATCCAGCGCAAGTAAATCCTGTTGTACCAACGCAGTTAGTTGTTGACCATTCACTCGCAGTCGAGCATGGCGGTTTTGATAAAGATGCCTTTGCTAAAAACCGTGCTATTGAAGATCGTCGCAATGAGGACCGTTTTCACTTTATAAATTGGACTAAAACCGCATTTAAGAATGTCGATGTGATTCCTCAGGGCAACGGCATTTTGCACCAAATTAACTTGGAGCGTATGTCGCCAGTAATTCAAAGTCGCGATGGTGTTGCTTTCCCCGACACATTGGTAGGCACAGACAGTCATACTCCCATGGTTGACGCGCTAGGCGTTATTGCTATTGGCGTTGGCGGTTTAGAAGCTGAAAGTGTTATGTTGGGCCGTGCTTCATATATGCGTCTGCCTGATATTATTGGTGTTGAAATGACAGGCAAACCTCAAGCGGGTATTACCGCGACTGACATTGTCTTGTCAGTAACTGAGTTTTTGCGTGCTCAAAAAGTGGTTTCGTCATTCTTAGAGTTTTATGGTGAAGGCACTAAGCACCTAACATTAGGCGATCGTGCAACTATTTCCAATATGACACCAGAGTACGGCGCCACCGCAGCTATGTTCTATATCGACAAGCAAACTATCGATTACTTGACCCTAACGGGACGTGAAGATGATCAGGTTAGGCTAGTTGAACAATATGCTAAGCATACTGGATTATGGGCGGATGACTTAGTCACGGCTGAATATGAGCGCGTTCTTACTTTTGATTTGTCAGCAGTTGGTCGCAATATCGCGGGCCCTTCAAACCCGCATAGCCGCGTTGCTACGGCCGACTTAGCCTCAAAAGGCATTAGTGGCGTAGTCGAAAATGAAGAGGGCAAGATGCCGGACGGCGCTGTCATCATTGCTGCCATTACCAGTTGCACAAATACCAGTAATCCAAGGAATATGATAGCTGCAGGCTTAATAGCCCGGAATGCAAACAAATTGGGATTGCTACGCAAGCCTTGGGTCAAGAGCTCTTTAGCTCCAGGTTCCAAAGCAGTTCAGTTGTATTTAGAGGAAGCAGGCCTGCTGCCAGAACTTGAAAACTTAGGCTTTGGCATTGTTGGTTTCGCATGTACATCGTGCAATGGTATGAGTGGTGCACTTGATCCGAAAATTGCAGAAGAAATAATCCAGCGTGACTTGTATGCCACAGCAGTATTGTCAGGCAATCGTAATTTCGACGGTCGTATTCATCCCCATGCAAATCAAGCATTTCTAGCGAGCCCTCCTTTGGTTGTTGCCTACGCTATTGCCGGCACAATTCGATTCGATATAGAAAAAGATGTGTTGGGCAAAGACGCAAAAGGCAATGACATTCGCTTAATAGATATATGGCCCAATGATGCAGAAATAGATGCGGTAGTCGCCTCAAGTGTTAAGCCCGAACAATTCCGTAAAGTATACAACCCTATGTTTAACTTAAGTGTAGACTATGGCGAAGACAACGACCCTCTTTATGCCTGGCGACCTCAAAGTACCTATATTCGCCGTCCTCCATATTGGGAAGGTGCATTGGCGGGTGAGCGCAGCATGAAAGGCATGCTTCCACTGGCGGTATTAGGCGACAACATTACGACTGACCATTTATCACCATCCAATGCCATTCAAATGAACAGCGCTGCAGGTGAATACTTATATAAAATGGGCTTACCTGAAGAAGACTTTAATTCATACGCAACGCATCGTGGCGACCATTTAACCGCCCAGCGCGCCACTTTCGCGAATCCCAGATTAAAAAATGAAATGGCGATTGTTGATGGCAAAATGCAAGAAGGCTCATTAGCTAGAATCGAACCAGAAGGCAAGGTTACCCGCATGTGGGAGGCGATTGAAACCTATATGCAGCGTAAGCAGCCCTTAATAATCGTAGCTGGCGCCGACTATGGACAGGGTTCATCTCGAGATTGGGCAGCTAAAGGCGTACGCTTAGCAGGTGTTGAAGTTATTGCAGCAGAAGGATTTGAACGAATTCACCGTACGAATTTGCTTGGGATGGGCGTTTTACCACTTGAATTTGAAGCGGGCACAACTAGAAAGACACTCAACATAGATGGAACTGAAAGCTTCGACGTAGAAGGTGAAACCGCGCCGAATGCAATGCTTACGCTTGTTATCAATCGCAGAGATGGTGAAACAGTAAGAGTGCCAATGAAGTGCAGATTAGATACTGCGGAAGAAGTGTCAATTTATGCTGCAGGCGGCGTGTTACAGCGCTTCGCACAAGATTTTTTAGAGGCTTCAGCATAAGGAGCATGTAATCATGAGTTTCAAACCACAAATTAAAATAGCAGCAAGCTACATGCGCGGTGGTACCAGTAAGGGCGTATTCTTTAAGCTTGATGACTTGCCACAAGCGGCACAAGTGCCTGGTGAGTTTCGTGACCGAGTACTTTTAAGAGTGATTGGCAGCCCAGACCCGTATGGTAAACATACGGACGGCATGGGTGGCGCAACCTCAAGTACCAGTAAAACTGTGTTGCTTAGTAAAAGTACGCAAGCTGAGCATGACGTCGACTATTTGTTTGGCCAAGTTGCTATTGATAAAGCCTTTATTGATTGGAGCGGAAACTGCGGAAATTTAACCGCAGCAGTAGGTTCATTTGCTGTAAGCAATGGCTTGGTTGACCCTTCACGTATTCCGGATAACGGCATCGCCGTCGTCAGAATATGGCAGGCCAATATCAAAAAAACAATTATTGCTAACGTGCCTATCACTAATGGCGAAGTTCAAGAGACTGGCGATTTCGAGTTAGACGGCGTTACTTTCCCTGCCGCTGAGGTAAAAATAGAGTTTGTTGACCCAGCTGATGGCGATGGCGATATATTTCCTTCTGGTAATCTAATTGACCAACTTGTGGTTCCTGACATTGGTTCATTTCAAGTCACTATGATAAATGCGGGTATTCCCACTTTATTCTTAAATGCTGATGAGCTCGGTTATACAGGCACTGAGCTGCAAGACGCGATTAATAATGATCCGCAAGTTTTGTTGAGGTTCGAAACCATTCGAGCTTATGGTGCTGTTAAAATGGGCCTTATTACTAATATTAATGAAGCTATTGCTAGGCAGCATACACCTAAAATTGCGTTTGTTTCGGGGCCCAATAGTTATATGTCCTCCAGCGGCAAACATATCGAAGAATCCGCAATAGATTTGAATGTACGCGCATTGTCGATGGGTAAGTTACATCACGCCATGATGGGCACCGCAGCAGTAGCGATAGGCACTGCTGCTGCGATTCCTGGCACATTAGTCAATATTGCGGCCGGCGGCGGCACGCGTGACGCGGTTACTTTCGGGCATCCTTCCGGCACTTTGAAAGTGGGTGCGAAAGCCGAAAACCAAGATGGGCATTGGAAAATAGACCGTGTGAATATGAGTAGAAGCGCTAGAGTACTAATGGAAGGCTTCGTTCGTATTCCTAATGTTGACTAAGCTGAGCTCTGAGTAGCAAACGTTGAATTAGTCCAAAGCTGC
>CAJQOP010000048.1 GCA_905479945.1 uncultured Glaciecola sp. | reverse complement strand
CTTTTACGACTTGTTGCTGCCGAAAAATCAGGAGAGTTAACTAAATTTCGTCGTGAGTTAAACCGTACTCATGTCATATTTATTGGTGGTTGGAGCAATATGATGCTAACCAGCACTGAACGTCATTTGTTGTACGAGTTTATAGAACAGCGGCAGAAAGATTTATCTTTATTAATCACATCTGATTATCCAATTTCTGATTGGCAATATGCATATGATGACCCTGACATGGGAGCAAAATTAATAAAGCGCATTACTTGTAAAACCTACTTTATAGATACGGAGCTGAAATGCCCGCCTAGGGTGGATAAAGGAAGTCATAAGGAGAAAAAATCATGTTAAATACAAAGTCTTTTTATATTGAATCACGTTTATTTTCTAACCCTATCTTGGAATCAGATAAATTTGTCATTGAGCAATATGTGCCTATGATGGCGCAAAAATACCATGAATGTTTATTTACTTGCCCAGGACCAATGAGTTTTGTTCAAAGTACACTCGGTATTTCACAGCAAACCATTGAGAAATTTCAAATTGGCTTTTGTGATCGCTCTTTATGTTTGGAGTTTCCACCACCTAAATCTCGCAATGGTATTTCGTTTCGTGGGTCATTGATGAGATTGGCATTAGTTCGACCTTCAGGGCATGAAGCTATGCGAGGTTGCATTACCTTACCCATACAAGATGAAGATGGTCCTATCGGTATGTTTGGTCTTCGCTATGACCGAGTACGTCGAGGTGCAGCTCCTATGGCATATAGCAACTTTGGTGCAGTACCTGTGTATTCGTTGCAAGGTATGGGCAAGGTTGCCATAAAATGCCACCACCCCTTCGATGTTCTCGCGTTTGATGAACATGGCTATCACAATGCGTTTTCAGAACTTGGTGAAGACCTTTCCGAGATCACATGCGATGCATTAAAACAGTTAGGTGTCTCTGTTTTAATTTATTTCACTGATGCTGTAGGAGCAAATTTTGATGTGGTAGAGGCCCAACAAGTTGCTGTGCGTTTTGGTATCAAGCTTTGTGAAGTGAATTTGCCATTTAAGATTATGCATCTTGGAAGATGGGATGAGTATCAATGGAAAATATTTGATCAACGTCTTTCTAGCTCGTTAAACGAAATAGGTGTTCGCAATGAACGATACCAAGCTTGAGACGTTTGCTCAGTGGTTTGAGTATTACGCTGATGATTGTTATGCCAGTGAGCAGTCTTTACGGACTGTTCGTATTAAGTTATGCAATCTTAACTTGTTTTATCAGTGGTGTTTAACTGAAGGAGTGATAACACCATTTGATGTAAACAAAAAGCTATTGGAATCGTACAAACGATACCTCAACACGTACATTAATCCTCGAACCAATGAACAGCTTGCGCCAGGTACGAGAAAGAACCGGCTAACAGCGGTTAAAACGTTATTCAAACGAATGATGTACCTAGAAGTTATAGAGCATAACCCACTGGCGCTTTTTGAAATGCCCAAACTACCAAAGCGTTTGCCGACAGCTTTTTTATCCTTTGAGGAAATTGAGCAAGTATTCGCGCAAAGCATGTTATTTGGCCTTAAAGGTTTGCGTGACCGAGCAATCCAGGAGACCTACTATGCCGCAGGTATTCGTAGAATGGAGCTAGCTAATTTGAATGTTGGCGATGTTGATTTGGTGAAGCATAAGCTCCGCGTTAACGATGGTAAAGGAGCTAAAGATAGAATAGTTCCTATCGCTAAACGTGCTTGTGAGTGGATACAACAGTATCTAAATAATTGTCGCCCGAATTTGGCAACGTTTAAATCAGGGCAAGTACTGTTTCTGGATAATTCCGGTTTACGTTATCGTGAAACTCAACTTTCTGAGCTTGTGAAAAAATACCTTTTGATGGCTGGATTTGATTTAAATGCCGCTTGTAATGTATTCCGCCACAGTGCTGCAACGCACATGCTTGAAGGTGGTGCTGATATTCGTCAAATACAGGTTTATTTGGGGCATGCTGACGTTTCTACCACGCAAATTTATACGCATGTTAGTAACCCTGAGTTGGAACGTGTGTATGAACAATCGCATCCTGCGGCTAGAGAAGTTAAGCCGTTATCACATTAAGAGTTTGCTACGCCAAACCTAAAGGAGAAGAACTATGAAACATCAAGCTGTTGTTGGTTGCCATTTTTTATTAAATGGGAACTCGGTAGGTTTAGGATGTAAGAGTAAAAACTGGATGAATGCGATGAAGCTTTGCAGCGATATTGCTCCTGATAAGCCTGTCAGTGTTATTAAAAATTGGATATGGATGAACATAAAAATGGATGAGCTTAACCTGATCAAAAAGCCCGAGTACCTGATATGGAGCGCTGATGTGATTTGGGATTATCAAGAGAGCACTAGCGTTAGGTCTCAGCTTTTCACTAGACTCCACAAAAATTATATTTTTGAAGCAGAAGATGCTTTTTACGTTTTAGTGGGATCAGGACGCTTGCAGGATATGCAAATTCCCTTTTAGCTGACAGTAAATTTATCGATAGATAAGTGGTTAAGGTATATTAAAATGGACAGATTACTAGAGTTGCAAGAAGCATTTAATGAACCAGGCGACCCCATTGATTTTGGTTGTAGCCTCGATCGCCAGGATGAAATTATTATGCTTTGTGAAGAGTTGAACCAGAATAAGTCTATCTGTGTCGTTTCAAACTGGACTTGGTGGGATATTAAATCAATTAATGTAGATAATAGTGACAAAGAGCCTATTACTTTAGTTAAGGCGGATAAAATATTGTTTGATGAACTTGACCGCTTTCCTGTTTTTGGCTGGGTGCGAACATCTCCATTGGTGGCCACTCACTTCAAGTGCGTATTTGAAACTAAAAATACGTTTTATATATTAATTGGTCCTGGTACACGTAAAAATATAGCAATGGACAATGCTTCTGCTTTTTTCTGATATAGCACATTAGTAAGGAATCTAACTAAAAGGTAATTATCAGCATATTTACTCGTTATACTTATCTTTCCACATCAAAAGTTAACATATATTAACCTTTCGGCTTGTTTATACCTTAATGTTAATATATATTAACTTTATGCTCGTAGTGGAAGTTCAAAATGCATTGGTATGATGGTTCGTTAATCTCAGTTAAACGCAAAGAAAAAGGTTGGACCCAGCAGTACGTTTCAACCCAAACAGGTTTAAGCCGTAACCAAGTTATTGCGATGGAAAAAGGTCACTTCACAGGTGGCATAAAATATCTACGCAAGTATCTTGAGCTATTAGGGCTTAAGGTTGCCATTATTGAAGAGCAAAACGATTTACCGCAATTAGATGAACTTTCCAGTTTATTTGAGGAAGATGAATAATGACAGAGCTTCCGAATAAAATCAGTCAAATCCAAGTGCAAGCTTTTGGCAGAGAATCAGGTGAGCTGACTCAGCCAGGCCATTTTGCTTACCAGTATACGAGCCAAAACCCTGTTTCTTTAACGATGAAGTACCAGCAAGAGCCATATAACCATGGCGCGCTTCATCCTATATTTAGCCAAAACTTACCTGAAGGTTATGTTCGTCGCTATATCAGTGAAAAGCTTCGACGCCACGCTAATATCAATGATATGTATCTACTTGCTCTGCAATTGGATAAAGGCATTGGACATTTATCTTATAGTAGTGAAATTAAAAAGACGGATATTGGCCAATTGTCACTGAATGAAATACTCAATTGGCAAGGTAAAGAAAACCTTTTTCATCAGTTGTTAGATAGGTATTACCTAAATGGCTTGGTTTCAGGTGTACAACCTAAAGTGCTAGTTAATGCTGTTAACGACACAGGTAAACCCTCAATTGGGCGCAGCCTGTTACAGCAAAAAGACTTTATCATCAAAACTTATGATGATGAGTTTCCACTGCTTACAGTCAATGAATATGTTTGCATGGAAGCTGCGAGAGCCTGTGGCTTAGCACCTAGCCAATGCTGGCTTTCAGATGATTTAAGAACCTTTATTACAGAGCGGTTTGATGAGGTTGATGGCAAACGTTTAGGCATTGAAGACTTTACCGTACTAATGGGTAAGCAAGGTGATGAAAAGTATCAGTCTAGTTACGAAATGCTGATGAAGGCTACGTACATCTTCACTAAATCTGATATGCAGCTCAGACGTATGTATCAATATATAGTGTTTAACTGCTTAATTGGAAACGGTGATGCCCACTTGAAGAACTTTTCGGTGCAATATGAAGAAAACAAAAAAGAGATCATTTTGACGCCACCTTATGACATTACCCATACACCTATTTATGACACGATAGATAATAAAATGGCACTTAAACTTAATGGTGCGAAACTTTTCCCTGATAACAAACAATTGGTTAAGCTAGGTAAGGCATACAACATAGATAAACCTGAAGCTATTATTGAAGAACTTGCTGATACGATCAGAGATTACATTAATAGCTCCTCTGAGGTAGGTCTTATTGAAGGTTTGAAAGATTCAATATTAAGCTCAATTCATTGTGGCACAAGTGAGAAATACTCAACTAAATCCTATATTCACGATAAGAAAAAGAAGTTTGAATAAGGTCACCATATTCTATTAAGTCATTGAAATATTAGGATCGTATTTCCTTTGAATCCATATGAATGGTCGGATTTACGATCCGACGCTTGGGCGGTTCTTGCAGGCTGATCCGCATATTCAGGCTCCTAAGAATAGCCAGAATTATAATCGTTATTCTTATGTGTTGAATAATCCATTGAGTTATACCGATCCCAGTGGGTATTTCTTTAAGAAGCTTGGTAAGTTTGTTAAGAAATACTGGAGGGTTGCAGCCGCAATGGTTGTTGCATATTACACTGGCGACTGGGCTTCAGGGCTAAATGCTATTGCAGGTATGTCTTCGGCTGTAGCTCAAGGAGCTGCTATCGGAGCTATTGCCGGAGGAGCCGCTGGCTTTGTGGCTACGGGTAGTCTAAAGGGCACGCTACAAGGTGCTTTTTCAGGGGCTGTTTTTGGAGGTATAGGAGGATACTTCAATGGTGGTGCCTTGGAAGGTGGGCTAGCACATATTGGTTCTCATGGTCTGGCTGGAGGAATACTTTCTGATCTTCAAGGTGGTAACTTTGGACATGGTTTCTGGAGTGCAGGCTTGACTAAAGCTGCAAATGTAAACGGGATAGTCGGCACCGAACAAGGACTTGATATGACTGCTTTAAGGGTTGCGACTGCCGCTGTAATTGGTGGAACTATTTCAAAAATAACAGGTGGTAAGTTTGCAAACGGTGCAACGACTGCGGCCTTTGCTCAAGCTTTTAATGGAGAAAAAGGGGCTAAGATTGCTGACAGGGCTGAAAAAGCGTTAGCAGCAAAAGAGAAATATGCATTTGATGATAAATCTGGAAACTTCCCTAAAGGAAGTTATAAATGCAATAAATTTGTGTCTGATATGGCAAACGATGCAGGAGCTAATGTATCACTTAATATGGATGAACATGGCAACTTATGGCCACCTACCGCAGGCAAATGGGGATGGGGAGATCCAAATGCTAATATTCCTGGCTGGGAAATTGTAGATTCACCTTTGCCGGGTGATATTGCAGGACAAGTCAGAAACTATAGCGATGCTACAGGTCACGTTGGAATTGTTGTTGACGGTGGTATCATTTCAGCTAGGAATGCTGGTGTTAGTTTTGATTATTTTGACCAAGTTTTTCCAGCAAAATATACAAAACCAGTAATTTATAGACGGTATGTTGGAGAGTAATATGACTAGATTCTTTTTTCTCTTATTAACTTGTTTTTTTGGGTGTAATAACTCTTACGCAGAGATACCTCAAAAGTTTTATGGGGATTGGAAAGTACATGTGATAAAACAAGCAGGATTCCCTTGGTGGAATCAAATCAAATATCCTACTGAACTTAACATATCATCCGAAAGAGTAATTTTTGCGGATCAATATGAATATAAGTGCGAAGTTAGTAAGATTACTTATGATGAAGTGCTAGACTCTCTCGTGTTTGAGCATTGTGGGATTGGTAATAAAAATAATAACGCTTTTTCTATTGTTCATGTCGTAATGATAAATGATAAAGGAAATATAGAAGGTACAGTTCAAAATTATAAAAAGTTATTCGCTTGGGTCGGTGAAAAGAAATAAAAATATCAAAAGAACTTTATAGGGATGCCTAACATAATTTGAAGTTTTTAGGTTTTTACTAGGCTTTAGGTAAGAGGTTGCGACACTTTTTATCTGACTGGAGGTCTTATGACCCAGAAACGCGAATAATGGGGTTGTAGTCAATTTAAGTGAATTCCACGAAAGCTTTATCATTTGGTAGAGCTTTTTTGTGTCTAAAATGGGCAATATCGCCAGCGCTCAGGGCAGAGGTTTCCGGAAGAAGTGGGCAGTGGTTATCAGCGGTGTGGGCAAACAGTGCCAGTGCCACCAAGCTGGTGACACCGGTAAACTTGCCTAAGTTTACCGTCATGTGTTGCCCAGTCAAACCAGAATATGTTGCTCATAGGATTTAAGATATACTGCCTACTCAGTTAAATATACACTCGGCTTAATTGCTGATCTGCTTGTCTAGTTTTATTCAATTTTTTGATTAGCCATTTTAAACCATGTTTGGAGTCTGGGATGGCATATTTGTTTTGGTAAAACGCGTCTGCCATTTCTTTTACAATTAATCTGCTATCGCCTTTATGTTTCCAGTAAATGAATTTTCGGGTTTCTTCACGGGTAGATATAAGACTAATATCTTCTGCCAACATGATATTTTTATTATTTATGCTAATTCGAATACCGATTTCGTTTTTTGTTAATGACCAAGGTGTACTTCGGAGTAGCCTAAATTGATGGTTATCGCTCACGAATATGTAATCAACTAGGAACTGATATAGCTCTTTTATATGATGAAAAAAAGGCGCTTCACCAATTATCCAAAAAATGAGATTGAACACGGTTGTCTCAATAGCGTCATATTCAAACGGACTTTCATCTTCAATACTTTCTCGCAGTAGCGCAATAAGACAAGCAAGGGCATCCAAGGTGCCAATTTTAAATAGTTTATTGAGGGCGATCCGTTTTTTACTTTTGAACTTTAAAAAATCACCGGCATTGTACGATTTAAATCGGTAACACAATCGCTGTAGCTCTGGGTCACACGACAAATAAAACTCGCTCCAGTAGTATTTAGATTGATGACCACATTGAAGTGTTGTCCATATCTTAGACTCATAGAGTGCATAAGCCCAAGGGTACTCTTTTTTAATGCTTTTCAAAACGCTTGACGATGGTGTGGTGCCCTTTTTTCTGTAATGATCCCATTTACCACTGCGTTTTGTTTCACCATCTATATACGTTAAGCGTTCAGGGTTGAAATAGCGCTCTAACTGATAACCGGTTTTTAAACTTTGATTTTGCATGTTGATTGCAGTCATCAAAATTTTGACCCGTATTCTTTCAACAGGATTTGTTGGCGGTCGTCCAATTCTCATCTTTTCCTTCATCTTTTCCTTAACGGACCAGCAACAAATTAAGCATCGTCACTGGCAATAAACACAATACAAGCTTGCTTTGGTGAAAGAAAGTCTGACTTTCTTTCACTTTGAAATGCTTGTATCAACTAAGTATTTTAAGAAAATGTGTTTATAAGCAACTAGGCAGTATAGATATGACTGGGAAGATCGAGACCGATCCAGCCGTGACCTTGGCAAAAGAGTTAGAGCAAGACATGTTGGCGTTGTATGGACCAACATTGTTTGGTAAACATTTGATCAATGCGCTTGGTTATGGGAGTGCAGATGCTTTTCGTCAAGCGGTTAGCCGAAAAACGGTACCTGTAACCGTATTTCCTATAGAAAAACGCAAAGGAAAGTTCGCGTTAACTAAAGATGTCGCCAAGTGGTTAGCAAAACAAAGAACGGCTAACGCTTAATAACTTTTAATCACAATTATAGGAGGTGCCTATGTAGACACTTAAAAAAGAAGTCCTGATAAAAATTAAACACTTATGCAAGGCCAGAAAGCAAAAAAGCTCAAGAGCACTAACTCTTAAGCTTTTTCAGTGATTGTTGATTTTGAAGCCAACAACCACATCATAGTCTTTCCGCACAAAAATTCAAGTACTTGATTATCAGGTATGCGTGCGCGTGTCTTGAATTGACTAAATTGGCTTTGCTATCGCTTGTAAGTTGAGATAGCAGAGCATGACCTATACAAGGTTTTATGATGAAAATTCAAACCAGAAAAGAAATGGTTAGACAGTTATTAACCACTGATTATTCTAACCACCATATTGCTCGAAATACAGATTTAGCGCCCAATACTGTTCGTAGACACAAGCTTATTCTTAACCGTTCATTGCTAGATTGGCCGCAAGTATCAGAAATGCGAGATGAAGTGTTTGAGGCGCTTTTCAGCAAGAAAAAGCAAGCTGACAAACGCAAACGTTTACCTAGTTGGGCCCTTATTCACAAACAAATGCAAGCACATAAACATCAAACCTTGGTGCAGTTGTGGGAGGAGTATTGCTCAATTGAGCCGGGTACAGCCTACAGTCAGTCTCAATTTAACTTTTATTATAACAAGTACCTCAAAAGCATGGGGCTATCCATGCGTCAAACACACTATGCTGGCGAGTGTGTATATGTGGATTACGCCGGAAAAACCATACCATGGACGAACAGTGATACTGGTGAGCAGTGTTTTGCGCAAGTGTTTGTGGGCGTCTTGGGGTGCTCTCAATATACGTTTGCATTTGCATCAAAAAGTCAGAAGTTGGAAGACTTTATAGAGGCACATAACCAGATGTTTATGTTTTTTAGCGGTGTGCCGCAAGTTGTTGTGCCAGACAATCTCAAATCGGCTGTCACTACGCCTGGTAAGTTCCCATTGATTAACCGCACCTACCTTGAGCAATCACGACATTACAATTGTGTGATTGAGCCTGCACTGGTGAGGCGACCTCAAGATAAATCGTTAGCTGAAATCGGTGTATTGCTGGTTACACGCTGGATAACCGTTGTGTTGAGGCGTCGTCAGTTTTTCAGCGTACATGAAATTAATCAGGAGATAATGGAGTTATTGCCAAAGCTTAATCAGCGTAAGTTTAAGCGCAAGGAAGGCTCCCGTTTTTCAAGGTTTGAAGAGTTGGATAAGCCTAAATTGCAAGCCTTACCTAGCCAACCTTTTGAATATGCGCAGTGGATAACGGCGCAAAAGGCTAATTCTGATTATCATGTCAATGTATTGAAGCACTATTATTCTGTGCCGCATCAATATAGAAGTAAAAAAGTCGAAGCCAGAGTGACGCTGAATATGGTGGAGCTTTTACACAATGGTAAGCGCATCGCGTCTCATGTTAGAAATGATAACGAAGGCGGTGCGACAACCGACAATGCACATATGCCTGATAGTCATAGAGCGTATGCTGAACAAAATAATAGTCACTATACACAATGGGCTGAGTCAATCGGTGAGTATGCAGTTAAGCTGGTAACCGCGCAATTCAAGGGAAAAGCGAGTTATTCAATGGAAGCAAACAATGCTTGCTCTCAACTGCAATCTTTAGCCCGACTTTATGGCAATGAGCGATTTGGAGCCGCTTGCCAGTGTGCCCTTAATATTGAATCACCGACAGTGAAAAGTGTGCGTTCAATTTTGCAGTGCAAAATCGATATGCGAAGTGATGATGCGCCTCAACAAAGTCAGTTGCCACAGCACCACAACGTACGTGGCGCCGATTACTATCAAGGGGGACTTTAGTATGTTGCAACAACAAACACTCACAGAATTAAAATCGTTGGGTTGCCATGGCATGGCAAATGAGCTTGAGCGCCAGCATCAAAGCCCAAACGTACTAAAACTGCCATTTGATGAAAGACTTGCATTGCTTATCGCGGCAGATACTCAGGAAAGAAATCAACGTAAGTTTTTGAGGATGCTAAAAGCAGCTAAGCTAAAGCTTCCCAATGCGTGTATTGAAGATATTGATTATCGTCAATCAAGAGGGTTAGATAGAGCATACATACAGTCATTTTTAAGTTGTAATTGGTTAGAGCAAAATCAGTACATCGTTATCACAGGCTCAACTGGCGGCGGTAAAAGCTATATTGCTAATGCCTTAGCTCAATTAGCTATCCGCAACGGTTATTCAGCGCTGTTTTACCGTTTTCCACGGCTTTTAGAGGATATGGAAATCAGTCGTTTGGACGGTTCGCTGCCAAAACTTAGAACGCGACTATCAAAATTTAAATTGCTCATTTTAGATGACTGGGCGTTATCCCCACTCTCAGCTAATCGTCAGCAGGATTTGTTAGAAATCATCGAGGATCGAACAGGCAGCGGCTCAATGGTCATTACCTCTCAGTTACCGCTTGATAAATGGCACGAATATATTGGTGAGCCAACCTATGCAGATGCGATTATGGACAGAATAATTCATCGCTCCCACCGTTTAGAGCTGCATGGCGAGTCTATGCGCAAAGTGTATGGCCTGAAAAAGGAGGACACGTCATGCTTGATGACTTAGATATTCCTGAATATGAAGCTATGATCGCTGCCGTTAGTGTAGATGATATTTTTCTATGTCAGCTATTTGATTATTACCATCAACAGCTTGTGACTAATGAAAGAGTTTACGGGCAGTTACTAGCTTCAGGTTTCGCTGAGACGGCAATTAGCAAGGGTAAGTTCGGTTATTGCGATCGTACGCTCAACCGCAACATTAATCGCTCAGTTACAAATGATGGGGCGGCGTTTAGAGGCTGCATGCGAAGATTAGGTTTAATCAAAAACACGGGACATGAATTGCTTCGAGGATGTGTGGTTGAGCCAATCTTTAGTGATAGTGGCGATGTTATTTCAGCGTGCGGGGTAAAGCTTAGCAAGCGAGTCAGACGAAATGCACCAAGTGCCATCTACTGGTATCGACAAGGTGTATATACCGAATTGATGCATTTTACTTTGTCAGCGTTAGGAGGCTTGTATGTTGATTAAACCTGATACTAAGGCGATTGATAGTTGCGTTGCTTATTACCTTCAATATTGCAGAGCCAAAGACCAAAGTGAACAAACGGTTAAAGGTAAAGCATTTAACTTAGCCCTATTTGAGCAGTGGTGCTGCTTTATAAGAATCGACAATGTGTTAAATATCAATGTTGATGTATTGGATAGCTATCAGCAATATCTCAATCAGTATCGTAAGCCAGGAGGTAATGAGCCTTTGAGTAAAGGCACACGAAGGAACCGGCTAACGGCGGTACGCGTGTTTTTGCGTGCTTTGTTCATCAAAGATATTATCCCTAACAATCACTTTGAAAAATTTGAGTTGCCGAAACTAGGTAGGCGATTGCCCAAACCTGTTTTAAGCGAAAACGAAGTGCAGAAGGTACTTAACCAAGCTTCTCTTTATGGTCAAACAGGCATTCGTGACAGGGCAATCATGGAAACGTATTATGCCTCCGGTATACGGCGCTTTGAACTAGGAGAGCTCACCACAGATGACATCGATTTTGAGCAATATCAATTGCGGGTATATCAAGGTAAAGGCAATAAAGACAGATATGTGCCCTTTGCAAAACAAGCCTGCTTTTTGATTTATCGGTATCTGAAAACAGTTAGGCCGACGTTAGCCAATAATTACTCAGGTAAAGTATTGTTTTTGGCGAACAGCGGTAAACCATTTAGACCCACGCAATTGTCTGAATTAGTCACTAAATACATAAAACTAGCGGATATACGTAAAGGCGGCTCATGCAATCAATATCGTCATGCTGCCGCCACTCATATGGTCGATAGAGGCGCGGATATTCACCATGTTCAAGAATTTCTTGGGCATGCCGATTTATCTACTACACAGGTTTATGTGCATGTGAGTATGGTAAAGTTGCGAGAGGTTTATAGCCAAACCCACCCATCAGCAACACCATACGATAGGTAAATATACTTGACTATTGCAACAGATAAGTTCACTATTCTACATATAGCGTGTACTTAATTGTGGCGTTTAGGATGCAGCAGACATGCGAAAGCATGACATTCCATTACCTATATGGTCGAGGCGGTGCCGGTAAAGATGTTCTGAATACCAAGTTAATTCTTGGCGAAGGCTCCCTTAAGGGGGCCTTTGTTACATCTGGGGTTTGCTAATTGGCTGGTTTAGGTAGTTTTCTATTTTTCAGCAATGCCCAAGCGATTTTCTCAAACTTCACTTTTTTGATTTTACCCAAACCTTTTTCCAGTAAATAAGCGCTTTCAACGTGCAGTCTCAGTTTCTTTTGACTACGAAAAACTGAAAACACAATCTGATAAACAATCTCATTGCCTTCCCCGTCTTTAAACGTTGCACTGCAATAATTGTCGTAGCCACCGTGATATACAAATTGCTCTGGCAGCGTTCTAATTATCTGCGGCAAACTTTTAGATAAATTGTAGCGACCGATGTGAAACGCTCGCCGGTCTTTTGGTGAAGGATATTGAGAAGCCTTATTAGCCTCGTTGCAATCAGCAGGCTCATCTTTAGTAAAGCAATGATGCGAATAAGTAATATAGAACTTATAAATAACATTCGCTTGTTTACTGTCTTGGTAAGTCACTAATTCAGCATCAAGGTGAGTTAAGCAAAACACTTCACCTGTGACATGAGTATGTGGCGACCACGACTGCACTTCATTGTCTGCTAAATTGAATTTTTTCTTTATTGTCATACTGCTTAAATCATCGTTTGGGTAAACGTATTGCTCCGTCAATGGAGGTATACTACACAAGGCTTTACAGGGTTGATATAGTAATCGAGGCTTAGTGTAATTTAGCCAGATTAATTCATATGGACGGTCGGATATACGATCCGACTTTGGGCAGGTTTTTGCAGGCCGACCCAATTATTCAAGCACCAAATAACAGCCAATCTTACAATCGCTTTTCATATGTATTTAATAACCCAATGAGCTATACAGATCCAAGTGGATTTAGTGCATGGACTAATTTTCGAGATAAAGTATTGAAACCAGCAATTGCAATCGGTATTGCTATATATACTGGAGGTGCAGCTTCAGGGCTTTTAAGCTATGGAATGTATTCAGAGGCGGCTATCGCTATTGCTATGGGAGGGTTTAGTTCGGGGGCAGTTCTAACGGGAACGTTAAAAGGCGCAGTAACCGGAGCTGCAACATCACTGGTTTTCTTTGGTATCGGGCAAGGCTTCTCAGCAGGTTCTGGTTTTTGGACTCAGAATGGTGCTGGTCATATTGGTTCCCATGCTTTGGCGGGAGGCATATTGTCAGATTTGCAAGGTGGTAAATTTGGGCATGGATTTATTAGTGCTGGCTTGACCAAGGCAATTAGTGTCAATGCTATTATTGGAGTTGCGGCACAAGATGCAGGATCGAGAATTGTAACTGCGGCTGCATTAGGTGGTACCATATCTCACTTTACGGGCGGAAAGTTTGCAAATGGCGCAATTACGGCTGCGTTTGCGCAAGCTTTTAACGGCGAGGGACAGGCGAAACGAACTCGCTGGGCTGAATTTAAAGATTGGCTAAAGGAAGTCGACTTGTATGGAGGTGTTGTTTTGCGTGGGGTAGCCTCTCCACCCTGGGATGGAAAATTTGTTCCTTATATGGCCGATGCTCATGCGGGCTTAACATTTGATCCTGATCTCGTATATAGCGATAGCGGTTTAATTACTGGTCTAGATATGGAGATCGGCGGCACAGTTGGTGGGTCTTATAATGCTGACGGCTATGGATTATCCTTTGGGCGAAGCGTTGAGGGTGGTTTAACTTGGGTACCTGCAGAAACGCTCGCTGTTTCACAGATGTTCAACATCGATACACCTATTGGAGGAATATCGTTTGTAACATCTCCAAACGTAGATAGTCTGAGAGGAATTATATTTGGAGGACCGAGTTTGGGTTTTAGTTTTTCCGCAACTACTCCACAAGGTTCGGGCGCGGTTGGTGCAACATTTAAAGAAAGGCGGGAGTAAATATATGACAAGAGTGTCTAGACATTTTAAAAATTACTCTAATATACTATTTTTTCTTGGAACGATATTCGCGGTTACTGGAGTCACCATGTTGTTTACAGGTAGATTAGAGACATTGGAGTTAGAGGGTGCAAGGTTTTCGCCAGGAGCACGATATTTTATTGTTGGGTCAATAATTTTGTATTTGGTTGGCTTCTTATTGAAATACGTTATGTTTTATTGTACGAACAAAAAACAAAAGCTATGATTTTATTTAAAATATCATAGCTTTTGTTGTGTGAGTGAAAAAGGGATAAGGACACCCCTTTATCAAAGTATAGCTCATTATTTGATTTATCATAAAAATGGCGTAATTTTCTATTTTCTCCAAGCATTCTATCGAATGCTAAGTTTTCTTTGTCACTCTAACGTCATACCATTTCCCACTATTTAGAATAAAGGGGTCTTTGTTGTTTAAGTCGTATCCGTCCGGCAAGCACCGTCTAAATAAATGTAACCGTCCGACCAATTATACCGTGAGCGTCCGGCAATCCCACCTATGACTGAGCTTGCTCCCATGGCAGCAGGCTTTCAATATCAACATCACCTTGGCTGATTAGCTCCAACGTATTCATAATGTAGTCGAACGGCGTAAGTCCGTTCGCTTTTGCCGTTTCCACCATACTATACAGTATTGCGCTAGCATCAGCCCCTTTGGCGGTGTTGCTGAACAGCCAATTCTTTCTATTATGTTGAGCTCAACATAACAGGAAGGCATGGTTGGTATCACAGACCGCTAATGGTGCGAACGCGAGTACCGTTCTTTATTATGTTATCGAAACAGCTAAAGCCTGCGGCATCAAACCCTAAGATTACTTGATGCACGTTATGCAAAAAATGATGGAAGGAGACGTTGAGCCGAATGAACTGTTTCCATGGAGCCTAAACTTAGGTTAGGGTGGTTCTAACGACAGGCACATTCATTTTATGAGGGATTTGGAATCTCTCAAGCTGGCGCGGGCTCAACCGTTCACCCTGATGGTGTAGATGTAATATATCCCACAACGGAGAATTAAGGTGTTATCATTTTTTAGCGAAGATGTTTTAGATAGTCCAGGAAGTGGTGAGTTTCAAAAAGCATATCGAAACTATGTCAAGTACTTAAAAGAGAATAAGGAGTTGCTTCCAGATCAAGTTTATCAACTTGCAACCGCAAGTTGGTGCTTTAATGCAAGAGATAAAAGGTGTTTCAAAGATGGCTGGATAATCGGCATAGAATTATCAAACGAGTTTGACTTTGATTTAAAAAGAAAGAAAAAAACAATTTTCACTTTGAAATTTCTCGGAGCATATCATGACCGAGTCGTAACTATGCGGTATGTAGGTGGATTACCGGCAAAGTAGCTATTTCAGTTCCTTTCTCGAAAAGCTCCATGTCGATGATCAAATCAATTAACTTTTCATGATCCGCAAAAAATATAAATTCATGTTTTCACATTCAGTTATCAAAGTTAATTGAACGGCTTTTTCAGCAATTAATTTATAATTTTCTAACAATCCATTAAGCAGGTCTTCATGCATTATTTGACCGAACATTGTCGGTGGGTTTTCTAAGGCTTTGGTCACAGCCATAGATTTATCATTTAGCCATGGATGAGAGTAATCGTTAGCATCGTAGGGAAAAATAAATTGTTCTGTGATTCTTTTATAAATCTCATAAGCGCAGTCATTTAAATATTCAAAACTAAATAGTCGAGCGAATAAATTGAATGCGTACTTATTTATTTCGATGCGAATTCTCGGATAGGTAAATGTCAATTGGTAAATTACGAGCAGCGTGATCTTGCCCCATTAAAATGGACACAATGCAGAGGTTCCGCAAACCAAGTATAATATAACTCTTGGAACAGATATCAATATTCAATTACACATTGGTAGCAATTATTGAACTAAAAGTTGCTCTCTTTGACCAGTCACAATCTTTATTAAAACCATAAATTACTCTGTGCTGTTAGACTATCTAAAAGTCACAAACTTAATTAAAGCGAGGCCCGCGTCATACAAGCTTTCACAAATATAAACAGTCACAAACTTAATTACAGATCGACAAGTAGTTGTACGCAGTAAATAAGTTGTTTATTGCCAATTGGATTGGCTGAAAATACGGCATATAATGTTACTGTGTAATTAAGCTTGTTATTCAGATTATATTTAGTTTAATTGAAGAACCGCTTTTAGCGGGTTTTTTGATGAAGTAATTTAAGCAGCAAACACGTTTTTCCTGAATAGAATAAGAGACTTTGGCAATTTAGAATATTTGCGATTCAGTCAGGCAAATGGCCCGTATATAGATTCAAGGCAGGCGAGCCAATGAAAATAATTAAGTAGAAACGGAATTTATATGCTCTATTTGAAGAACATAATTTGCGTTGGGTTGTGCTTTCTGACACTTTTGTTAGCTTGCGAACTTGTGCTTCACTAGACGATATTTGCTTTAAGTCAGAAGATAGCTCAGCAGTATTTGTAACTGCGCTGCTTGAATTGGTTGGTACCAAAAAATGTAAGGTTAGCCAAATTGCCAGCGCCACACAAACAAGCACCACTAGAATAAGTTGCCAAATTTTGATCCCTGTGGATTCAGGAATTGTATTTCTATCAATTTTAAGTTGCTGCAATAGCTCACTTTTGTCGGTCACAATGATCCCTTAAATGACGGAGGCTGAAAGATGTTCATGCATTTAATAATGACACAAAAAGACGATTAGTAAATAGGCAGAAAGTCACAACGTTTGTATGACATTTGTCATAATCTTTGGCTGACAACAAGAACGAGCGACAAGCGCATAAGAGAACGAGCGCATAAGAGAAAGAGAGCATAAGAGAGCATAAGAGAGCATATAATGTGTGGAGTGTGTTGAGAAAGCTAAATGTGGCCTTGAATCCGCACTAACTTTATAAGCCCTTACTGCATCAGAATGGGATCGAAAGGCCATTCTGAGACAGCAAGGAAATGCAAAAAACACCTTCTATTAAAGTAAAGCATTCTTATTGTGGGCAAGCTTCCCCTGAGCATAATAAATCTGCAAGTCGACCAATCTTAACGGTTTGACCATATTGATTGTTGAAGTCAATACGAACAAACCCATCGAGCCCTGATAACTGGCCATTAACAATAAAATCAGCATCAATATCTACTATACGAAATGCAATGGCGCCGATGCTAGTTGGGTCTTCACCTAGATAGTAAACATCTGCACTGTCCGCGCCCTCTACTGACCATCGATATTCTAAGCCAACCCCATCTAAGGATGGCACAACATAAAAATACGCGAGTAAAGGTGAGTGTTCGGCAATATATTCAATTGGAGTAACTCTTTCATCTTGTCCAAAATCATTCGATAAAACAGCTCTGATGATCGTAGGACTAGGATCCGTCTCTAAAAAAACAACTCCTCTTTTATATCGTCGGTTAAGCAAGCTAAATGGGCTGTTGACTACAAGCGAAGACTCAACTTCAACCTGGCTGGTATTGATGAAGTGACCGCCAATAATAATGTCATTTGAAATTATTGTGTAAGGGTCATTTGGGGTTTCCCTATTAAAAACAGGCAGCGCTTCTAAGTTCCAAGTAACAAATTCAGGAGCGGCTTCTTCCAATATGATTTCTACCGAAGCATTAGCCTCAAAACACAACAGGTTCTGCTGTTTGGTTTTCTCTCCTTGTGTTACGACAGCAGAGATAAGCGCTCCAACGGGAATGCTAGTCTCAATCGGAAAACTATCCCAAAGTATGTTTTGTGTCAAAGTAGATCTAGCTGTCGAAACGAAACCATTGGTTAATGAAAAGCTCAAATATTCATCTTCTACTGCGCCAATTATAGTGATTGTTAGTCGACAACTGCCAGGGCCTACGGATGAACCGGAACCGCCTGCACCACTGGGAGAGTAAGCCCATATATCTGTATTAAACCAAGTGAAATGAGTGGTTGAGGATTTTAGCGAAAACCCTGAGGCAACTAGCGGATTAGCTATTATTGTTCCTTGGCCTTCTTGCACCCAAACACCGGTTTCTTCATCTAAAATCCACATTGGAATAACACCGCCAATGACTAAATCCTCATCGTAAATATCCTTCGACGCGTAAATCGGTAATTTCAGCTCAGCGTTAAGACCGTCTTTTAACTGTAACTTTTCGTCATTTTGGTAGAATGAAAATGCTGCAACACCAAAGGAAAACAACTGTTGTTGCAAATCTTCACCGGCGGGAATGGTGCTTTCATCGGGCATACCGTAAAAACTTCCAGGGAATGCTTTAATTTTTAACTCGTCAGAAATATCAACGGGCGTGATATACAAATCTATAGTGCCAGTAACACTTTCACCATTGGCATTAACAAATGCTTCTTCGGGAAGCACTACTGTAGCGCCATCTATTCCAATATATTCACCACCCATTAACGCGTCTACTTTGATTGGGGGCAATCTATCTAGCAGTGTTAATACTTTGGTTTGGTCTAGTTCACTGTTTTGTAAGTGAAGGAGTCCATCTATGTATCCCTCCTTGCTTATTCGAATGACACCTGATTCGGAGTTCGATGTCAGAATAATTTCAAACTGATCAAGCTCGTTATTATTTTGATCAATAATTTCAAAAGTACTGGAACTAGCAGTAACATCCGTTATTGGAAATCCCCTTACTCCAACTACCGTGATTTTTGTTGTTGTATCTGCCGGAGCTACTACAACAGCTTCTGCTAGGCTTGAGGTGTCAGTTCCATCCGCCGAGCTTACAGTTAACGTAACTGTGTAAGTACCGTGTATTTCAAAAGTGTATTGGGGGTTTTGTAATGCGCTGGTTCCACCATCGCCAAAATCCCATTGCCAAGAAGTAATCGAAGATGAGCCAGCTTGAGATGTATCCGTAAATACAACGACCAGTGGGGCTTTTCCAGATTGAACAGCCACACTAAACTGTGCTTGAGGCGCTATTTCTGCAATTACCGCAGGTGGCTCGCTCTTGTCTTTACCATCTAGCCAACTGCAGCCCGATGCCAAGAGTAAAATGAAGATTGATAGACTAAGTCTCGTAATCAAAACTAGATTGTTGAGCTGAGCTGATGGGTTAAAACATCCTTTTAAAAGTCGCATGATTGTTTCTCCTTGTTATATGCAGCCATTAATTTTTTTCAGATTTGACCTTAGTCTTTTATGGTTCAAATGTTCTATGGAAAAACTATGGGAAAGCTATGGATAAACAAATGGAAAGCCAATTTACAAATGCTATAGTGATGTTTAGGTGCATTGCGACAATTGAAAAGGATTCCAATGGCAGATGACTTCTACATGGGTAAATGGCAGTGTTTTCCGGATGATTGTTATGTATCTGACGGTAAACAGAAGATAAAGCTTGAACCCAAAGCTTGAACCCAAAGCAATGGATGTATTATTAGTTTTGGCTAAGGCTGATGGCCAATTGGTCTCGCGTGATGACATTTTTAGTGCAGTCTGGAAAAATCAGATCATTGCTGATCATGTCCTCTATAATTTAATTGCCAATTTGCGCAAAGTTTTGGAGGACAACCCGCAGGAACCCAAATATCTGCTCACTGTACCCAAAAAAGGATATCGACTGGGTCAACAAGTACAGTAATTGCAAGAACTCCGTACTAGAACCAAGAACTTGAAATGGCAAGCTATCGCTATTGTGTGTATCAGTTTCATTGTTGTTATTTCAATGATGGCTTATTGGGTTAACAAACCGAGTGAGGAAAAGAGTACTCCTTCAGCAGAAATTGTTATGCAGCCTTCGATTGCTGTTTTGCCCTTTGATGTTTACGATTCAGAACCGAATTTAAGTTACTTTGCTGATGGCTTGTCAGAAGAAATCATCCATCAATTGACTGCGATCCCTGAGTTAGCTGTTGTTTCGCGAACATCCTCTTTTGCATTCAGAGATAAAGGCCTGGATGTCAAAACCATTGCTAATAAACTCAATAGCCAATTTGTTTTGGAAGGCTCTATCAGGAAGTCAGGAGACCAGTTAAGAGTTACCATTCAGTTAATCAAGGCAACAACGGGTACACATTTGTGGTCCAAAGTATTTGATTTTACCGAAAATGAGGTTTTTAAATTACAACAGGATATTAGTCTATCAATTGTAGATTCTTTGTTACCAGACTACGCGCAAATTCCTGCTGGAAAACTTCGAATACATCCGCAGCATGGCGATGCTTACATGCATTATTTACGTGGAAATGCCATGGCAGCCAAAGCCACCGTTGAATATAGTAAAAAGGCCATACAAGAATTTGAAACTGCAGTTGAGTTACAACCGGATTATGCACTTGCACATGTCTCTATTGCACTAAATACCATGGTGCTATTTCAGTATCGAGTTATCCCATCAGCCCAGGCGCGCGACATTGCCCAAGCTGCTATAGATCGGGCATTGGAGGTCGACCCCTTTTTGGCACTAGCACACACTGCACAAGGACTGCTGCATTTAAACTATAGGGCGTTTCCCGAAGCGGAAGAAGCTTTCATTACGGCTCTCAATTTGGATCCAGCTTTACATCTAGCCCATCACAATTATGGTTATTTGTTATGGCTGCAAGACAAACATGAACAAGCATTGGATCATTTTCAAATTGCCCTGGCCAGAAATCCAATGTCTGCCATTACTAACTTTGCCGTTGCAGACTCGTTATTTATTACGGGTCAGCTCAATGACGCATTAAAACAATTTGAGCATTGTGTGGCGCTGCTTCCTGACTATCCTGCGTGTCATTTGGGGATCGCCAACTTTTATCGTTTTATCAACCAGCCACAAAAAGTCCAAAAGCATATGCTGGCAGCAAAGAAACAATTAGCCGATAACAATATCTATTGGATAACCGCTGAATCCACGGATGCGCTTTGGCAAGGAAACGTTGAAAAGGCTGACAGTCTGCAAAATCAAATTGCCACTTATGGAGGCGGTGGTTACTTGGAGCTACAGTTGAAAACGCTGATTAATATGCAAAAGGAAACCCATGAAGAATGGTTGTTAGAGCTTGAGTCTACTGCTAAAAAATGGCCGAAAAACAAGTCAGTCATTTTGGTTTTGGCACTGAATTATTATTTTGCAGGTGATTGCTCTGCGTCCATGCCATTATATGAGTCGGTTCTACTAGACGATTTTGAATTACACGGAAAATTTAACGTAGCAGCCTGGGGGATATCACATCTAGCCAATATGGCTGACTGTTATCAGCAGGCAAACAATCAGCTTGGCTATCAAAAAATGATGCAATCACTGACCCTACAGATGGAAAAATTTCAGACAGTGAATTATGTCATTCCTGGATTGATTTTAGTGGAAGCAAAAATCGATATCCTGACAGGAAAATCGGCACAATCAAGGTCAAAGCTGGAACATTTTGCTACTCTAGAATGGCCATTGGAATGGATCAAAAACGTCGAGCCTATTTTTTCATCTTCAAAATAGGAAGTGCAGTCAAAGTTGCTCAGTAATGGCATCAATTTAAATTAAGCAAATTACGTGCTGCTACTGAAGTTAGGGTAGCGATTTGTCGGGCATCAAGAAAATACTTAGGTGCTAAATACAAAGACCAAAGCGCCGGCTAAGGCTTTGATTACAAGCTAAACTGCTAGCAGGGAATCAAAGCACCTATTAAGTTCAACTACTCGCCGCTAACGCTTACACTGCCAGTAAAGGTAGACGCTATATCACGAATTTCTACATTCTTAGTACGATATGACTTTAACTTGTTAGCAACTGCAATGTTGCCTGCCTGCGCTGCGAAGTCAGCAATGTTAATCCCGTTACAGCTAAGTTCATTGGCAACTAGCGTGTAATTTTTACGCGTAAGTTTAGTCGATGATACTTGTTTGACTATAGTATTCACGCGGGTTTTTGAGGCCGTTGCAGCGGCTACACAAAGCTTGCTTTCAATTGAATTGTCACTTGCTACGTATGTTAGGCTATCGCCTGCACTTGCTAAGTTTGCAGTGGTAAGTGCTAAGGCTACGAGTAGTACTTTTACTTTAGAAATATTCATTATGACTCCGAGAATTAAGTTATTGCGATTAGTCGCATACTTATAGTCGTACATAAATCAAGAAAGGTTGTTAAGTTTAAAAAGTAAGATGTAAAAATTTATTACAAATTTTTACTATCACACTTTTGTGGAAACGATGCTAGAACAGGCGGTAAGCAGTACTTTTCAGGGAAAGTACAAAGATAAGACCTTACATTTAGCAATAAGCGGACATAAAAAAACCGGTAAAAACCGGTTTTTTTATTTCTTAACTATTTAGAATTAATTATAGACGCTTGCGAGCGGCAACTAATCCTAGTAGACCAAGAGCAAATATTGCAATAGCAGTTGGCTCTGGAACTTTAGCAACTGTAACGTTGTCAATTGCCCAGCCATCGTTAGTATTGCGATCTGTGTCGCCGTTATTATCAAAAACAATGGACGCTGTTGATATTGACGTGTCTGCAAAAACGCTAATGTAAGCTACGTTACCGTTTGGCAAGCTGTAATTTAGTGCGATGTCTTCACTTGTGCCACCGCTATAACGAAGTACTAAACGAGCGCCATTGTCGTTTGCATCAATAAGGTAAAAACCTAAGCTATCATAACTACCGTTTACTCCGGCTAAATCCCAAGTTACCTGGCGTGTGTCATTGCTGTCTAACCAAAAATCGTTAGCGGCCTTTGAAATGTCACGACCAAACTCACCAGTTGCGATGCTTTCGATCATCAAATTATCTGGATTTACTTCCCCGCTATCATTCCTAGCATTTTCTAAAACCGTAAAAGTTCCAGCGATGGTAGAGAATGAAGGCTGGCTTCTGATATACATTTCTTGCTGAGTACCGGTTAAAACTGAAGTCATATCAATACCAAAACTACTGAAATCTTCTGTTTCGTAACTCAAAGAGCCATCTAAAAAAGCAGTTTCTGCTGCTGCTGCATTTGCTGCGCCGTAGGCGATGTTTGAACTTATAAGTGCTGCTTGCGCTGAAGAGATAGCAACTATACTTCCCAATAAAACCGCGGCTAATTTTTTAATTGTCATTTGCTTTTCTCTCGTAAATTGAAATTTCATGTGATTTTTAAATTCCACATATTCAGTTTTCAACTAAGCATAAATCAGGCCATGTTTTTATCATCTTGATTTATATGGGATAAATCAAATTTTCAGGCGCTGCGGTTTAGGCCTTGTAAAGAAAGCTGACACTTCAACTTAGCTTAAAGCTATTTCTTGTAGGGAGCAGTCAAGCAAGCTTTAAACTCAAGTGAGCACCATTGCTTTGTGCAACAAGCATTTAATACTGCTAACATTACTTAAAATACGAAAGGAATACATATGAATAGTAAATTGCTCGGGGTCATTCTAATTATCATAGGGATCGCATTGTGTGTTTGGGGATACGATGTATATGATAGTGCTGGAGCAGCGTTTGAACGCGCGTTTAGCGGTGACACACCAATAGAAGCATGGCTGGGATTAATTGGCGGCGCCATTCTCATAGTATTTGGTGCGTTCAAGCTTAAATAGTCTTTCTAAACAAACCCATAATTTCAAACTTATCCTGAAATTATAGGAAAATTTAAAAGTAAAAGGAGAAAGTGATGAAAAAAGGCTTAATTATAATTGTTTTGTTTGCTGTGCTCATTGCGGGCGGCGCTTGGTACATGCTTAGTGGTGCGGGTGACTTCATTAAACAACAAATAGAGCAACAGGGCAGTAAATACATTGGGAGCCCTGTGTCAGTGCTTAGTGTTGAATTAGCGTTGGCAGATGGTCGTTTAACTATCAACGATTTGAATATTGAAAATCCAGAAGGTTTTAGCAAGGCAAATGCATTTAGCCTCGAATCTATAACACTCGACTTAGGCAACGTAACAAGTGAACCTTATACAGTACAAACTGTTAGCGTCAATGCCCCTGAAATTCTTTATGAAGTTGATGCGTCAGGAGATGGCAATCTATTAGCGCTGAAAAATAATCTCATGAAGAACCTTCCTAAAAGTGATGAGCAAGAGCCAGAGCAGACCGGTGGCGCTAATCCATTAGTGATTGTGGAGAATGTCTCTGTGAGTAAAGTTCGTTTGATGCTTAATTTTGAAAAGCTGGATACAGGTGACCTGCAAATAGAGCAAAAAGTTTATGAAGTTGAACTTCCTACTTTTAACGCCGGCTCAATTGGCAAACCAAACGGCTTGCCGGCAGATCAAGTTGGAGTTGCTATCTTCAACAAGATGCTCGACAACATAATTGCGCAAGCTAAAGCAGAGGCGAAGAAACGTCTAGCTGAAGAGGCGAAGAAAAAAGCGATGGAAAAGGTAAACGAAGAAAAAGATAAATTAAAGGATAAAGCCAAGGATAAGTTGAAAGACTTATTCAATAGAGGTTAATCGTTAATTGTAATATCGTTATGCCTGTTTCGCACTTTTACTACTGCTTATAAATTTTGGTAAAGGTGCGAGACAATTTAGTGTTATCAGATAGTCAGATAGTCAGATGGTCAGATACTCACATACTCACATACTCATACATGCACGCACTCAAACCTTTACTCATTTACTTGCACAGCGGCACAAGTTACGCAATCCTCTAAAGGCTTGACTAAAAAGCTTTCCCAATTCGATGCTATTGCATCAAATACTTGCAGTTTATTAATAGGTATTTGACCAAAGCTAGTCAAAATTTTGATGGCTTCATTGGCTTGGGACGCTCCAACAATGCCTACCACGGGTGACATCACGCCAGCTTCAACACAGCTTAAATTTTGTTCACCAAAATAATGACTAAGACATCGGTAACAAGCTGTTTTCATACTAGGAATTACACAAAAAATTTGTCCTTCCATTCTTATCGCTGCACCAGAAACCAGGGGTTTTTTCATCGCATAACAAATGTCATTTAGTGTATTTCTTGTTTCTAAATTATCAGTGCAGTCTAATACTAGATCGTGCGCTGTCACCGCCGACTCAAGCTCTTTGTGACTAAGTCTTTTATCTATTGTGGTGATATCAACATGCGGATTTATTTTTGTTAAGGTGTTTTTAGCAGAATCGACCTTTTTGCAGCCAATACTTTCTTCAAAATGCAGCACCTGACGCTGCAAATTACTTACTTCTACTACGTCGTCATCTACAATGGTTATCTGACCAATACCAGCAGCAACTATATATTGTGATGCAGCACATCCAAGCCCTCCCGCACCAATAACAAGTATCTTGCTGTTCATAAGAATTTCTTGTTTTTCGAGGTCAAATCCTGACAACAGTATTTGCCGGCTATACCTGAATGCTAGTTCGTTATTAAGTTCTTTTTTCATAGATGGCTAGCTTAGTTATGCTGAGTAACATCTTTTACCATTGGATAATTATAGACGCAATCACTAAGTGACCTTAAACCGATAGTGAATCGTTAAGGTTCGCTACTTTACTATCAAAAATAAAAACTTTAGGGCTTTACCTATTTACTTTGTGGCAACTTGTGCAGCCCCCAGAAATCTTACCTGCAAAGTAATAGCGAGGTTGCTCAAAAGATGCAGCCACACGCGCTTTGTCAATTTTGGCTACAAAGTCCTGCATATAATCTTGCATAAACGGATGGTTCGCGCCGGCATCTCCCGCTTTTAATTTAGAGGCTATGGTTCCCATACTCTGCAATGCGGATAGGACTTTCTGACGTTGGCTTTCAGCGTCAACTGTTGGATGGTCATCTTGATCGTATTGTTTAATGAGAGCTTGGTCTAAAAGGCGCATTTGCTGTGCTAGTCTTCCCATATCCGATCTAAGCTTAGCTTGCTCAACATAGTCAAAATCCGGTGGATAAGTTACTTTGCGCATCGAAGCGGCAAATTGACTGCTGCAACCAGCGATGAGTAAAATACAAGGAGCCACAATTAACATTATTTTCGATAAAGAAATTATTAATTTCTTCATGCGTGCTGCTCCTTTTATAAGATATTAAAGTTGAGGGCTAAAGTGCGTTCTCAGTTTTTTGAATCATACTAAATAGCTCATCCTTTAGATGAACACGTTGTTTCTTGAGTGACTCCAAATAGTCATCTTTAACTGGAGAGTTGTTTTCCTCAATCTGATGTACTTCGCTTTCAACTTCATGATAGTTATTAAACAACCTCGCAAAATGCGTATCGTGCATTTTTAGATGGCGAATTGTATGTTGATGATCCGGGAAATCGTTTATTAAGGTGTGTTTTTCCAATTGCATATTAATTATCCTTGGTTTTTAGGTTTTGTATTCATACTAGGCTCTATATCCATTTTAGGTAATTAGGTTTTTTGTTTATTGGTCTGTGCCATTCTTTCGTTTTGTTGCAAAATTATGTTGTCACGGCCATCGACCATATTAATGCACGTAATAGTTCCGATAAGGAGAATACTCAACTGGTGTGACTTTGAAATGAGGCTGCAAATAAGTGACAAGGTCGACTAGCTCAGCCACGGTCATAACATCGTTATAATTTCGCATTATTGAATTTCCAGACTCATCAACTGAGTTGACCAAATAGCCTCTTGATATTTTATGTGAAGGATTAATGATGCTAGTAACCAATTCGGCATAGGTAATTACTTTTGCGGTTTTTCGTCCTAGCTGAATAGGCTCTTCTAATTCACGAGTAATTTCATTGTCTTCGACATCTGCTATTAGATGACAAGAAAGACACTGATGCTTTATGAAAACTTGCTTTCCTTTGACTTCATCTCCTTTAGGCAAACTAAACCCTCTTGGCGAATCTCGACCAGCATCACAAGCGCTAAGTGAGATGATTACAACTATCATTAAAAAACTATAATATTTGTTCATTTGCATTTCCTCTTATATCTTGTTAATTGCCAGATAAAATTATGGCTGATACCGAACTAATATTAGAGTAATACTTTTAGGCCTCAGGTCTTTGATGCAGATCAAAATAGGTTTGAATGCTTATCGATAGAAGTTAATGACTTATTAGCAAATAAATATTGGGGATTAATTAGAAGGCTGAGTATCAACTACAACTTTAATCAGTTCAGCTAATGATTTAGCTTCCATTTTTTCCATCACATGCGCTCTGTGGATTTCTATAGTTCTTTGACTGAGGCTTAGCTCTATAGCAATCACTTTATTTGCCTTGCCTCTTAAAATTAATTGTAATATTTGAGATTCTCGAGTTGTTAGTTTAGCCAACTTAGCTTTGGTCATATTTATTTGAGCGAGCCGCTCTTGGTTTCTTTTATTAAGCAATAATGCTTTTTGAATGGACTCTATTAGCACCTGCTCTCTATAAGGTTTTTGCATAAAGTCAAAGGCACCATTTTTCATGGTTTCTACTGCAGTTGGCACATCAGCGTGACCAGTCACAAAGATAATTGGCAGTTGGCAATCCATTTCGTCAAGCCGGTGCTGACATTCTATTCCACTAATATGAGGCATCCGAATATCCAGCAAAATACATCCATGATGTCGATTAAAATCCTCTTTCGAATAAGCCTGTAAAAAAGCTTGCGCACTTATGTAACATGAATTGACTATTCCTATGCTCGATAGCAACAAACCGACTGAATCTAAAACAGCTTCGTCGTCGTCCACTACATACACTACAGGACTAACATTTAAGGTCTCCATGCTTTTGTCTTCCATGTTATTGCTCACTGTTTTTTTGTGAGGATGCGGCGATACTTAAGCTAAATGAAAATATAGAGCCTTTTGGCACGTTCGGCTTGCAGTAAATACGCCCCCCATGGGCATGTATGATAGTTTGACTTATCGCTAAGCCCATTCCCATGCCAGTTTCTTTTGTCGTGAAGAATGGCGTAAAAACGTTGTCACTCATGTTAGCATCCATTCCATGTCCGCTATCGATAACCGAGACCTCGACTACCTCATCAGATAACCAATGGCTTCTAATTGTCAGAGGCATACCTTTAGAATCTTCCATTGCGTCAATTGCATTACGGATAAAATTCAAAAGCACCTGTTGAATTTGTATAGGATCAACATTCAACTCCGGTGGCTTGCTGCTGGTTAAATCAAGAATTATGTCATGGTCCAAAATACGGGTATCTACTTTCGCCAAACTGACGGTTTCATTAATTAGAGTATTTAATAGTACGTTCTGACGCTGTGCCACACGCTTTTTAACCAATGATCTTAGGTGGTTAATCACCTCGTTAGCACGAATGGCTTGGTTACAAATTTTATCGAGGGCGCTTATGACCAACTCTTTATTGTCAGACTCAGGTGAGAGTATCATGCGCTTGGAAGCTTGCGCATAACTTGAAATAGCAGAAAGTGGTTGGTTTATTTCATGCGCAATCCCTGCAGCTAATTCACCCATAGAGTTTAAGCCGCTTACGTGGGCTAATTTGTCTCTAATCTCTTGTATTTCTATTCGACTTTTTTCTTCTAGTGATATGTCACGAATAATCCCAACAAACTGCGTGTGGCTAGACGCTTGGACTTCACCAACACTAATAAATACCGGAAATTCTGAACCATCGGATTTCGTTGCTTGCAGCATTCTGCCTTTACCAATAACCTTTGGTTTTCTGCTCGCTATGTAAGATGAAATGTATTGGTTATGCTTATCCTTAAAGTGCGAAGGCATTAGTAAATTAACATTTTGACCAATTAATTCCTCACGGGTATATAAAAACATCATTTCTGTCGCTGCGTTTACAAGTTCGATTTTACCGTGTTGATCAATAATAACTAAAGCATCAACGGCTGCATTCAAAATCGAGATCAATCTTGCGTTAGCATCTCTTATAGCCTCATCGCTAATATCCTTGCTGGACATTGGCTGAGTTGATGTTTCGGTAGTGTTTTTATCCATTTAAACATCCTAATTCATCTGCTTTATAGGTATTTTCCGCAATGATTTACGTGATTGCTCTGATTGAGGCAGCTTACCTTAAAAGCTAAAATTTACTCTATGTTGTAATCACAGGTGATAGATACTTTTACAATGTATCGAACCATAATCGGCACTATTAAGGAGCTTGCATATATGAAATCAATATCATTACCACTTAATAATCATAGCTCATCAAGAAAATTTCTAGATCTATGTGTAAACAATATCCCAGAGACGAACTCATATCAAGCACGCACTTCTCATCGTATTTTTCATAAAAAACAAGCTCTCTATTCAGTCGGAGATACGTTTGAAGGCATTTTTATATTACGTTCTGGTTCAGCAAAGTCATTTATTACTACAATTGGGGGAGAAGAGCATATAACTAAGTTCTTTTATCCCGGCGACTTATTGGGGATCGACGGATTTGATGCGCATTCACACGCTCAAAATCTACATTTTTTAGAAACAAGTAGCGTTTATTTCTTAAAAAAATCAGATATAAATGGATTAGTTAAAACCAGCGATGATTTCCGCGATTGTTTATTACAATCAATTAGTCACGCCATGGTATGCGACATGTCAATGATGATGTATTTAAGTATGTGTTCAAGTGAGCAAAGGTTGGCGAGGTTTATTCTTGATTTATCAATGCAGTTTGCAGAACGAGGTTTATCCGCAAAAGATCTTTTACTATCAATGTCGCGCACCGAGATTGCTAACTATTTAGGTATGGCTATAGAAACAGTTAGCCGAATATTATCCAATTTCCAGCAACGGGGAATTGTTGATGTAAAACACCGCTCTTTGACCATTCTAAACTTTGAAACCTTAAATAGATGTGCACCAAATGGCCTCAGTTCGCATGTGTCGAGAATTGAGAAAAGCCCTAAAAAAGAAGCCGTCTGTCATTAAGAGATTTGTTTATAGATTTCCTGTGAATTCTACTAAAAGTCACAGAAACTTGATATTCGTCAAAACGGATTCGGAATATCTTGATTAACTAAGAATCATAGAGTGTGAAACAGTGTGAGTAGTGACTCTTCAGGGTTTAATAAAGTAATTAAATAAGTCTAAGTATCCAGTGTAATCCTTTTGGAGCGAGAGATTATGAATTATCAACGCATTCTTATTGCTATAGATGTTTATTCCGAATACGACCTTCTGCTTCAAAGGGCATTGCGTATTGCTGCAAATCCAAGTCAAATCCACTTGGTCTTTGTGACCTTACCCAAAATTTACTTTCAGCCTTATATTAGCTGTGTTGGCAGCGACTATGTTGCTGAAATACAAGGTCAAGCCAAAAGAAGGCTAGGCGAAATTGCTTCGGATATGGCGCTTCCGCTAGGCCAATTTTACTTGCCCATTGGGAATATAGCAGAAGAAATCCATCGTTTAGCGATTGATATTGCTGCTGACCTGATCATTATTGGTACACAAAAGCGCAAAGGGTTTAGTGCTCTTTTAGGAGCGACTGCTAGTTCGGTGCTTAACAATGCAAAGCAAGATGTACTAGCGGTTAGAATTTGTTTAGATGGCGCTGCTTGCTAGTCTTGCCTTAGTTGACCTCGATCAAGTTTTAATTCTGTCAGTCATGTCTAATAGTAAGTCTAGCAAATTTAAATTAGCTACTTTCAGCAGCAAATTCAATTTATCGAATACGTGTTTATCACAGGCTAAAAAATCTATTTTTTGTTGCAGAGTCTGAGTTGTTATTTAAATACATCAGAGGGGTCCACTATGACATCTTCAAATAGTACAAACCTAAATCGGCTCACAAATGACACGCTAGTTATGCTTTTAGCAGGAGGTCAGGGGAGTCGCTTGCACGAGCTAACAGAGTCACGTGCAAAACCCGTTCTTGAATTTGGTGGTGGCTACCGAATTATCGATTTTCCGCTCTCTAATTGCGTAAACTCTGGATTCAAAAAAATTGGCGTGTTGACGCAATATAAGGCACAAAGTTTGATTCACCACCTTGTAACTGGATGGGCGAAGTTTAATCAACATTTTGGCGAGTTTCTCGAGATAATGCCTGCCTCCCAACATTCTAAGAAAGATTGGTATAGAGGAACGGCTGATTCTTTATTCCAGAATATTGAGTTCATAAAGTCCGCGATGCCTAAATATGTTTTGATTCTTTCTGGCGATCATATTTACAAAATGGACTATCGTAATATTCTCGAGCAACATGTTCAAAGTGGAGCCGACTTGACGGTATCCTGCATTGAAGTGCCAATTCATAAAGCTGCTGGGCAATTTGGTGTAGTCAATGTTAACAGCGATGACCAAATAATATCATTTGAAGAAAAACCAACTAGTCCCAAAGGCCTAATTGATAAGCCTAGCCACGTTTTAGCATCTATGGGAAATTATGTGTTCAATACTGATATTCTAATTAGACTCCTGCAACAAGACGCTTTAGACCTCAAGTCGGAACATGATTTCGGCAAGGACATCATTCCAAAACTGATCTCAGATAACAAGTTGTATGCCTTTCGTTTTTGTTCACTAGATTCAAACGATGCGCCGTATTGGCGAGATGTCGGAACAATAGATGCTTATTGGAAAGCAAATGTCGCGCTATTGGGTAATAAACCTCCAATAAGTCTTAATGATTCTGAATGGCCAATTTGGAGCGCACCAAGTTGCTTACCCCCGGTAAAATTTGTTAATGATGAATACAATGCAAATGGCAACACTATAAACTCATTGTTATCAACAGGCTGTGAGATTTATCCTTGCCAAATAAGGAGCTCTTTGGTTTTCGAAAATACAAAAATCAAAAACAACGCGTATATTACCGAATCGATTTTATTGCCAAACGTAACAATTGGAAATAATGCACTTATCCAACGTGCGATCATCGACCATGATTGTTGCATTCCGGATAACTTCAAAATAGGAGTAGATCTAAGAGAAGACCTTAAACGAGGTTTTCGAGTTAGCAACGATGGCATTGTAGTAGTGACGCAAAAAATGCTTGATGTCCTGCCCGCAAAAAGCGCTAAGTATGTCTCAATTCAGCCTGCCAACCGCGCGACTATGTTTCAAGCAGGAGTACTGCATGAAAATTTCACTATTGGTGTGCGAGAGAGCGGTGATTCGCCCCAGATTAAAGTAAAGGGCTCTTTACTTCAGTAGTCTTTTAAAGTCGTGGCTTAAGCTATCTTTGACTTAGGTCAAAATCTTGAAATGTTGATTTGTTAAAGTAACTACACGAAAAAATTAAAGCAAGTAATGACGGAGTGTGAATCATGAGCTATTACAAAAAAATTATAGTCGCAATAGATTTTAATGCCGAGCATGAGAACGTGATCAAGCGGGCGCTATCGGTATGTCAATCACCTGACGACCTCAGTTTAGTTTATGTATCCATGCCTGTAATCTATATCCAACCATTTTTATACGGAGCTGAATACAATTCAATAAGTGATTTTGAAGCCGTAGGTATTGCCACAAAACGATTAGAGGAAATTGCAGACAAATTTGGCATTAACAATAAAAATGTTCATGTTAAAACCGGTGATATTCCTGATGAAATAAAGCAAATAGCAAATGAAAATGAAGCTGATCTTATTGTAATTGGCACTCATGGCAGAAGCGGCATTAAAATTCTTCTTGGATCAACTGCAAATGCGGTGCTACACGGCGTCAAACAAGATGTGCTCGCAGTGCGCATGCACGAAAGTTAGACCATACATTTACTTTTTTATTTAGTTAAGTCATGCAAAGCTACAAGCTCAAGTTAAAATAGGCCATGAGATGATCAGTGCCACAGGTGAAGCGCTCGATGGCAATCAGAAACCAAAAAATGCGCGCGTAATGTTGCTTGCTTAATGTTGCTTGCGTAATGTTGCTTTCAATTTATTAACTGAAATACTGATAAATTGACACAGCCCAAACTACAACTGCCAGCAGTACGGCAGTGAAAACCCCAGCAGAGCCTAAGTCTTTGGCTCTGCCAATCAATTCGTTATATTCAGGCATGGTGGCGTCTGCTACAGCCTCTATTGCTGAGTTTACTATTTCAGCAAATAGTAAAAAAACCAAACACATGATCAGTAAAAACCAATGCGTTAACGATTGCGCTATGTAAAAACTAAATGAGCTTAAAAGCAAAGATATTACTGCGTATTGCCTAAACCCCGATTCATACTTCCATACCGCTTTGTAGCCTTTTAATGAGCATAAAATGGCGCGCGGCAAACGCTTTATACCAGGTGGGTTTTTGCCTATGTTGGATTTTTCATTCGTCATAATAGCTACATCGCATGCATATATTGAATAGCGTAAAAAGCGCCATTAATTAATGCTGCTTAGACTTCGGTTTACGCTTGCTGCTCTTAGCGCTAGCGTTTTCTGCTCTAGCTCTTTCTGCTCTAGCTCTTTCTGCTCTGGCAGTATCATTATGCGGCTGATTGTCACTAAAGCGAGTAAGCCCTTTTTGATGCTTAGGTGTTTGTGCTTGTTTCCCTTTGGCAAACGCCTTGTTAGATGAACGCTTTGCAAAATCGCGTTGCTCGCTACCTTTTAATTCATTGCGGCCCTCGAACGGAACTAAACATTTAGGGCCATTACCGATAAGGTGACCTTTCCCCATTTCTACGAGAGTTTTGCGTAATAGTGGCCAGTTAGCTGGATCATGATAGCGCAACATAGCGCGATGCAAACGACGATGGATCTCGCCTTTTGGAACCTCAACTATTTCACTTTTATGATTTACTTTATGTATCGGGTTTTTGTATGTGTGATACATGGTGGTGGCATTCGCCATAGGCGAGGGATAGAAGTTTTGAACTTGATCAAGCTTGAAGTCGCGTTCTTTTAACCAAAGCGCTAAATTCAACATGTCTTCGTCTTTTGTTCCTGGGTGAGCAGAAATGAAGTACGGAATTAAAAACTGCTCTTTGCCGGCCTCTTTGGTGTATTTGTCGAACATCTCTTTGAAGCGATCATAGGTTCCCATGCCTGGCTTCATCATTTTGTCCAAAGGACCTTTTTCAGTATGCTCTGGTGCTATTTTTAAATAGCCACCCACATGATGCGTCACTAGTTCTCTTACATAATTGGGATCTAGAATGGCTAAGTCATATCTAACGCCGGAGGCAATTAATACTTTCTTAACGCCTTCAACTTTCCGCGCTTTCTTGTAAAGCTCAACCGTCGGAGTTTGATCGGTATCTAAGTGCCCGCAGACGTCAGGCCAAACACAGGATAAACGCCTGCAAGTTTGTTCTGCTTTAGGACTCTTACAGCGCAATTTATACATGTTTGCAGTTGGGCCGCCAAGGTCTGAAATAACGCCGGTAAAACCGGGTACTTTGTCGCGAATTTCTTCAATTTCTCGAAGAATCGATTCCTCTGAACGACTTTGAATGATCCGACCTTCATGCTCGGTTATTGAACAGAAAGTACAGCCACCAAAACAGCCTCGCATAATATTTACTGAGGTTTTTATCATGTCATAAGCAGGAATTTTGGCCTTGCCATAACTAGGGTGCGGAACGCGAGCGTAGGGCAAGTCGAATATGGCATCCATTTCTTCAGTTTCTAGTGGAAAAGCAGGTGGATTGATCCAAATGATTCGGTCGCCATGGCGTTGCGCTAAGGCACGAGCACAGCCAGGATTTGTTTCTTGATGCAATATACGTGATGTATGGGCATAGTGAGTCTTCTCAGCTCTTACAACATCGTAAGGAGGCAGCAAAACGTAAGTTTTTTCCCAAGGCTTACGGCGTTTGGTTTTTGATGTGAACGGCTGGATGACAATAGGCTTAGCTTTTTCAGCATCAATAGCTGCTTGTTTTTCTTCCTCGGATTGAATTGCACATTTATCTTCAATCATTTCATAAGGACTGATAATGGGTTCAATTTTACCGATGCTATCAACATGTGTGGAATTAACGCCTTGCCAGCCCGGAAGGGGCTCTCTGCGAATAACTGCTGTACCTCGAATATCTTGCATTTGATCGATTGTTTCGCCGGCAGCAAACCTATGCGCCATCTCTAGTAGAGGGCGTTCGGCGTTGCCAAACATCAGCATGTCGGCTTTTGAATCAAACAAAACTGAGCGGCGCACTTTATCCGACCAATAATCATAATGTGCTATGCGGCGCAAACTCGCTTCAATACCACCAATAACCACAGGTTTTTTATAGGCTTCTTTGCATCGTTGGGTGTAAACCGTCACTGCACGGTCGGGACGTTTACCACCTTCGTTATTCGCTGTGTAAGCATCATCATGGCGAAGTTTTCGCTCAGCAGTGTAACGATTAATCATGGAGTCCATGTTGCCGGAGGTAACGCCAAAAAATAAATTGGGCTCGCCTAATTGCATAAAGTCGTCTTTGGAATGCCAATCAGGTTGAGAAATAATACCTACACGAAAGCCTTGTGCTTCAAGTGTGCGTCCAATAACAGCCATGCCAAAGCTGGGGTGATCGATATAAGCGTCACCTGTAACAATAATGATATCGCAACTATCCCAACCTAGCTGGTTCATCTCTTGGCGCGACATTGGCAAAAAAGGCGCTGGATCAAAACATTCCGCCCAGTATTTCGGAAAGGAAAATAGTCCTCGGTCAGCCTTCATTCTTGGCGTTTCGGTTTTTCTGGAGGCTGGCTGAATCGTTGGCATTAGTTTCTCTATTTTCTTAAAATGGACATTTTGCAAAATGTTGGCGTTATATCACGCTTTTATATTTCAGCATTATACCAGAGAAGCATTACATAATGTTATGAATAGTGGCGAACCTAGTATTCGATTTGAGATCTATTTTGTATCTCGTTTTTTCAAGCAATTAATCTTATCGAAAGCAGTTTTGTTACATATTAATACCAATAGCAATACATTTCCGTGGTAGCGTTAGTCGTTTGCAAATGATAGGAAATAAGCAGTGAATAACCTACAAAAAATAGGGGGTGTTGCAGCACTTTGTGAAGCTCTTATTTACATTTCGGCGTTTGTATTTTTTGGTGTAATTTGGGACTTCCCTTCGGACGCAGCCACGATACAAAAATTCGCCTTTTTAGCTGACAATCAAACCATTTTGTCTATTGTTAACATGATTATCTATGTCATATTTGGCGTTTTATTGGCTGTATTGGTGTTGGCGCTTCATAATCGTCTTAAAGGTAATGCATCAGCTGTGACGCAGCTTGCTACAGTATTTGGCATAGTTTGGGTCGGCCTTATCATTGCCAGTGGAATGATTGCAAACATAGGATTGGGCGCTGTTGTCGAACTTTCAGTTACGGATCCTGAGCAAGCGATGACGGTATGGTTGGCTATTATTGCTGTAGTTGAAGGTTTGGGCGGTGGCAATGAAGTTGTTGGCGGACTATGGCTAACTTTATTAAGTATTGCAGCCTTGAGGTCAAATGAGTTTCCTAAAATACTCAACTATCTAGGTTTATTTATCGGCGGTGCAGGTATTCTCACCGTTTATCCCGCCGACGTGTTGACAGAGATTTTTGGCTTAGGTCAGATAGTGTGGTTTTCCTGGTTGGGAGTAATCATGCTGAAGCAGCCAAACTGTAGAGGTTTAAAGTCGGATTAATGACCGTTTTTTTGTGGTAATTCCATTAGTTTACGCTTAGTGTAATGCCATTATTTTGGATTCAAAATTAGGAGTTACGCCATTGCACCCCAAACGGCTAGCAAATATTGCACGATTTGAGTTGGTAAGACTATTTTTGACGAAGCGTGGTTTACTTGCTGTAGTAGCATTTGCGATTTGTTGGTTTTTAATTTTACGTTATCCAGTGGGGCAAGCGGTATCTTTACTTGACTCTCGTAACGTAGCCGACTTTGTTGAATCGATATTCGGTGCCGCAGGTTTGAGTCAATTGTTAACGTGGCCGGAAGCTGAGTTGGCCGTTTATTGGCTAATAGCTCTCTACAGTTTTCCCTGTTTTTGCTTGTTCTTATGCAGTGATCAAACCGTGGGTGACAAGCAACGGGGAACTTTGCGATTTTTGACGCTGAGAGCCACACGAGCCGAAATCATATTCGGGCGCTTCCTTGGCCAAGTACTCATTTTAGCTGTGCTTTTGTTGCTTACTTTGTTCGCGACGCTGGCGATGCTGTCGTACCGTGATCCGACGCTTTTTGCATCAGCATTATCACGTATTTCACTATTATTCGCTTACCTTGTTGTTACGGTAATGCCTTTTATTGCCTTAATGAGCTTTCTAAACACCTTTGCCAGTTCAGCTAGATTAGCTATTGTCTTTGCTATTCTGTTTTTTGCAGGAGGGAATATTATTCTAGGTTTATTATCTTGGCAGATCCCCGCTTTGGATTCGTTGAGTGTTATATTTCCCGGCTATCAATTAGACCAAATGGCAGGACAAAATGCAGGTGTGTTGCTCAGTATTGGCTTTCCTCTGGTGCAAGCTTTGGTATTACTAATTTTGGCAGAACGTGTATTTGCAAGGAGTTCAATATGAGCACAGTGATAAGTGCATCTGGTTTAACTAAGCAATACGGGTCTAAGGTGGCGCTCAATAATGTTAGCTTTGAAATACAAACAGGGGCCCCTGTAGCGCTTGTTGGCCCCAATGGAGCGGGCAAAACCACCTTATTCAGCCTTTTGTGCGGATACATCTTTCCTAGTGCCGGCCAATTACGAATTTTGGATAGTCCTGCGGGCAGTTCAGATCTATTTGGTAAATTAACTGCGCTTCCACAAGATGCTCAGTTGGACCCGAGATTCAGCATTATCCATCAGCTGACTTTTTATGCTCAACTACAAGGTTTGACTAAAACAAAAGCCAAGCAAGAAAGTGAACGAGTACTTGAACTTGTCGGCTTAAGCGATGTAGCGAATCAGCGACCAAAAGATTTATCTCATGGTATGCGCAAGAGAGTAACGATTGCACAAGCGCTAATTGGCGAACCGGAAATAGTCATGCTTGATGAAGCCACAGCGGGACTTGATCCCATTCATGCCCGCGAAGTCAGGGAGTTGGTGAGTTCATTGAGCGAGCAAACAACTTTCATTTTAAGTTCTCATGACTTAAGTGAGCTAGAACGTTTGTGTGGTCAAGTACTGCACTTGGATAAAGGTATTTTGAGCGAGCATAACGCGCGAACACAAGTGGGCGATGCAAAACACTTTATTACCTTGCAGTTGGCGCAAGAATACCCCAGCGTTGAGCAGTATCTTCAACAGTTGCCAATGGTTCAACGCGTCTATATGAGCCAGTCTAAGGAATATGTAATTGAATATGTTAAATCAGCTGACGCCTTCGATATCGAGCTCTTAAAATGCTGTCATCAACAAGGATGGCAATACCGGCAACTAGTTAATGGTCACACCCTAGAAAACCAAATATTTCATAAGGGACATTGACCGGCGATTAGAAAGCAGGTTGATTTAAGCAATTACTGCAAGCTGGCATAAGTTGTTTTTCAGCAATGAACATTCCGACAAAACTAATAAAAGGATTTAATTTGAAAGTGTTAAGTAAATTGCTTGTTATTACGAGTATTGTATTTGTTTCCTTAGTGGCTAAAACGTCTGCCGCAGAGCTAACACAAACAACTATGGATAAATTGGTTGAGGCGTCTGGGTTTGAGTTTCAAACAAAAGGGTTTTCAACAAACCTAATTACACAACTTGCAGCTGTTGACCCTGAGAGTATTTATGCCACTGATAATCAACTTGAAGCAATATTTTATGAAGTTGAAAAAATAAATAGTGCGGACCTAATTAGTGATGAATTTAGACGTGTCCTAAAAGAAACCCTATCTGAAGAACAAGCTGCGGATTTACTTGTTTGGTTCGAATCTGAATTAGGTAAGAGGATTGTTTTGGCTTTGCAGGCAGGCGCTTCCGAAGAAGCGTTGAAACAAATGCAGCAAAATGCAGAGCAGCTCCTGCAGGATACTAACCGCAACGCTTCAGTTCAACATATCCTAGCAAGCGCAGATACAAATCGCCTTATTTTTAGTACTCAAAAAAATATAATGCTTGTAGTACAAAGTGTGGTGAAAAAACTTAATCGTCCCTTTGCTGAAATTGTTAGTAATCCAAACATGATGACGCCCGAGCTTACTAAACAATTGAATAGTGCAGTGGAGGAACAAAGCACACTGTTCTTATTAAACGCTCTGAAGCAGTTTAATAAGGCGGAAATTGAGCAATATCATAAGGCAATCCAAGAGCCTAATATGCAGTTGTATCAAGATGCATTCATAAGTGGGTTTGAAAGTGCTATTAATACATACACAGCGAGAGTTACAGCAGGTATAGGCGAGCTTTTTACCGAGCAAGGAGCCAATCTCGCGTCTCATCTTTCAATCTCCTTTCCGGAAGGAGAAGACCTTACATTTCAAGCCATCGAAGAAGGAAGCGCTAAGCTATTGGTTGGATGGACTGGTGAAACGCTCGATTTTTACATTGAAGCGGCAGAGGTGCCCAGATTCAAGAGTTTTGAGAAAAAATGGAGAGCTATTGAAAAATACTATAAGTCTATTGTAGACAATAAAAAGATATTAAAAATTCATAAGGGCAGTTATTCAAACTCTCAGGGCTTGGAAGTACAATTTAGAGTGACCGGATGGAACATTAACGGTGAGCCGGCTGGTCACGTTGACTACCTTATACAAAATGATAAGGTATCTTATCAGGTCGTAGCGGTACCTATTGATATGGATAAAATTCAAGCTGTATCGATTCGTAGTATTGCGATATTACAAACAGTTTTAATATTGAAATAATTGGTTAATTCAATATTTTGGATAGCTAAACATAACAAAACATAATAAAACATATTTATATTTCGAACGAGCCGACGCTACCAGAATGGCCCAATCCAATAAGTCATGCTGCAATAGCCGGCTGTTATTTCGACACTCAAATGCTAATTATCGTTGGCATATTTCAAAGCTTCAAACAAAGCTGGGTCTTGCCCATTCAATAGTGCTTCTGCAGTCATTGCAGCTTCAACGTCAGGTAACAAGCCCATACCTTGTGTAAATGATTTTACGTTATTTTTAAAACGAAAAAATGGAATGCGTGTAGTAATTTTTGACTTAGGTAAGGTCAACGTAAATAGCACACCTGCCGTCGCCCCTTCAGCACTGCCACCTGTTTTCTCTCCAATAAGTTTAACTCGTCCAGTTGAGTGAATAACGGAAAGTAGGTTTGTGCTTCCAGATGAATTATTGTTGCTTGTTAGCGCGATAATTTTGCCATTAAATGCATATTTAGCTGGTTTTACGACATCGAGTTCATCGGTGAACCAAGAACGCAGTGAATATGTGTTGTTGTCATTTTTACTAAAACCAATCCAGCTTGGATCCAATGCTCGATCATCCCAAGTCCACAAGTGAGGACGAATATCCTGAAATTCCAATGTATTGACATACATATCAAGCTTGTACTTCATTTTCTTTGCAATGAGGTTTGCAAGTAAACCTTGGCTAGCATCAGACGAACCGCCACCATTGTTGCGTAAATCAAGGATCAGCACATTACGGTTTTCTTGCTGAATCGTCTTAAAAATAGGATCATACATGTCTGCCGGATCGACTGGATTACGATAGTTAACGAAGGTATCTACTTTTAGATAAGCTACCCTTTCTCCGATGCGCTCAAATGTAATGGCGTCTTTGAAATTTTCAAACGAAGGGTTTTTACCTGCAAGCGCTGTATATTCTTTATAGTTCAGACGCTGCATAGTGTGGGCAGTAATATCGCCTTGTTTTGTTTTTATATTTATAATTACTTCTGGTTTAGTTTCCCACATCAAGGAGCCAAAGTGATCAAAGGCACCGCCCTTAAATTCTAGGGACTCGGCAATACCCGAGTTGCGAGACCATGCTGTGTAGCCGTCATATGGAATAAGCGGCAGCACTTTTTCAACCATGGTTTGGATTGGCTCACCATCAATACTCAGTATTTCATCGTGGATATTCAACAGCCCTTGATTGTCGCTAACAGTAACAAATGCTCTGCCATCGATCCAAGTCCAACGAAAAGGCAAGTATACTGGGTTTATATCACGGTATTGCTTCATGACCTTTGGCAGATTCGCTTTAGTGTGATCACATCTAATTAGGCTTAATACACTTTGAATAGCTATATAAAAACGCTTAGTTTGCATGCCGTTCTGGTTTGCTGCTTGCTGAGTTATGTCGTCCCAAGCTTTTGTCATTTTTTCTTCACTGGTATATCGGGTATAGCCCGGATGGATTCTTTTATACGCTTTTTTGAGCAAGCCAACATCGGATTTTATATCCTCTACACTCAACATGTTTTCCCCCGCAGCATTACTTTTTAAAATAGTATCGTTGTTGGCAAAAGCCATTCTAACGCTCGAAGTAAGCAGGAGCAGAAAACCGAGACACGTCATTAAATGCCCGAGTTTTTTAAGCTTAAGGAAAAATAGAGTCACCTTTGTACCGGAGTGATCATCGCTATTTTCATCGACGGTATTACTGATGTGCTTGTTGTGACAGAAAGCACTTATAGAAGTATTTATAGAGGCATTTATAGAGGCATTCATAAGGATATCCAAATAATTCAAATTATTAGCTTTTAAAGCTTTGTTTTGTTGAGCTTATTATTGGATATATGAAAAGTGAAAGCGCCCCAAAAGATAAGTTGAGGCATATTTTTTAAGATTTGAGACCTTTTTTATATTGGCTTGGCGTACTTTCAGTGAAATCTTTAAATACACGGTTGAATGTCGCTTTTGAATTAAATCCACTTTCTAAGGCTATTGTTAGCAATGGCAGCGTTGTTGTTTGCATGAGATCTTGGGCGCACTTTACGCGAAGACCATTTATATAATTATTAAAGGACGTATCTAGCCCTTGATTGATTGCTTTGGAAATATAAGCCTCATTGCTAGCCATGCGCTTGGCTAATTCTTTTAGCGAAAAACGCGGCTCTAAAAACCATTCTTCCTTTGTTACTGAGTTGTTTATTTTTAGTGCCTGCTGGCGAACGTCATCGCTAGAAAAAGCGCCTGAAATCTCAATATCCTCAATGTCGTTGGAGGGATTTACACTTTTTAATCCTTCTTTGAGCTCGCTCATGCACTCAATAGTAGGATATATTTCTTGTATTGGTAATTTTGGGAATGCTTGATTAAGTCGCCACACGGCCTCAATACTTAACCACGCGATACTCATCATTATGAGAACTTGAATAGGGAAAGCAGCGGTATAACTCAAGTCAACAAATAGGCTAACTATCTCAATAGACGCAAGTAGCCCGGCGGCAATGAGCACAACAACAATTATTCGTTTTAACCACACGGGCTGAAATTCAATAGCGATTGATTCGGTATTAAAAATGAAAGTCTCGTAACGAAAATACATTCGCCATATTTTGTAAAGCGCAATTGAAATAAAAACTATTGCCAATATGCCTTCAAACGGCGATACATAAATTGAGTGGAAGTTTCGACTAAATTCCCACTTATTCTGAAAGTCGCCTAATAGCAGAAATGCGGCGCTATAGTAGAGTGTTTGAGCGACACCCGGAATAAGCGTCCATATTCGCCAAGCTAAGGGTTCACTCTTCAGTAATAAATGTGCATGGATGTATAGCAGAGGGCCTAACCATAATTCAGTGGCAAATGGAAAGAAAGTGAGTCCTGGCCAAACTTGGTAAAACTCAGCAAAGCCAATGATTTGGGGCATGACAGAAAGTACACATGCTAGCAAAAGTGCTGCGAGTGCATAGCTTGACTTCTTTTCGACTTTTTTGCGACAAAGAATCACAAAACAGATAATAATAGGCAAACAAACCATCGCCATCATGACCGTTCGCCAACTGAGTATTAAGTTAGAAGTATCGCCCATGGTTCGACTTGTTAATGTGTTTATTGTTGTAGCTTACGCAAGCGATTGTAATAATGCTAATTATTTCAAATTGGCTTTGAATTCGCTAAGCTGATCTTCCAGAGCAGATAATTTGTCCTTTTACTATTGTGTTAGCAGCATTTCACTGTGGCTTTATTAATACCTATCAGTTGTTTTTTATATCCTGCGCATGCTAAGTTAAACTAAAGTACAAGTTTTAGTGACGATAGAGGGCTTTTACTATCTAGCTTTTCAAAACTAATGATTTTATGAGGCTTGGACATAATGATACAAAGGTTGCCATTTATAGCGAAACACGCTAAACCAGTCACTAGTATTCAGCTAACGATGGAAGAGCAGCAAGCCTTACTTAATATTCAACACTCCATATTACAAATGGTAGTTTCTAACCGCCCGCAACAAGAAATCTTAGCTGAACTATGCCTAATGGCTGAAGACTTAGTGCCGAAGTCAATAGCCACAGTTATGATGATAAAAAATCAAGAATACATGGATGTTATTTCTGCACCATCAGTATCACAAGAAGACCAAGCCCTGCTGAACCACGTGGAACCCGGACCTACTGCGGGAAGCTGCGGCTATGCCGTATATCGAAACGAGGCAACATTTGTATATAATGTCCATACTGATAGTCGATGCTTAGATATTCGTAACGTATTCGAACATTTTGAGCTTAACGCTTGCTGGTCCAATCCTGTGCGAAATGTTGATGGAGACTCTATAGGAAGCTTTGCCTTGTCGTCCTCTGAATGCAGAGAGCCGAGCTCCTTTCAAAAAGAACTATTGGCTATATCAAGCTATATCATAGGTATAATCTTAGAACGTTCAAAACAGCAAGAACAATTGGAAATAATGGCCTATCAAGACCCATTAACTGGATTGGCTAATCGCAGCAGCCTTTTTATCCAACTTGAGCAAACTATAGAACAGTCTAATCAGCAAGGTAATTCATTTAGTTTGGTTTTCATCGACTTAGACAGGTTTAAAACACTAAATGATACATTTGGCCACAGTTTCGGTGATCAAATACTAAAATCAGTTGGTAAACGTTTACAAGTCAGTATTCTGAAAGCCAATTTGTTGGCCAGGGTGGGGGGAGATCAATTTGTTATTATTGCAAAAACAATTGATGACACTGCGGCCTTAGCGCAAAACGCAATTGATGCTTTATCTATGCCCATTAAGCATGAGACTTATAATATTTTGTTGGACTGCAGCATCGGTATTGCAGCTTATCCTGCTGACGGCGAAAGTTCAGAAACGTTATTAAAAAATGCTGAAACTGCTATGTATCGTGCAAAAACACATGATATGAAAATATGTTATTTCGCGCCTCAGTTTAGCAGTAAAGCAAAAGAGGAATTCAAGATTGAAAGTGATTTGCGCTCTGCAATCGAAAATGAAGAATTCGAATTATATTTTCAAGCTAAAGTAGATGCTAAGACACATATTGAAACCGGATATGAAGCCTTAATTCGTTGGAAAAATGCTGAAAACATGTTTGTTAGCCCTATGGATTTTATACCTGTCGCTGAAAAAACAGGCTTGATAATCCCCATTGGAGAATGGGTAGTTAAGACAGCATTGGCTTATGCCGAAGAGTTATTAAGTAAATCAGCAGATTCGTTTAATATATCAATTAATATTTCGGGCGCTCAACTTGAAAATAATCACATAGAAAAGTTACTAAATTATGTTGATAAAAGCAGTATGCCAAATAACAGTATCTTTTTTGAAATTACTGAAACAGTGTTAGTCAAAGAAGGGAGTTACTCATCTGATTTATTAAAACAAATAAGAGCCTCCGGCGTTCAGTTGTCTATTGATGACTTTGGAATGGGGCATTCATCATTAAGTTACCTTAAGCGTTTTAAAGTTAGTCAGTTAAAAATGGATAAAATACTTATTAATGAAATAGACATCAACGAGGAAAGTTTAGCAATTGCCAAAGCTGTTATTGCATTGGGCGCTAGCCTGGGGCTAGAGGTCGTTGCTGAAGGAGTAGAAACCTTAGCTCAAGCTAGTATTTTAGGAAGTCTTAACTGCGATACCATCCAAGGTTTTTACTTTAGTAAACCCGCTCCGTTCGAACAAATTTTGCGTTCAAAAGCATCGTGTTAACTATTTGAGTATTTATATTTTTTAGTCATTCATGGATTACTCAAACTAAGAATCGACCAAGCCATGATTGACCGCATAGCGCACTAGTTCAGCAAAAGATTCAATATTTAGTTTTGTTCTGATATTGCGCCTATGAGCTTCAACAGTTCGGTAACTAATATTGAGCTTTCGTGCTACTTCTTTACTGGATAAGCCTTTTGCAATCCAAGTTAAAATTACCTGCTCCCTAGTAGTAAGTTTCTCATTTTCAGGTCTTATTGGATTATCTATTAACGCCCTTGCTACTGAACTACTAAAATGTGTTTTACCTTCTGCAATAGCTTTAATAGCGAAGTATACTTCTTCTGATGTTGTGTCTTTTGATATATAGCCAGCGGCACCCGCCTGAATAGAACTAGTCACGAATTCGGAACTCTCATGCATGCTAAAGATCAGTATTTTAGTGCCTGGGATTTTGTCGGTAATAATTTCAGTAGCATCTATGCCGTTCATAGTTGGCATGCTCACATCCATCAAAATGACATCGGGTCTTAGGCTCAAGGCTTTGTCCAATGCATCTTTTCCATTTGTGCATACATCAACTATTTCAATATCATCGTAATATGATAGGCATGCCGTTAGGCCATCTTGTACCATGGGATGATCGTCGACTAATAAGACGGTGATCTTTTGATTTGCATCAATTGTCATTTTTGGGCCTCAAAACTTGTTTGATTGAAATGATTGACGAAGCTAGATTTAGGGATCATGACTTCAATACTAGTGCCGCTAGGATTCGATACGACGGTAAATCTGCCGCTATGATATTCAATTCTCTCGGCTAAGTTTCTCAACCCTATTCCATGCAGAGGCTTCGCTTCTTGCTTCTCTTGATCAAATCCGCAGCCGTTGTCGGAAATGCTCAGGGTGAGCCAGTTGTTCTGAAACTCAAAAGTAATAGCAACCTGAGTTGCTTTGGCGTGCTTTTCGATATTTGTTAATGCCTCTTGTACTACTCGATAAAGGCTTGTGTTTATATTGTCTGGTAGCAACTTCCTAGCTGCAGGCTTCACAATCTTTACTATGACTGCACTGCGCTCGGTGAACTCATTGGCAAGCGCTTCAAGCGCTGCTGATAAACCCAATTCATCAAGTATACGAGGGTGTAAATGATGTGAAATACGACGTATTTCTTGGATCGCGGTGCTTAAGTTATTTTCCGCTTTAGTTAATTGCTCAGGCTTATCCATATTAGCTTTCTCTATATATCGGGCAGTAGCCTCTAGCGAATATTTGATGGATATAAGTATCTGAACAATCCCGTCATGAAGTTCACGAGAAAAATGTCTGCGTTCGTCTTCTTGCAAGGTGATTATCCGTTGTCCAAGTTCATTTATTTTTAAATCAGTTTTCTTCTTTTGATTCAAATTAACAATTAAGCCAAACAAAAAAATCATGAAAATAGATGAAATCGCAACAATCAATATTATTTGTTTGGTTTTGCTTGTATGGCGATCCATTTCACTTTGAAGTTGACTAAGCTGGGTATAAACATCATCTAGGTATACACCTGTGCCAATCATCCAATCCCACTTTTCCAAATAAATGGAATACCCAAGTTTGTCAGATGGCTCTTTCAGAGAAGGTTTCAACCAAGGATAACGGAAATAATCGCCACCATTTTTTGCATTACTCAATAATATTTGAATGATTTTCTCACCAGATTCATTTTCAAGATCCCAGTAATTATTGCCAATTCTGAAGGGCTCTTTTGGGTGCACAATATTAGTACCTTTGCCATCATAAACAAAAAAATAACCATCTTCTCCGTTGTATAAAAGGCCATCAAAAACTCGCGCAACTAAGTTTTTTACAACTGTATTCTCAGGTAATGAATCTAAATATAGATGATCAACAGACGACTTTGCCAATGACGTGTAATTTTTAAGCTCCTGCTTTTTTTGGTCAATTAAGAATTTCTCTAATGTAATTAAACTTTCACTCGATAAATCGCGATACTCTTTTGTTACAAAGTAATAGGTAATCAAAGATGTTAATACGACCTGCAAAACGGCTATTAACATAAGTCGCATTCTAAAGTTCACGTTTACCTACCTCTATCTCATATTCTCGCAGTGAACAGTATTTCAGGTTAGCGCCTTATTCACAATCTATTAACACGTAGGTGGTTCTACCTAGGTCGCTTCGGTATTCGTCCGAATAGTTTATTTCCCTCAGGTGTTTAACATCTAGTTAACAAAAAAAGCATAGATTTTTAATCACTGCATTTGCAGAAAATGAGGCATTAAGTATGAACTTGGCTAACAAAATATATCGATTGTGCACTGGCGTATTAATTCTAGCGTCTGTTGCAGTACAACCTGCTATTGCGGACGACCAGAAAAAATATAAATGGCGACTGGCTGAAACATGGGGACCAAACTTTCCAATTTTTGGTGATGCATCGAAAAACATGGCCAAAATGGTAGACGAAATGTCTAACGGTCGACTAACCATTAGAATCGATTCAGCTAATAAACATAAATCAGCTCTCGGTATCTTTGACTTTGTCAAAAGTGGTCAATATCAAATGGGGCACTCTGCATCTTACTATTGGAAAGGAAAAGACTTTAATACTTTATTTTTTACTACCCTTCCATTTGGGATGACAGCACCAGAGCAATATGCTTGGTTTTATTATGGCGGCGGCATGGAGTTGATGAAAAAGACGTATGACCAATACGGCATAATGTCATTTCCAGGCGGTAATACCGGTAATCAGATGGGAGGTTGGTTTCGTAAAGAAATTAATTCAATTGAAGACTTTAAAGGCTTAAAAATGCGCATCCCCGGTTTTGCTGGAGAGGTACTTGCAAAGTTAGGTGCGAAGCCTACCAATATTCCTTCAGGTGAGCTTTATACGGCACTAGAACGCAATACCATAGATGCATTAGAGTGGGTTGGTCCCTCATTAGATTTGCGTATGGGATTTCACAAAATTGCGCCATTTTATTACACCGGTTGGCATGAGCCAGCAACTGAATTGCAATTCATGGTAAATCAAAAAGCCTATGATTCATTGCCGCCTGATCTTCAACAAATTCTTACCATCGCTATGAAAGCTGCAGCTTACGATATGTATGCTCAATCGATGCATGAAAGTGGGGTTAATTTAGCCTTGTTGCAAGATGAATACCCTAACGTGAAAATTCGCTCCTTTCCAAAACCTGTCATGGCCAAAATCAGAATTGCTACAGCTGAACTACTAAAAGAAGCTGCTGATAAAGACCCAAAAACTAAGGAAATACTAGAATCAATTTATACCTATCAAGACCAAATAAGAGCTTGGACTAATTTCTCTGATAGGGCTTATCTTGACAATTTTGATGCTAAATAGCATTGACTGACCCTGCAAAAATTTAATCTATTTATTCAATTAAGGCACACGAAGTCTGTGTGCCGTTGCTAAGAGTTAAATAATGAAAGTTGTAATTCACCTTCTTGAAAAAATCCTGAATGGACTTGGCAACTTGTGCAGTCTACTAATGATTTTGATGATTCTAAATGTCTTCTATGACGTGGTAATGCGGTATCTATTTAATGACGTCAGCATAGCAATGCAAGAACTAGAGTGGCATTTATTTGCAGCAATGTTCATGTTGGGAGTGGGTTATACGCTAAAAGAAGACGGTCACGTACGAGTTGATATTTTCTATGAAAAAATGAGCGAACGCTATAAAGCTCTTATTAACATTGGCGGTTCAGTACTGTTCGCTTTGCCTTTTACTTTGCTCATTTTGTATTTTAGTTGGGGCTATACAATGGATGCTTATAGCATGGGAGAGGGCAGTGCTGATCCTGGTGGCCTACCTTATAGATGGATTGTCCGCTCAGTTATTCCGGTATCAAGCATATTCCTCTTACTTAGTATTTTGTACGTGACACTCAAAAACATTCAAATTATCACAGTTGTAAAATCAGCGGAGAATAGAAAATGACCGGTATTATTCTGTTTTTAATTGCCTTGCTGTGCTTATTTTTAGGTTATTCGGTTGCGTTCACTTTTGCGGGAATATCAGTGATCGTGGGCGTCATCGTGTTAGGAACCGATTTATTTGCATTTATGCCTTATCGCATTATGAACATAATGGAAAACACGACCTTAATGGCCATTCCTATGTTTATCTTTATGGGGATCGTGTTACAAAAAACAGGATTAGCAGAACGGTTATTAGAATCATCAGCAAAGCTATTTGGAGGACTTTCAGGTGGCGTTGCCATTTCAACCATAATAGTAGGTGCTTTATTGGCCGCATCTACCGGCGTTGTTGGTGCAAGCGTCGTCGCTATGGGAGTTATATCATTGCCCGTCATGTTGAAAAACAACTATCACGAGCCAACAGCCGCTGGAGTGATTTGTGCGTCGGGAACCTTGGGCCAGATTATTCCGCCATCCATTATTTTGATTATTTTAGGGGACGTAATGGGTGTTCCAGTAGGGGATCTATTCAAAGCGGCCATCATACCTGGTTGTTTACTAATAGCCGCTTACACCATCTATATTTTAGTTTTAGGCAAAATTAAACCAGAGTTTTGTCCACCTTTAGTCGTCACAGAGAGTAGGCGAGAACTATTGGTGCAGGCAATGAAAGACATTGTGCCACCTTTAACCTTAGTTATAGTGGTACTGGGCTCTATCTTCAGCGGTATCGCAACACCAACAGAATCTTCTGCGATTGGAGCTATCGGCTCGTTAGTCTTAGCCGCATGTTACGGAAAGTTGTCTTTTCTAACTACCCACATAGTGTCTAAAGAGACAGTTAAAGTCACCGCAATGATATTTGCCGTGCTGATAGGTGCAACGGCATTCTCAATGGTGTTTAGCTATTCGGGGAGTGAGTACTTAGTCGAAGAGTTCTTCATGGAATTACCAGGCGAAAAATGGACGTTCATTCTACTCGCTATGTTGGCCATTTTAATTCTTGGGTTTTTTATCGATTTTATCGAAATCGCATTCTTGATTGTGCCTATTTTAACGCCAGTTGCCATGGCCTTAAATATCGATCTGGTTTGGTTTGCAATATTAATATCACTCAATTTACAAACCTCATTTTTGACACCGCCCTTCGGCTTTAGTCTGTTTTATCTAAAAGGCGTAGCGCCAAAATCGCTTAAAACAACGACTATTTACAAAGGTGTCATTCCATTCATTTTAATACAAATAGTGGTGTTGGCCTTAGTTCTGCTGATGCCAAACTACCTAATAATAAAATAAAAACACAACAATATATAAAAGGGAAAAAATAATGAAAAAATTACTCACAGCAGCTGTTTTAGTAACACCGTTTATTATGCCAACATATGCAATTGCAGATATCACTGCATACGGTCGCGTGATCTACAATGTAGTCAGCGATGACACCTCGGATGATTTATATTTTGGTAGACACGAATTTGCAGAATCGACTATCGGCATTAAAGGTTCAGTTGATTACGATGGCCTTACTTTTGGCGCTCAAGTAGAAATTGGCTTAGACGAGGGTGTTTCAAACCTTCTACAGTCAGACTCGAATGCACGAAACAGAATCCAAGAAATTTGGGTGTCAGGCAAATATGGAAAGGTAAAATTAGGAACTGGTGCGTCGATAACTTGGATTGCTTCGGATGTTGATCAGTCAGGAACATGGTGGTCAGATCCTCTCGGTATGAGCCAACGTTTTGGTTCAACGAGAAGAGGCCCTGCGGGACAAAGCCAAACACCTTTTGTACAAACACAATCCATCTTTAGTGAACGCATAGCTTATGAGTCGCCAAGTTTCATGGGAGGCATAAAATTCTACGCTCAGCAAGGCGAGGACAGTAGTAGAGAGTTTGCTGTTAAATATGCCAAGAATGGTTGGCGAGCGAATGCTTGGGTAAGTGATTTTGGAGATGCAGATAATGATACAGATCCGCAAGCTAACATTGACGGCAATGGCACACCAGGATTTTTTGGAGCTGAAAGTGGAAGAGGCATTTTAGCGGGATATAAGCACGGATCGGGTGTTAATTTTACCGCAACCTACGGTGAGTCTGACTTAGTTAATAATAGTGAACGAGATTTCTTAAATTGGAAGCTAGGTTACACACAAGGCAAGCACGCTGCGAGTGTTAGCTTAGGCCAATATGGAAGCAATTCTGCGGACGGTATTGCGGGTGCTGACCATGACCGAACAACTGTGGCATATCACTACGCACCAACCAAAGGAGTGAGATTTTGGATCCAAGCGACTCAAGGCGACACTGAAGGTCAAGATTCGTTTAACTCATTGGCTATTGGTGGGATGGTCAAACTTTAAATAATTGAAGAGTGAGCGAATTAGTTTTCGCTCACTCTATCTGCGGCGAAACACAATTAACTAGATAATAGGGTTTAACAATATGACTCCAAAGATGTTTTCAACTGCGCATTCCAACAGTATTAGATGTTTGAAACTCATGAGTTTTATATTTCTATCATTCGTCACAACTGCGCAAGCGCAGGAGGAGATGAACGATGGAGAAGGTATATTTTCAGACGAAAGTGGCCAGATCAGTCTAACGACACTTTTTAAAGGCACGACTAAAGAAAAGTTAGTGAAAGAAGACGTTGTTTGTACATCCGAGCAATTTAAGAAATGGCAAGATAGCAAAACTACAAATGATGTGCTCTATCAAGAGTTTTTACTCTGGGTAGCTTTTGAACGCCAAAAGGCTAAGATCAAAGCTGATGTTAATTAATTTCTTAAGGCACTACCTTCCACTCTTGCTTAATTTTTTATACCCAACTTGATGAAATGAAGAAAATCGATTGTTCGCGAACTGGCAGAGATTACTATAGTTAGCGAAAACTCTAGGCGGGCTGCAATCGCAACGCTCTTCTAAATAATCTACAATTTTGCTGTAAAACAGTGTAGCCAAACAGCAACTAAAACCCTCGTTTTGCAACAAACCCCTAGTTTTCTAAATTTAAATGGAAGATTTACTCAATGTCTATGCTTTTAACCACGCCTAAACCTTGAAGTCATCAAATTCGAAAGTTAGACTTTTCATTAATTTATTATGCTTTTCAATATGTTAAATAATTGTAAATAGAACTTTCTACTTAGAAGTGCGCTTCATTCGTTATAGCATTTTTGAGATAAGCTATTTCAATGCAAGAAGTCTTTGTATTACGAACATAAATTGCGACGAAGCAATGTTCGAGTGACGTTTAACGATAATGTTAATTGACATCATTTTATAAGGATCGCCATTTTGCTGAAAAAACTACCTCTTTTGAGTGCAATACCACTGCTCATATTTTTCTCTTCCTTGGGCTCCGCTCAAAAACCGCAAGTTCAAATAGGACAAGATCAACAAACCACTGAAACGGTCAATATAGAGGAGAAGGAACGTCCGACTCATCGTTTCAGCCGAGCCTGGTTGAATGACAAAGCGAAGGAGTTAGCTGCAAGTGAATACCAATTACCTGTAATTCCCGCTGACAATCCCTTAAGCCAAATGAGTTACGACGATTATAAAAAAATACAATTTAGAAGAAGCGCGACTATTTGGTCAAAAGAGTCTCGTAACTTTAGAGTCAACCCTCTGCATCCTGGATTTCTATTTAAAACGCCGGTCAAACTCAACTTAGTAGTTGCTGGCGTGTCGAGGCGAATTTTGTATACCACTGAAATTTTCTCTTACGACAAAGAACAAGAAAAAGTTAAACAAACTGACGCTCAAGGGTACTCTGGTTTTAGCGTCACCACACCTATTAATAATGCGCAAAAGTGGGATGAATTTTTGGTCTTTCAAGGTGGCACTTACTTCAGAGCTGTTGGACAAACCAACTGGTATGGACTATCGGCACGTGGCTTAGCCATAAATACAGGAAAACCTTCAGGCGAGGAATTTCCTGTATTCACTGAATTTTGGATAGAGCGGCCTAGTGAAACATCAGAAAAATTAGTTGTGCACGCAATTATGCAGAGTAAGTCGGTTTCGGGCGCTTTTACTTTTATCGCTTGGCCTGGCAAAAACACCAATATTAAAGTAGAAAGTACGCTTTATCCTCGCATCAACATTCCATCTTTTGGCATTGCGCCGCTGACTTCAATGTTCTTGTTTAATTCCTTAAATCGTAATCGTTTTGATGATTTCAGGCCTTCAGTTCATGATTCTGATGGTTTGCTAATGTTGAGAGGCAATGGCGAGAGAGTATGGCGTCCCTTAGCCAACCCAGAGCGTCTTGAAGTGTCGGTATTCAAAGATTCAGCGATCAAAGGTTTTGGTTTATTACAACGAGCGCGTAAGTTTGCAAACTTTGAAGATATTGAAGCGCATTATCATGAGCGTCCATCTGCTTGGGTAACTCCGATAGGTGATTGGGGCCCCGGACATGTCGAATTACTCGAAATACCAACCAAGCAAGAAATTCATGACAATATTGTCGCTTTTTGGCAGCCAGATAAGCCTTTAAAGGCCGGAGAAGAATATAAGTTTGCCTATGAACTGTCGTTTGGCGCATCGCTTGCCAATGAAGAGAGCAGTGGGCGTATTTTATCATCGTCATCGGGACGCACATTAGGTTCGGCAACAGAGCGAGATTTTGTCATTGATTTTGCTTTGGATGAGATCCCCTCGAATTTAAAAGTAAGTGCGACCAGTTCCACGGGACGTATTACCGGCACTATACATAAAGTGGTCCCCGAGACTGGAAATCTGAGAGTCGTTGTGAAATTCCAAGCCGCAGAAGAGGATTACGCTGAGCTTCGTGTTGCTCTCTCAGCAAATGACACTAAGTGGGGCGAGACATGGCTTTACAGATGGACGCGATAAGCACAATGAATAAAGCTACGCCAAGCGAAATGACTTTAGATATGCCAGCTCAGGATTTCTCATTGAAACCGAAGGTGAAGCATTTTTGGCAAGGCTGGATCCCATTTATAGCCAGGCTTATTACGTTTGGTGGCGCAATTGCATTGACGACTTACGCAACCAATCAAATGATACTGACAATATCTCAAGCTGACACCACCGTATTGCAATGGATAATGGTTGGATTGTTTTGTATCACGTTTGTGTGGATTGCTTTGGCTGCTTGCGCAGCTGTCGCTGGTTTTATTTTTTCGGGTAAATCTCGCGACGTTTCTGCTATGGACATATCTACAAAGAAAACAGTGCTGTTGATGCCAGTTTATAATGAAGATACCAGCGAAGCATTTGGGGCGCTTTATGCCATGGGTAAAGAGCTCACTGAAAAAGGATTAAATGGACAATTTGACATATTCATTATTTCAGATTCCAATAAGCCCGAGCTTTGGGTCAAAGAAACCGCAGCGTTTCAAAAATTAAAAGAAGCTTTATCGCCAGATATCAAAGTATGGTATCGCCGTCGTTTTAACAATACTGCGAAAAAAGCAGGCAATGTGCACGAATTTGTCTGTCGTTGGGGCGGGCGTTATGACTACATGATTTTGCTCGATGCTGATAGCTTGTTGTCTGCAAGCACCTTACTCACTTTGATGCAGGAAATGGCCAGTGACGAAAACAGCGGAATTATTCAAACCTTACCTTGTTTATACAGAGGCGATACGCTTTTTGCTCGCTTGCAACAGTTCGCGGGCACGATATATGGACCTATTGTTGCAAGAGGAATAACAGCGTGGCAAAGCAATGACGGCAACTATTGGGGCCACAACGCAATTATAAGAGTAAGCGCCTTTGCCGAGTCCGCTGGCTTACCAACACTTGGCGGCGTAAAGCCATTTTCTGGCGACATATTATCTCACGACTTTGTTGAAGCCGCATTGATGCGCAGAGCAGGGTGGTCGGTCAAAATGTTGCCAGCGCTAAAAGGGTCTTGGGAAGAAAGCCCTCCGAGCCTGTCAGATGTTGCGGTGCGTGATCGGCGCTGGGCACAGGGAAATATTCAGCACTTGGCAGTATTAAAAGCGAGAGGTTTACGATGGCCAAACAGGTTTCATATGCTAACAGGTGTTATGGGCTATATGGCATCGCCATTTTGGTTTGCATTAATATTGATCGGCATTGCAATGGCTATTCAAATCCACTACGTTGACGTTGAATATTTTACTACTGAACTGACCTTGTTCCCAAACTGGCCGGTGTTTGACTCTGAACGAATGGTGAGTTTATTTATTTTTACTATGGTAATTCTAATCGTTCCAAAGGTGCTTGGTTTAATCCGAGCCTTTTTTCATTCTCCATTAAGAAAACCGCTCGGTATTATTAGAATGACGCTGGGAATGTTAGTAGAAACATTCTTCTCCGTTCTGTATGCGCCAATTTTCATGTTGATACACGTCAAGCACATCATTGACATTTTTAGAGGGCGCGATTCAGGTTGGAATACCCAACAACGTCAATACACTGGAACACCATGGTTGGCTTTGTGTCGACGACATTTCTGGCATACTGTCATTGGATTAGTGATGGCAGCAGTGCTGTCTCGTTACTCGCCTATGCTGCTAATTTGGCTTTCTCCCACCTTAGTAGGGCTCATGTTCTCAATTCCGTTATCAGCCTTAAGTGGCAGTAGAAGTTTAGCTAAGATACTAAGATATCTCGGTATCTTAAATATTCCCGAAGAAGTGACTGATATCCTAATGATAAAAGATAGAGACAAATTTTCTCAAAAGCTCTCTAAGCAACTTAAAACGATTGATATCAAAGCACTCATTTCTAGTCAAAAACTACGTGATGTGCACTTTAATGCCGCGGATAAAGTATCGATACAAGCTCGCGGTGAACCACCGGTTGATAAAATGAGCTTAGCATACAAAATAAATGACGCGCATCATCAGGATGAAGCGCTAGAGTGGATGAGTAATAGAGAGAAAATCGCGCTGCTGGCTGATAAAGACGTTTTTAATACACTTACAAAACTCGCTAAAACAGCACAATAGAACGATTTTTTTAAGGCTATTTAACATGTTTCGGCAAATCATATGCTGATGACTTTGCGTAAATATTTGCTTTGGGGAGCCTTAATACAGCATGATTTAGGCTCTCAAGGCCTTAGCTTTCATTTTTTCATAAAAAGGCATGACTTCATCAACCACGGCTTTTTGTGACGCATTCAAGTTCAATTCAGTAGCTTTTGATGTTCCAAACCCTGTCGACTTTTCGACACTGTGATACCAATGGCTTGCCCAAACTCCATCGCTATCTCTTCTGCCAGTTGGCCAATTTAGCATTGCATTGAGAGTTTCATTGCCGCATTCCACGACCAGTGCTTCGCACATTGCAGGTATTATTCTTTGCGGGTCGTTTAATACGGATACTGAATCGACCACCGGAATATCTTGCCCAGTCAATTTACTGATTGCTTCATATAACTCAAATTGACGCTGAATACCAATATCCTCGGCAGAGCATTCACCACGACTATTAGTGTAGGAATTTACAACATAAGCAGGGTCGCGAATTAACATGCAGTGCTGCAAACCCTTGGTCCAACTTAAGTCACAACCTGCAAGCATGTGCTGCGTCATATGCTTTTGATACTGCAAAGGTGCATTGAAAGAGCCATTGAAAGAGCTATCACGAGGGCCATCACAAGGGCCACTACTCATATCTTTAGCTACCTTATCGTAGCTTATGTCCTGCGAAGCAATAACATCATCAAACATAGGGTGAGCATGTTTTGTTTGATCAAGGAAGTAGGCGTAAAAAGGTTCGTCAACGACCTCACAGTCAGGACGGTTTTCCCAACTGCGCATCATAGCTGTTGATATATTTCTTGGACCAGACCACATCGCAATTTTTGTTGTCATAATTTTCTCCTAACAACTTTGCTTTGTATGGTCCTGCTCGATTAACGCGACATACATTCTTTCAAGTTTTTTGGTCAATGACTGACTAGCATTGTCACTTATTTCACCAATAGCGCGGCCATCTACCTCTGATACCGGGGTTAAGCCTGCAAATGTGCCTGTAATAAAGGCTTCGTCAGCGGCATATACATCAGCCAAGGTAAAGTTTCGTTCAAAAACAGGTATGCCATTATTTTTGCATACATTAATCACATTTCTTCTGGTAATACCGTCTAAACAAAAGTCACCGCTTGAGGTCCAAACTTCACCGTCTCTAACAATAAAAAAATGGGTTGAATTACAGGTTGCCACAAAGCCATGCGGATCTAACATTAGTGCTTCATCAACTTGGGCTTTTGCCGCTTGAATACATGCAAAAATACAGTTGAGTTTTGAATGCGTATTCAGTTTAGGATCTTGCACATCAGGGTAGCCGCGGCGAACATGGGAGGTAAAAAGCCTCACGCCATCTCCTTGTGCGAGGCCAAGTGCTTTTTTATATTCAGCAATAATAACAATAGTTGCAGGCGATATAGTCACTCTTGGATCTTGATAAGGTGTGGCCTTTATTCCCCGAGTAACCATTAAACGAATATGCACGCCATCGTGCATATCGTTTGCCGCACATGTGTCATAAATTCGCTTCACCAATGCTTCTTTGGTGATACCAATATCCATGTCTAATGCTTTTGCTCCATCGTATAAGCGGCGCATATGTTGCTCAATGAAAGCTAAATAGCCCTGGTGCAGTCGAATACCTTCCCACACACCATCTCCCAAGATGAAACCGCTATCGAATACTGATATTTTTGCCTCGCTACGCGGAAATAGTTCACCATTGATACTAATTAAGATGGTTTGATTTCTAGGATCGTCTTCGTAATGATGTGTGCCTTTTGCCATTTTATTGTTATACCTGTTTTTTTGACTGACATTAACGCTAAGGTAGTCAAAATTGGATCAAATTGAAATACATAGATGAATAAATTTTTCGCAAATTTATATACTAAATAGTGCATATACCTGAGCGCTAAGTCGTTATACTAATGTTCAGGACACACTCAGCCATATAAATAATTTAGTTAATAAGGAAGTAAAAATGTTATCAATAAAACGCCTATCAGGCCTATGTTTAATGCTAGCTGTCTTTGCTGTTCTATCGGGCTGTGCCAGCTACGAGTATCAAAGCCAAGTGACATTAGGTGGGACAATGCCTGAAGCCCGGGGGCAAAGCCTTGAAGGTGAAATGGTTATCATGCCAAAAGACTTTGCAGGCGAACAAACCCTATTACTATTTGGCTATGTACAGGACTCGCAATTTGATATTGACCGATGGTTAATTGGGCTTGATATGACACAGACAAAGGTTGGTGTTTATGAAATTCCTACCATCAAAGGCATGCTACCTAGAATGTTTAAAACCGTGATTGATGGCGGCATGCGCAAGGGTATTCCAAAAGAGCTTTGGAAAGGCGTGGTAACCGTTTATGAAGATGGCGATAAAGTTCAACGTTTCACGGGCAATCAAAACCCCAATAACGCGCGGGTAATGCTGTTAGATTCCGATGGTAAAATTTTGTATTTCTATGACCGTGGATTTTCAGTTGATGCCTTAAACGCGGTTAAAGCTTTGGTAAAAAGTTAGATCGTAATTCAGTAATGAAGCGTGTAACCTAGGTTCTTGATATTCATTTAGCACGGAATACTATGCAAGAGAATATGACATCAAGTAAAGAGCCTTTAGCGAACAAAGAGCCTTCAGCTGGTGAAGAGCCTTCAGCGAACAAACAACCCGCCGCAAATAAGTACACTGGCGGCTTACTAAGCAGTAAACGATTTCTACCACTTTTTGTCACGCAGTTCTTTTCTGCACTAAACGACAATGTTTATAAACAATCTGTTTTGCTACTGCTAATTTTCCAAGCCGCTTCTGTTGCCGACGGCGCACTCTATTCCAATTTGGCCGCAGGTCTGTTTATTCTCCCTTTTTTCTTGTTTTCAGGAATGGCAGGGCAACTTGCTGAAAAAACTGAAAAGTCCAAACTCATTCGTATTGTTAAGCTTTGTGAAATGCCGATTATGGTTGTTGGCGCAATATCTATTATGACCGAGTTAACTTGGTTAATGCTAGTTACTGTTTTTTTGATGGGACTACAAAGCACGTTTTTTGGTCCATTGAAGTACAGTATTTTACCGCAACACGTGGCTCGCAACGAACTCACTAAAGCTAATGGACTAGTCGAATCTGGCACTTTTGTTGCCATTTTATTAGGCACAGTTTTTGGCACTTACTATATTACTCAAGAAGCAGGGCCAACGTATATCAGCATTGCCATATTATGTTTGGCGGCAATTGGTTATGTGTGTAGCCGATTTATCCCAATTAGTGAAGCAAATGACCCTAGCTTAAAGTTCACGTTTAATATCGTCTCTTCAACAAAAAGCGTTTTCGCCGCACTTAATTCACAAACTGAATCGGTACGTAAATCGGTTATTGGTATCAGCTGGTTTTGGTTGATCGGCGCTATTATTTTGACTGCCTTACCCAATTATGTAAAACACGTGATGGGCGGCGATGAGCTTGTTGTCACTAGTGCACTTGTCGTGTTTTCCCTAAGTATCGCAATCGGCTCACTTTTATGTGAAAAGCTTTCGCGGTCTAGAATTGAGCTAGGGATTGTGCCCTTTGGCGCTATTCTCATTACAATCTTCCTATACTTATTGAGTCAAGAACCTGCAATTACTGCCTATAAGGTACCAAGTGAAGCGTTACTTACGATCAGTCAGGTAATGAATACTGGCGACATGGTTTGGCACCTAGTATGGATGGCGGGAATTGGCATAGCAGCAGGGTTTTATACAGTTCCTTTGTATGCTTTGATTCAGCAGCGCACCAATGAAAAGAGTCGCTCTAGGGTTATTGCTGCAAACAACGTATTGAATGCCTTGTTTATGGTCGGCAGCGCAACATTAAGTATTGTTACCTTGTCGGTGTTTGAGTGGAGCATTCCTCAGCTAATGCTGTTATTAGCTGGACTTAACTTACTTATTTCAATCTATATTTATACTAAAGTACCTGAGTTTTTTCTTCGATTTGTTATTTATATTCTAGCAATATGTATGTATCGGGTGCGCACCAATGGCGAGAGTAATATACCGGAAGAAGGCGCAGCCGTTGTTATTGGAAATCATGTTAGCTTTGTCGATTGGATGTTTATTCTGGCAGCATCACCAAGGCCAATAAGGTTCGTGGTATTTGCACCTATCTACAATTCACTGGCTTTGAATTGGCTGTTTAAAATGGCTAAAGCTATTCCTATTGATGGTGAGAAAGCGAATCCAAAGGCTTTTAAAAAGGCCTTTGACGATGTTGCCCAAGCATTGGAAAGAGGGGAGTTAGTTGGTATTTTCCCTGAGGGGAAGCTTACTGATGATGGTTCGATTGATACATTTCGTCGTGGCATTGAGAAAATTATTGAACGCTCTCCGGTTCCAGTTATTCCGCTGCATTTAGGTGGGCTGTGGGGCAGCATGTTTAGTCGTAAAACCAAGTGGCGTTTGCCACGCTTGCGTTGGTCCTTAGTATCGGTGTCGGTGGGTGAACCGGTCATGGCAAAAGATGTGACAGCGGATGATTTACGCGAGCGGGTGGCAGGATTAAAACGTGTTCATTCTCCGGAAGTTGATTGAGGGCTACCTAGAGGCCTCATTAATTTGATACGTTCTGCATGATTTGTTAATAAATAAAAAGGCGAGCTTTATGGCTCGCCTTTTTCATATTATTTTTAACTTATATAAGCTAAATGATTATTTTTGCGCTTTGTATTTTCTGAAACCCAAAAATGCAAGGCCCATTAACATAATACCAACCGTACCTGATTCGCTAACATCAAATGGTGTAAAGTCGTTAGAAAACCTAGCATTTAAGATGTCATGTTTACCGCCAGCTGCGCCAGTACCTGAGGTAAAACCAAAGAAGGCATTTTGCTGTCCAAGTTGCGCTGTCAAATCAACGGTTAGATCAAGTTGAGACAATAATGGACGGCTTCCACCCATAGTATATCTCACGCTCATCAAATCAGTTACGCCATTGTAGTCAATCCAAACAGACCAAACGCCGCCGTTATTAAAGCGTGTCGGCTCGTTAAATCTAACCGCAGAGTTGATGTCTCCACCTAAGTTTATACCTACGTGGTTACCATTGCTTCCATCGATACCACCATTGTTCCAAGTATCAAATTCTACACCAACACTGTTCATGATGCCTTGATAGCCGATGCCACCGCCACTGCCGCCTGCAGTATTATTTAATGTTTGCACAACAAAAACCAAGCCGTCAGCACCTTGGCCATCAGGATCGCTGACACCACTTGGATTTGAGATTCTAAACTCAAAAAAAGCGCTAAATGAGGACTGGGGGTTAAGCATTACGCTATTTTGTAGAAACGCACTACCACTTTGACTCAGGCCGTTTGTGAGTGTTAAATCGTTACCTGTTGTCGTCGCACTTCCGTTCAATTGTAAGTTGCTTACATCACTGAAGTCGCCAAACTCTACAACTGCAGCACTACTAAATGCGCTTGTTGTTAGTAAAGTCACAATAGCTAAAATTTTCTTCATTATGTGTTTCCTTTTTATTGTTATATTGCTTGAATATATTTGATTTAAATCTATTCAAGCAATATTGATTCCTAAATTTAAAATGCATTTATATCAATGGCTTGTGATTTTTTATATTTGATTTATTCTACATGTGTAAAGAAATCAGACAGTATTCAATATACCTTGAGGCTTGCATAAGTCTTCTATAGAAGGGGGCTCATCCACTATTGAGTTCAGTATTTATGAATTAGGCGATACTCGATTTTTAGGCGAACTATTAATACGCAGTATTAGCTTTTTTAAGCTGAGCGCAAATATACGAACCACCCATTGGCTGTTTGATCGCTGAGCGGTTTATATTGAAACTATTGTCACTACCTTGGTCAAAATTTTCGTGCACTACATATGCATCAATTTCAACAAGATCTGTCAATAAAAAAGGGCTGTGTTAAACAGCCCTGAGTATTCGAAGAGCAACCTTCAATTTAGTTTTTTGAATCATCCTGCGGCTGATTTGCAGTATCAGGTTTACTTTCTAATGAGTCCTGAGCAGCTTCTTCGTTGCGAAGATAACCCGCTGCTTCTTCATCTTCCTTTAAGCCAAGCTTTCCATCAATATTCGAATTTGGGTCAAAGGCTCGTGACTGTTGATTGATCTGGTGTATTTGACTTGCATTGGATAGATCACGTTCATTAGTAATGGCGGCAATAGCTTCTCTTTCTTTTAAGAAGTTTTTAATTTCATCAACAATCCCACTCATTTCCTGTTCATTTTTCGCCATTGACATAATAAAACGCGGTTGTTCCAAGTTTTTGGCTCCGCTTGTGGCAAAAATAGACGTTTTAATTCGTGAGGTAATTACCCAAGGAGTAATACTGGATCGCACTACTGTATTTTCAGAGCGAGTACTGTCATGAATCGACATACCGGTTGATAGCTTTGATTCAGTGTAAGTACCTTCGGTTTTCAAGTACATCAACAACGAAGTAAAGTGCATTTCACCCCAAAATAAGTGCGAAGCTGCATCTAGTATCTTAGCTGCACTTTTAAAGGTTAACCATGCAAAAAAGGTAAATAATGCAGCGCTAGTTGTTTGTAATAGCAATGTGAAATTTGCATCATTGCCTACATTTTTCCAAGTTTCAAAAGCAGCAATACTTTCAATTACATTTTGGCCAAAAAAATAAAAGGTGAGAGCACTGACGAAAAATGTCACTTGACTAACCAGCGTCAATATAGTTTTCTTTGCATCTTGGTCTGTACTATTTTCTTCTTCAGCCAACGCTGGTTGTGTTTCAATTAGCAATTCACCATTAAAGCTGCCTTTACCATCAGATTGTTCGATAAGTTTAGGGTCGAACTCTCTGTATATGCGGTTTGGCATTTCTTTATATCGGCGGTTAGCCAAAACGATATTCTCTATGTTGATAAAAATCTCGTTTGGATGCACTGACTCTTGCATATTTTCGCGGTACTCACTTACTTCTGTTTGTGGTGCGGCTTTAGCCATCCGCGCAAATAATAGAGGTAAAACAGCTGCGAGCACAACAATAGTAGAAATAGTGAGTAGGCCTAAATTTGCCCAAGCACTGAAAACGCCTGACGCTTCTGCGAATATTTGCTTTGTTTGATCCGTTACTACTACCAACTCATCTAAATAAACGCCCGCAATAATAGGCACTAGAATAGATAAGGCAATGATGCCACCAAAGGAAGCTCCACCGCTGCTTTTTAGCACAGTTTCACTATTTCGTTGAATGGCTCTAGCCGCGGATGACCATGAAATTACCAAATATAGTAATAGTAAAGTCCCCATTATTGGCATGGCAAATAGTTCGGCTGTTTCACCCGCAAGCCCACTTGTGACGACAAAAAATACGATAAGAAAAGACAATATACCGGTTAGATAGTTGATCGTCATACCTGCAATTTCTTGCGCCATTTTTCTCAATGGATAAGGTAAAAAGGTTAACTTAGGAAAGATACTATGAACAAATCGACCTAAGAAACCAACGGGCTCAATGAAGGTATTGTTCTTGCGGCCCATCATCATAGAATGCAGTATTTTATCATCGTAAAGCAACGCGCTAAGTTCTAATTTAGCAACGTCTTGCTCGGACTTCGACTGGTTGTAGGCTAAGGATGTAGGCACTGAGCGGCCCACAAAATAACGAAATAACTGAAAGAAACCAACGCCTGTGTGCCTTGCACCACTGATCAATAAGTAAAACCCAATGATAGCGTATGACCAGCCTACGATTTTGTCTGTTTTAAGCGTCTCCGCCACTTGTATGAGTGTGTATATACCGAGAAGCGCGACTGCTACGCCAGCTACTGCTTTAAACAAACCTTCCTTTTTAAATGGATTTTTAATCCCTAGGGTTTGTGAGCCGAAATCATATGCCATTTGGAGTCCTTTTATAAATGCAAATTAGATGAGCTTAGTAAAAAATTTTTACTAAAAAACGTAGTTTCAAAAGCCTAATGCGCAAAGTGTACTATATTAGCGACAGGAATAGCGTGTAAAATATTTTATTTACACCGTAAATAAATCGATTGAGCAATCTATCTTTATATCGTTTTAAAAATTACATTTGCTGAATCTTTTTATTCACTTCTGCCACATCTTTTAAAGCACAATCGTTCTCGATGGTATTTCGAGGCTCATTCAAAAACGAGGTAAGGACCGACTCAACGCAAGCGTCGTCATACACCAAATTGTGTGCTTTTAGCGGCCATATTCTTAAATGTTGAGTTTGATTTTTGAAAGGTAGCTTTTGGTGAAAATCAACAGCCCATTTTACAGGCGTAAACGGGTCGAGGTCGCCTGATAGAATTAACACAGGCATAGACAGAATGCTGTGGTCATATTTTTTTATTTGATTTGTTGCAGCTTTGATATTCCAAATCTTACAAATCTGCTGATCAAGATTAATCAGGCTTTCTTCGCTCCAATATGCAGTCTTATATTTTTTAGCATTAGCGGTCGCTAGTGAAAAATCTGAAAAGGGGATCTCTTCATAACAAGCATAGCTGGCATAAGCTCCTTCTGAGAACCAAGTGTAATTTTGCAGATCAATAGTTTCACTAATGAATTTTATTAACTTTTTGTAGTCTTTGTTGAGTGCATCCTTAACAATATTTGGGAATGCTAAAATAGCTTCAACTTCATAACTGTTGCTATACAAAGCGTAAGCAATTAGTTCAGGTGATACTTTGATGTTTTTAGGCCCAGTCCCCCAATTTTCATCAAAGTATTCCACCTTTAGCTCGACTGGTTTTGTTTTTAGTTGCTGCATAAATGTTTCAAACAACGAAATGGAGGCATTACCATTACTTAAGCGACAGCTAGGATTAGCGTCACATAACTTAAATGGCTGTGTAAATATTTGTTCGGCATAGAAAGGCATATCTGTGTAAGCATCTACTTCAAAAGGATAAATACTGTCTAATACCAGCGATGCTGTGTGCTCAGGATATGTTTTAGCGTATTGTAATGAAATTCTAGTACCATGAGAAATACCTAATAAATGCCATTTTTCAATACCTAGTAGGACGCGCAATGCATCAATGTCTCGAATAGCGAAGTCAGTGTTGTAAAAGTTGGCATCGACGCCCAGCAATCTTTTAGTTTTGGCGCATTCAGTGAGTACCTCAATTACTCTTTGCTCGTCCCATTTGTAAGGATATGTAGTGAGGAAGTCTATCTCAAGGTTGGTGATCGCTGGACAGTCTAAGTTGGCTAATGACTCACCTGAACCGCGCATTTCCATGACAATGAGCTGGCGACCATTCTGCAGTGTGCTGGCTTCAACACCGTTGTAAAATAAATCAGGATTACCGTCGAACCCATCCATTATATAAACCGCGCTGCCAGGACCACCACCTCCGGTAATCACTAATGGGGCGCTGCTTACCTCACCTTGTGGTTGAAATATCATAATAGGGATGCTTGTTGCTCGCGCAGGCGCTTCAGGCGTATTGACGACGTCTGGATTTTCTTGGACATAAAGCGTGCCGCATTCAGCTTGGTATTTGTTGTATTTTTCAACAAAAGCGCAAAGCTTAGTTTCGATGCGAGGAAGTCTTGAAAAGCCTACTTGCTTGTCTTTGTGTGAGTCATTTGAAAGCTCTACTGCCTGGTGCAGCTTTGGAGACGACTGTGATGATGTGACCTTTGATTCCATCTCGTTGTCAGTTTGAGCCTGCAAGCTAAAGGAGTGAAGCGAGAACAAGAAAAAAATGACTATTGGCTTGACTCTAGGCTGCATAGATAAAAAAGTTTTTGGTACTTTGATAATGATTCCTTCGTAAAGCTTCACGTTAATTCAGAATGGATAGTATGCCGAGTTCACTCCTAACATAAAAGACAAATTGATTATCGAGGGTCGTAAATACTACTAATTATTTAGCCCTATGATAATTAAGCATACCGTCAGTCAAATATTTGCCTTATAATATGCTCAGAAAGGAAGTAAGCGATCTCGTTTGATTGCTACAAAATAAATAATTATAAAGGAATCACCATGAAGAAATTTGCATCTTTGATACTTATATCAACACTGACCTTTTCAGCTGCATCACAAGCAGAGGGCGGTTGGTTTGATTCATTAAAGGGTATGTTAGGTTTTGGCGAAAGCGCTGAAGTAGCAGTAGCAGAAGCAGCTCCTAGTATGACTGGCATGATCGGAGCCTTAACTGAAAACCTAGGTGTGACTTCAGAGCAAGCCGAAGGTGGCTTGGGTTCATTGATGAATTATGTGAAAGGCAATGTAAGTAGCGACAAGTTTGCTGCGTTATCATCTTCACTCCCTGGTATTGACCAAGTGCTCAGTGCTGTTCCAGAAGTAAAAGACCTTAGTGGGGAAGGCGGCATATCAGCTCTACTGAGCAAAGCTTCTGAATACAGCGATGAGTTGAAAAGCTTAAACGCAGTTAAACAGCAATTTGAAGCTTTGGGTTTGTCACCAGAAATGATCACTGGCTTTGTAACTCAGGCACAAGTTTATCTGGACACACCTCTAGGTCAAGAAGCTAAGAAATTATTTACTGATAGTCTTGGTAGTTTTATCTAAATTAGTTTTGTTGCGGTGCGCTATACTCATGGTGTATCGACAACAACAAGACATGACTTGATCAAAAGACGCATTTACCTGTTAAATGCGTCTTTTTGTTTTAAAGCTAGTAGACTTAAGCTTCGTAAGTGTTTTTAACATTTGAATGAGCAAAATTATGCAAAATCTGATTGATAAATTTTTTCTGTATCGCCTTTTATGCGTTATTTCTGTTGTTTTTCTTTATGCTAATGTGACCAATGCTGAGGCTCACGAAATAGAGAATGCCAACGATGTAGCACTTTTAAGCATTGAGGATAAAAGTAACAATCAAGCTAAGACTATTTTTTTAACACGGCATTTCGAAAAAGAAATTAGTTCTCATCACTCACAAATTGACAAGGCGTCAGCTGGTCATAAAAAAGACCCTAATTTAACCGACGAAGGCCAAAAGCGTGCGTTAGCATTAGCGAGTTATTTAGCAGATAAGAATATTACAGCTGTATTTTCTACTAATTATCAGCGCACAATGCAAACAGCTAAACCCACTGCCGCGCATTTTGGCATTGTGATAAGCGAGTATAACCCGCGTAAACTAGGCGAATTTGCAAGCACGCTATTAAAAATGCCCGCCACAAACTTGGGCAACACGTTGGTTGTTGGCCATAGCAATACAACGCCAGAGCTGTTGAAGCTGCTTGGTGGTCCTGAAACGGTATTAGGCGAGGATGACTATGGAGACTTGTTTATGCTTGAATTCATGCCTGTCGATGGGATAGAAAAACCTAAGTATCAGCGCGTTCTAATAGAGTAACCCTAGGTATTATTGACGTATGACATTTTCTGAATTTATTAATGGTTTCTTAGGCACTAACACCCTTGAAATAAGCGCAGCTTTGTCTGGCTTTATCTGTGTGTTTTTGCTTATCAAAGGCAATATTTGGAATTTTGCTTTTGGCTTTGTACAAGTCACACTTTACGTTTATGTCTTTTATACCGCAAAACTGTATTCTGACGCTGGGTTGCATATTGTCTATATGGCCTTGCAAATTTACGGCTGGTGGAATTGGTCTAAAAACTTATCTGCACCGTTAACAGTTCAAGTACTCTATATGCCATATAAATCATTGAGTGTTTGGATCGCTATTGCCATGCTAAGTGCGCTTACTTTAGGCGCGATAATGCAGCGATATACCGATGCAAGTTTTGCTTACGCCGATGCATTTACTACCTGCGCCAGCTTGGTTGCGTTTGTGTTAATGACTCGCAGATACATCATTAATTGGCTGTTTTGGATTGTGGTCGATATCGTCGCTATTTTTGTCTATTTCCAAAAAGGCTTGTATCCAACTACGATCCTTTATGGCTGTTTTTTAATTATGGCATTAATTGGCCTTTATTCTTGGTCAAAACAGTATAAAATACAAAGCGCTACGTCCTAGCGTTTTCTTTGATAGCGATTCAATTTTGAACATAATTAAAAGTTACCTTAAAGCACTTAAATGAAACCAGCCAAATGAATAACCCAGATCCTGCGCACTTGCAAACAATCAAGCCGGCACTCTTACCAAGTGAAACTATTCAAAAGGTAGTTTTTATGGGTGCGCCTTCAACAGGTAAATCCACTATTTGTAAAGCCGCAGCAAAGCACTTTAATACAGTTCATGTTGATGAATTTGGTCGAACTTATTGGGAGCAAAACCAAACAGACCGACGTTTAACGCCTGAACAGTTGCTATTCATTGCGCAAGAGCACATTGCCATTGAAGACCGCACAATATTGAATGCAAATAAGTACTTATTTGTTGATACCAATGCCTTAACTACGTGGCATTTTGCTTTGGATTACCATGAGTCTGCCTTAGCTGAGCTATGTGAGTTAGCAGATAAAAGCCAGCAACGATATCAGCACGTATTCTTATGCGATGATGATATTCCATTTGAAGATACGTGGGAGCGCTCTGGTGACGTTAAACATACCGAATTTCAAGTGTTCATTACCAACGAACTGAATAAACGAGGCATTCACTACACCATGCTTACAGGTTCGGTTGAACAACGATTATCTCAGATAGTCGATACTTTGAAATAACGACATATTATTAACTAGATATGTAGGTGGAATTAAAAATACGCAATGCCTCTTACCCCTCAGCCACTAGTGCTTCAGCGTCCTTCGATACAAGCTTTTGATACCAAAAGCTTGCAAGCAGAATAAACACGCCTATACCAATAAATAGCATTACTTTTTGCCACAGCACGGCATTTGCCGTGTCTATCAGTGCTAGTTTGGCAATACCTAGTAGGATCAATGCAAAGCTATAACGAACGGTGCCTTTGGTTCTGTTTTTCACAAACAAAATAATAGTACCGTGAATAGCCAGTAGTGGCGCTATTGCTAAGTCAAAAGCAAATTCGTTCAAAGCAAGGCAACCCAGCACATAGGTAATCAACAAATAGCTATGCATATAGAGTTCAACCGGAACGGTATTTACTGAAAACTTGGCGTTGAGCGGCAGCATATTGCGTTTCTTGAGCAAGAACACCACTAACAATATCATTATTGGAGCGATAGCATATGCAATCGCATTACCGTAACCAAATGCGGTAAAGATGAACATTAATGCCCATGAAAAAATCGAGACAAGTGCTAAATAGCTCAGGTGGAAACGCTTGTTATCGTCACATATGGAGTAACGTTGGTTTAAGCTAATTACGATCAGGGAGTAAAGGCTAATTATGATAGTTAGCAAGGTTAAGCTGTCGAATTGCGTAGCGCAAATAATAGCAATCATGAATCCAAATGCATTAATGGCCCAGTTTAAAACGAATGTGAATACCTTGTTACTTTGTTCGGTTTTGTTTAAGAAGTATGCGAGGCAAACAACAAGGGCATAACCTGCCAAGCCTATCATTGAGGATATTATGCTGTTGTCGAGCATTAAGCCAAGTGAGACTAAGCTGAGTGCTGCAAACAATATTTTGCTTTCAATTAAAAGTGCTTTGGCTTTAGTAAAGTGAGCCAAAAGTATGGCAATGATTGGTGACAGCCATAAAACCATGATTACATCTTCATCTAAGCGTCTATAGGCCGAATTAAGCCAACAAATGGGTAACAATAAATAGAATAAGATTCGGGTAGTTTCAGCGATATTTCTTAGTCTGCTCTCAGGGTTGAACCTTCGATAAAATGCAGACCAAAGCCATAATTGTACGAAAGCCGCGATCAAAGAGGCTTTTGCGAATATCGGCAACTGAGAAAAGCGTAAAGAGTTGACGGCATCGCTGCCAATGTAAACATAGGCAATTGGAAAAAGAATAAGAATAACCGCGAGCACTTCAAGGCTGGTTTTATTGGATTGTGATGAGTTCACCGTTTTGGCTCTGAAAAGCAAAGCAAGTTGAATGAAAATAGCGCTTAAGCCTGCCCATTCACCAAACCAAATATAGGCGCAAGCCAATAAAACAACACTAAGCCAAGCTGATTCTAAAAATACTAGAATAGGGTAAACTTGCCGCTGCACATATGGGCTATACGTGACGCCATCAGATTTTGATGTTATCGAAGGTTTAATTAAACGCTGCCAAACCGACACAATTAAGGCAATCATAATCACAATGACCCAACCATCGGTATTTACGAGTGCGGGCAGTGGGAAGTAGGGAATGACGGCAAACAAGCAGTAAACAATAGCAATTGCCGCAAGCCCCTGGCCTTGATGGATTAAGCTAGGGAGTTTGTAGTAACGACTCATAAATATTAGTAATAATGCTTCTACCGCCCAAGCGATGCCCCAATAAGTAGCTGCTAGAATGCCAACAATACTTAAAACAATCCATGTTGCGGTAATAAGCACTAAAACACTTAAATGCTCGTGCTTTACCTTATAGAACAACAGTGCGGTGGCTAAGCCTACAATCGCATTTATCATTAATTGGACGTTTAGCTCAGATACTGAGTAATTCGTGCCCTGCAGCAGCAACAGTAAACTGCCGCCAACAACTGCAGCCAGCAGGATTAAAAAGCGTTTAGTTTGTGGTTTGTGATGGAATAAACTAAAACATAAATAGCCTGTGAACAGCAAGTAAAATGCGTTAATCATCCACGGTGAAATAAATATAGAATTAGCGGAGCTTACCCACCCTAAGGCAATAAATGCGAATGCAAAGGTTAAGTCGGCAAGCCAATGACCAATATGTTTATAGGCCAAATACAGACTACTGGCACTTACAAACAACAGCGCCAGCACATAGTATGCAGGTTCTATAATCGTTGAGCCTGTTAATAAAGGCATGACCGTGATGCCAACGATGCCCAATACGGCAATTACTTTTGTATCTAACCAAAGAGCAAGATAATGACAGGTCATTGCACTAATGGCGTACAAAGCTAGCACAGCAAGCCCTGGAATGAGTTGGTAAACGCTACCTACAAAATAAATAGTGCTAAAACAAAGTAGTAGGCCTAAGGCGACAATGGCACTGGCAAATTCGCCGAACTTGGTCTTTACCTTCAGTAATATACCACCACCAATTACGGCAATGGCGGTTGCTGACATAAGTAAAGATTTGCTTCCGGCTCCCATTTCATCAATTAGTAACTGCATTAAGTAGCCAAAGCCTGCTAAGACTAAACCTGCGCCAGCAATGGTTAAAAAGAAAATACCTAACATGCCGCGTGCTTTGTAGCTTTCGTATATTTTAGTTACTGGGCTGAACCACTCAAAAATAAGTGACATCAGTTGTGCAAAAAGCACATCAATAACGTTAATTTTGTATGGCTTTTTTTGTTCTGGGGGGGCAGACAATGGTTTTTGCTTACTGTGCTGACTAGGTTCATCAATATGCATGTCGGCAACTTCAGCAGCGACGGATTCAACTGCAATGTTGTTAGCTTCTTCAGCGTTCAGTTGGGGAGGTTTAAACTTTGCTGCTACCAATTCACGCTCTAAGGCGTCTATCTTTCTGGCCAGTAGCATCGTTTTTAGCGTGAATTGATCACGCACTGTTTCTAACTCTTCTCTAAGTTGCTTGAGTTGCTCTTCCAATGTTGATCCTTTAGCCAAGTGCTCAGACTTTTTGATTAATGCATAGCGCCTGACTAATGCATAGCTGTTGATTAATGCGTAACATTTGTAATGATGTTAAGTTAAAAGTGCAAAGCAAGCAAAAATTTCATCTGCTATGGCAAAGAAGCGTGCTAAATTTACCAAGACGTTTGTAATTGGACTGGAATGGCGGTAAAAAATCTAGTTAAACAACTGCTCATGCATTAGTTCAGCAAAGATTAATCTTAAAAAATAACAACAAAAATAAAAGAGGACTTTCTTAATGCGGCACTTAGCTAATTTACACTGGGTGAGTTTTTGTCGATTCCCTGTGCAAGGAGTTATCGTTAAATTGTGGTGTATTGGTAATCAATCGGTTTGCATCTTCAAATTATCTGCGGTTTTAGCCTTCGTTTTTTCAGTCAGCGCTTATGCTGAAGATACTCATGCTACAAAGTTAGAAATGCAGATACAAGGTAAGCATTCAGAAGCTTTAACACAAATTGTCTTTCCTGCAGCGCCACACAATACCCCTTACAAGTTAGTAGCTGAGCTTCCTTATCAAGCGCCTCCTTCAATATTCCCATATGCGCACGAACATCAGGATCAATATGCTGCTTACTGGCCAGCAAATCACCCAGATAAAAAGGTGAACGGTGTTGTCGCTTTCATCCATGGAGGATGCTGGCTAAATGAGTTTGATATGTCGCATTCTTATGCTTTTTCGACTGGATTGGCGCAAGCGGGTTTTCATGTTTGGTCAATCGAATACCGCCGCGCAGGAAATGGCGGAGAGTGGCCTGTCGCGCTAGACGATGTAGTGCTAGGTCTAAAACATATAAGCAGGCTGAGTGAGTTTGGGGTCGATCTTTCGAAAATTAACATTCTGGGTCACAGCGCCGGTGGACATCTGGCGGCGATGCTTGCTATTCAGCTTGATGATGTGTTGCCGCCTGCGATAAAGAAAGCAAATATCATTGGCCTTGCGGCAATCATGGATATTGACGATTATGCTCGCGGTGACAATACTTGTGAGTCGGCCACGCCCAGCTTTATGCGGGGAATGCCTGCACAACAACCTATTGCTTATTATTTAGCTAATCCGCAAAACTTTGCTGCAACAAGCGAACTGTTGAACCAATTCGAATTATTTCAAGGAAATGCTGATGAGATTGTTGCACCAGAGCAAGCAAGTCATCAAAATGCAATAACAGTAAAATTGGACAAGGCTGGACACTTTGATTGGATCCATCCTGGAAGTGATGCGTTTCAACAACTGCTTCTTAGCTTAAGTTCTTATCCCAGCTCTTAACCCAGCTCCTAGTCCAGCTATTAACCGAGCTATTAACTCAGTTCTTATCAAGGCTTTGGCAGTAGCTGAAAAATTTAATATTTAAATGAACCTAAACCTTATAACGAAAACGATAGTAAATATCTTAACTCGTCGCCTAATCAAAAAGTGGAAAATTAATGCTGATAAAAGATAGCACTCAATCTCATTATACATTGTCAAATGACCCAAAATTACAAGAAGGTCATGCTATTGAATTAGACAAAGAAGACCCGATAGCGCATGCAATAGCCTTATTTGATATTCCTCAAGGCGTTGTCTATCTCGATGGGAACTCCTTAGGACCTCTTCCGATTTCTGCAAAAAAGATGGCTATTGATGTTGTTGAAAGACAATGGGGCCAAGATCTTATAACAAGTTGGAACAAACATGCGTGGATAGATCTCCCCATCACGGTTGGCAATAAGATAGCCCCACTAATTGGCGCAAAACATGGACAAGTTATTTGCTGTGACTCTATTTCCGTCAATCTGTTTAAGGTTTTAGCTAGTGCGCTGCAAATGAATGGGCCTACTCGCCATAAAGTGCTGTCGCAGCAGGATAATTTCCCAACTGATTTGTACATGGTTGAGGGGCTAGAACAAATGTTTGGTTCACATAAGTGCAGCCTACTAACCTGCAGTGCAGACCAAATAGAGTCAGTACTAGAGCAGCAAGGTCATGAGATATCTGTACTTATGCTTACCCATGTTAATTTTCGTTCAGGCGAAATACACGATATGCAAAAACTAACGCAGTTGGCCCATAAGCAAGGTGTGTTAGTGATCTGGGATCTTGCTCATAGTGCGGGTGCTGTGCATGTTGAACTTGATGAATGCCAAGTAGACTTTGCAGTTGGCTGTGGCTATAAGTATTTGAACGGTGGGCCAGGTGCACCGGCATTTATTTATGCTGCAAATAAACATATTACATCATTAAAGCAGCCGCTTACGGGTTGGATGGGGCATGCGAACCCATTTACGTTTGAACCCGGATATAAAGCTGATGCAGGGATTAAAAAGTTTTTGAGCGGCACGCCAAGTGTTATTTCAATGTCGGTCTTAAATGCCGCACTAGATGTTTTTGAGCAAGTGAATATGGAACAAGTGCGCGAAAAATCAGTTGCTATGACTTGTTTTTTTCAGCGCTTAGTCGCACAAACCGATGTGCTTTGTGGCCTAACACTGGCATCACCACTAAGCTCAGAAAATCGCGGTTCTCAACTTGCTTACAAGCATCCCGCCGCATATGCCTTGTGTCAGGCTCTGATTTCTGAGGGAGTGGTTGCCGACTTTCGAGCCCCCGACATTATTCGCTTTGGCTTTTCGCCGACGTTTTTGAGTTTTCATCAGCTTTTTGTTAGCGTTGAAAAGCTAAGCGCAATTATGCTGTCTGAAAAATACAAACAAGCTGAGTTTAACCGAAAACAGGCGGTCACTTGAGTCAAACACTTGTTGCTTACAAAAAAATTTGGGCTACAGTCGACCTTATTCCTAAAGGTAAAGTGGCTAGTTATGGCCAAATTGCTGACTTAGCGGGCCTGCCGGGGCGAGCGAGGTTGGTAGGGAAAAGCTTAGGGCATGTGCCAAAAGGTCGCAAAGTGGCTTGGCATAAAGTGCTGCGCTCAAGCGGCCAGTTAGCCTTCCCTAAAGGCAGCGAACAAGCCTTGCTGCAAACAGGGTTATTACAAGAAGACGACGTTGTTGTGCTAAACAATCGTGTAAAGCTATCAGAATTTCAATGGCATCCCGATTTGGGAGAATTACTTTTTGGGCTTAAATATTAAGGGCTGCCGAGTGTTTTATGTTTCTTTGTACTGAATAACAACAATTTATTTATATTTTTTGAAAAATTTTTGAAAGTAATTGAAAACTCCATGGGTCTTATATTCGAGTTTGCTAACTTCTGAGCCAAAACTAACATAGCGCTAGTTAATATCACTGGTTATGCAAACCCCATATACAAAATAAGCATGGTGACGTGCTTTAATTAAACGAAATATATAAATTAGGAGCTAACAATGTTCGGCAAACTTTCAGGTTCGAAATTACTTACCGCAGCGGCTTTAGTCATTGCTTTTACAGTGACCTCTTGTGGTCTTATTCCAACGCAAGTAGCGTCGTCAATTAATGCGGTCAATGTTGATGAGAGTCGTCTGGCTATCAAAGGATTCGACCCAGTTGCTTATTTCACTGAAGCAAAACCTGTTAAAGGCAGTTCGCAATTCAATGCTGAGCATTTAGGTGCAACGTACTACTTCAGTTCTTCTGAAAATGAGTCGTTATTCAAAGGTAACCCTGATAAATATGCGCCACAGTATGGTGGTTATTGTGCGTATGGTGTTTCAAAAGAATATAAATTTGATATTGACCCTGAAGCTTGGGCGGTAGTGGATGACAAACTTTATTTGAATTTGAATAAAAAAGTACAAAGTAGATGGGTTGGCGAGAAAGAAGAATTGATTGTCACAGCGAATGATATTTGGATACAAATTGCCGACAAAGCAGCGTCAGATTTATAATTTTTTCAATCTCTTAACGAGATTCAGTCTACATGGTCAACAAGTATTAATGAAAAAAAGCACAGCCGATTGAAATTTTTAGTTCCATTTCACGGTTTAACTATTTATCCTGCATATGCAGACAATTTTTTAAACAATAAGGATTCATTTATGAAAACTAACTTAGCAATTGCCGCAGCACTCGCAACAATTATGACTACCGGTGTTATCGATACAGCAGAAGCTGGAGATAAGAAGAAAAAAGAGAAGTGCTATGGCATTTCAGCAGCTGGCGCAAATGACTGCGCAAACTTAGCAGGTACACATAGCTGTGCTGGTCAATCGACGGTTGATAATGATATCGGTGAATGGCGTTTAGTACCAGGTGGTACATGCTCAGATCTTGGTGGTTTTGATCGTAAAGAAGCAAAGAAAATGTTTAAAGCTATGAAGGCTAAGAAAAACGGCTAGTAGTGAACCATTCACTAAATAACACAGCCAATACGAAGCCCAATACCTTAATAGGTGTTGGGCTTCGTCATTCCCACTATGCAGAAGTATTAGGTGGTGCAAAACAAAATGTTGATTTTGTCGAAGTTCACGCCGAAAATTTCTTTGCTTCTGGTGGCGCAAGTCGCTCTCTCATTCACGAGATTGCAGAAGCTTATCCATTAAGTGTGCACGGCACTTCACTGGGATTGGGCTCTGTCTTGGCAACACCTAAGAATGTTCTGCAACAATTTACCGAGCTAGTAAAAAGTACACAACCCATTTTAGTTTCAGAGCATCTTTGTTTCAATCGCGCAGAAGTGGATGGAAATATCCTTCACAGCGGCGACTTATTACCAATTCCTTATAATTTGGATTCATTGAACAATATTGTTGCGCATATTCAACATGTGCAAGACAGTATTCAGCGTCCGCTATTAATTGAAAATCTGTCAGCTTATATATCGCCCAGTCAACTGGCGGCGGAAAACCAGGATCAAATGACTGAGTTTGAGTTTTTAGTTGCCATGTGCAAACAATCGGGATGTGGACTATTGCTCGATTTGAATAATTTGATTATTAATGAGTTGAATAAAAGCGTTTATGATCCGCCTGGGACCATTCCGCTTGGGGCCATTTCATTTGAAGCGGTAAAACAGCGCATAAGCACGTTGCCAGCTAGCGCAGTAGGTGAAATTCACTTAGCGGGTTATACAGATCAAAGTGATAATTCATCCTTAGGTCAGCCCAGCTTTATTATCGATGATCATGGTGCACCCGTGTCTGATCAGTGTTGGGATTTATATCAATTTGCATTACACAAATTTCCCAATACACCCACACTGGTTGAGTGGGATACACAAATTCCAGAATGGTCTGTTTTACTGGCTGAAGCCGATAAGGCTCGCCGCATATCATTGAACGCAAAATTGTGAACTATAACCAGCGATATCAAGCGCAACTAGTTAAGTCTATATTTGGCAAAGTTGCGCCTGAAGAAACGCATGATCAGGCAACTCGAACAGCGCTTAATATTTATTCAAACAACTTCATAGAAAACGGCATAAGAGCGCTATCCATCACTTACCCTACGGTTGAAGGATTTATCGGCATAGACACTTTTCGAGTGCTATCCAGAAAGCTGCTGCAGCATGAGTCTAAAGTCAGTTTTGATTGGGCTGAGTACGGACAGTCTCTCCCTGAGTTTATTGAAGACCAAGAAGAATTAGAAGCATTTCCATTTTTGAGTGAAGTAGCTGAATTGGATTGGGCTATTCATTGCAGTCAACGTGAAAAAGACAAAGCCTTCGAAGCTGCGTCATTTGCATTAATGGAAACAGGTGACACGTCGACACTTATCTTTGATTCAGCTCCGGGCTTGCAAGTGCTTGACTCTTGGTTTCCTATTGTCGATTTGTACCAATTAATACATGATCCTCATCTTCAGACCGCTGAGGGAGCAGGAGCTCGGCAAGAATTATTAAAAATCATCACAAAATCAATAAATAATGCAATAAATACTGAATCTCCTCGGTCTCTTGTTTTGTGGCGTGCAGAGTACAAAGCACAATTTGAATTTGTATCAGAAGCTGAAGCATTAGTAATTCAAAAGCTAAGTGAAAAAGCGTCTGTAAACACGGTCATTGAGACGATAAGTTCGCAAAATATTGACTTAAGTGAATGGTTAACGAAAGCGATATCAAATAAATTAATTTTTGCAGTAGTTTAAAAAAGTACCTAAAAAAAGCCTGCACACAATCAACAAAAGAGAGATACATATGACTAAGCTAATAAATTTTTATAACGCTATTTTAGGCAAACTAGACCTTCTTCAACCTCTACTTCTGCTTGCTGCTCGGTTCTATGTGGCGTGGGTATTTTTTAAAGCGGGTTTGACTAAGCTGCGTGATTGGGAATCAACCTTATTATTGTTTGAATATGAATATGCTGTTCCGGTGCTGAATTTCGAAGTTGCGGCTTACCTGGCTACCTTTGGAGAAATAGTACTGCCGATTTTGCTGGTAATAGGTTTGTTGGGCAGAAAAGCTGCAATTGGTCTTTTCATCGTTAACTATATTGCTGTGGTTAGTTTCGAAGATATGCCAGCAGCTGCATTGAACGAGCATATTTTGTGGGGAGCTTTAATGGTATTAGTTGCAGTATGGGGCGCTGGCAAGCTCTCTCTTGATAATTTAATGAAAATTAAATAAGCGCTACTACTTTTACTTTCAAACGCGCCTCAATGGCGCGTTTTTGCGTTTAGTTACTTTATTTTTTCAACGGCCGCAATTGCCGGCAAGTAAATCGTCACGGTAACACTGTCGACTATCCGCTATCCGCTCGTTGCTGACCGTCAATACACCTAATCAAATAGTAATATCCGCCTTTAAAATGATAATTAGTGGATAAAAAACTTCGTCGCCTAACTAGTCTTACCCCATGGTCCTTGTTGCTTATGTATGTTTTTTAGTTTAATTTTCAGATACAAGAAAAAATACAAACGTGCCACTCGGGCTCGGATTTAAGCACAAAGAGAGAAATGATGAAGAAAACAATATTAGGACTAGCTTTGCTATCTGCAACAATTACCTCTATTCCTGCCAATGCCGCATTACTCGTGAACTGGACCACCGGCAGTTATGGCGAAATGGGCTGGGAAGTGTGTATGGTTTTCGCTGCTAATAATCCAGACTATCATTGTATTGGTGGTCTAACAGGGTCCGATAATATAATTACCAAAGCACAGGTCGCAGAAGTACGTAAAAAAATTAATGCAGGGGCTTTGGTTCTTCCAGAACCGAACTGGCGTGAAACGAAGAAGCAGCTTAATGCAAACTTGAATACCTCCAATAGTAATGAACGCATAGCAGCACCAATTCCGGTACCATATCCCTGTGTGAATGGGTCAACTTCAGGTAGTTCACAAAACGGGCTTACGTCGTCTTCTTCAGGTTCATCTGTAGTGCACGTTACACATGCTTCTTGCGTTAAAATTGAAGGTAAGCCGGTCACGACTCATTGAAATGTTGGATAAAAGTCCACCTTCCTTTGAAGATGTTAGGGAACGATTAGAAGGTCAGGTGCTGCATCCTTTATTTGATGACCCACTTATGGTTAAAGAATCGCTCAACACGTCATATATGTCAGATCTAATTAATGTTTGGAACTGAGTAATTAAAGTTTGGAGCTGACCCGTTTATGATAAACCCGCTTTTGAGCGGGTTTTGTTTTTTATTGATAAGATTTTCCAAATTAGAAAAATAGCAAAATAGTGGAAAGAAAGTTGTAACAAAAGAATTACTTTTAATGCTCACAAGAGGTAATGCGTTCAGTTTGGCAATGGCAAGTAAACGGCAAAACCAGCCGTACGCCGTTCAAAATTGTACGGAAAGAATGTGCCAAACTCGGCCCATCAGTAACCCTTACTATTATATGATTTTGTGATGGTCTATTGTTGTTCTCAAAATTCCCATCTTGCACTGAATTTCTATATCGAAAATGCAAAGCCTTTAAAAATGGGCTAGCAAGGGAAGTTAGGTTCTGTGTCTTAATGCGTAGGCAGGCGCTAAGGTTCCTATAAGTGTAAATTCATAATAGTGAAAATAAGCATTCTACTGTCGGTTTCAGCCACATAACAATTCTTTTTTACACTATTAAAGGGTTTGATTAATAGTGCTTTTATGCGCTATAATATCAATAATCAGACATTATATAGAAAATTAACACTATTATGGAACTCGATAGAAAAAGTAATGCAGCTATCTTGGAAATGATTGGTAACCGATTCTTGCAGGCGCGTCTTAATGAAGGGTTAGAGCAACAAGAGTTGGCCGACAAATCTGGCGTAAATGTTTCAACTGTTCAGAGTTTGGAGGGCGGTAAACGAAGCGTCGGTATGTCAAAGGTGTTGGCTGTAATGCGTGCCTTAGGCAAGTTACATGAGATAGATAACTTTATGCCGGAGCCGCCAATTAAGTCAGCGTCTTTGTTAACAGCAAGAAATGAAAAGCGTAAGCGCGTATCGAAACCTAAGGGGGAAAAAAAGCAATCAACGGGTTTTGAGTGGAATAAAACGATTCAACAATTACATGGAGGCAAGGACAAGTAATGGCAGAAGTGATCGAAAAGGCTGATGTATACCTGTGGGATACATTGATTGGTTCAGTAACTTGGCAAAGGAGTTTGGGGTTCTTTGAATATTCAAAGCACTTTCAGCGTTCGGGGATTGAGTTATCGCCTATTAAGATGCCGTTAAGCGGTAAGTCTTATTCGTTTGGTGATTTATCAGTAGAAACCTTTAAGGGGTTACCAGGAATGTTGGCTGATAGTTTGCCGGACAAGTTTGGTAATCGATTGATTGACCAGTGGTTAGAGCGTAATTCTCGCGATCCAGAATCATTCAGTCCGATAGAGCGTCTTTGTTATATCGGCTCTCGTGGTATGGGTGGTTTAGAGTTTAGGCCGACTGTTGGCGAGATCAAAGAACGTGTATCAGAGATTCAATTGAGTGATCTTGTTGACTTGGCCAACAAGGCTCTTCAAGAAAAGACAGAATTAGACGCGACGTTTGATCATGAAAGTCAGGATGTGAGACGCGAAACCGTTGAGCAAATCATTTTGGTTGGTACATCAGCTGGTGGTGCGCGAGCAAAAGCGGTTATTGCGTGGAATAAAGAAATCAATGTTATTAAAACTGGCCAGGCTCCAGCTGGTGAAGGTTTCGATTACTACTTGCTAAAGTTTGACGGTGTAGATGGTAATAAAGACAAAGAGTTGCTTTCAGATCCGAAAGGCTTTGGTTTGCTTGAATACGCGTATTACTTAATGGCCTTAGATGCTGGCGTTGAAATGAATGAATGTCGTTTGTTTGAAGAAAACGGGCGCTCTCACTTTATGACTAAGCGCTTTGATAGGCTTAATAGTGGTGACAAGATTCATATGCAATCGCTGTGTGGTATGGCTCATTATGACTTTAATGTTTCTGGTGGTTATTCCTATGAGCAGGCGATAGGGGTTATGCGTCAGCTGGGTTTATCGGCCAAAGAAATTGAGCAATTCTATCTACGCATGGTTCTCAACGTAGTGTCTGTTAACCAAGATGATCATACAAAGAACATTTCGTTTTTAATGGATCAGTCTGGTGTTTGGCAACTGTCGCCAGCTTACGACATCACTTACAGCAATGGCGCTGGGTGGACTAGTAAGCATCAAATGACCATTAATGGCAAAACACGGGATATTCAGTTAGACGATCTATTAGCTGTGGCGCGTTTTGCTGATATTGGGAATGCGAAGGCTAAGAAGATGGTGAACGCTGTTGTTAAAGTGATTTCAAATTGGTCGCATTACGCGAAACAATCTGGGTTGGTTGCCTTTGGTGGTATGGATGAACTTGTGGCCGAAGTTGGTAAAGCTCATCGCTTGTACTTGGGGGAGGACGTATAATCTTCAAGGTGGGTGACAAACTGTGAAAGTACAATGTTTCGCTTAAAAAATTATGACTGATTTATGAGGGGTGCTATGTCTGCTTCTCGCTCATACCCGACTGCCAGAGCTTTTCAGTCAAGTGGCGCTTTTGCCATTTGCCGACATTGGTCCTGAACTACCTGATT
>CAJQOP010000047.1 GCA_905479945.1 uncultured Glaciecola sp. | reverse complement strand
TCGACGCATAACACTTAATAATGACACATCTATCACTCCACATTCTCCTGCTCAAGGGTGGCAGGAGCTATTAAACATGTGGATCACTTTTCAGTGCAAATTAGGGGGCAAAGTGGTGCAGTTTTGGATGCAAATTAACAGCTTAGAGCGCATTATGTTCATTAACACTGTGCTGGCAAGAAAGAGCGTTTAAACCTTCTAACAACCAATTCTGTGTTTCATCAATTGAGCTAATAAAAAGGCTGCCAAAGAGTTATTACAAAAGACGATCTCTGCTAATTAACTTACGCAGACTAAACTGCGCTGGTTTAAAATCGTGCTCAATACTTGGACAAAATTTAATATTTACGTAATTCGATCGGTTATTCCAAATTCCAAGAATAATAATTAAAATATAACCAACAAACTTTGCTAAATGTTAGGTCGACTTTTTCTAATCTAAATACGTCAAAGCGCTTTTACTAAATGCGCTGTAATCCGGTGACTATCTTAAAATAGCAGTAAGTCGACAAGGTTAGTACCTCACCAATCATCATTTCAAAAGAAAAATAAATTCTGTATCTGACCCTTGATGGTCTATTTGCAAATCCAAAGCGGTCTTACGCTGTTCAAATTTGTATGGGAGATTTGTGCTGCAAAGCGGTCACTAATTTGGCTGGACGAGGAATTTAGATTCCTCAACAATACTGTTTTTAAAGACAATTATAATGAGGCTTTGTAAAAACTCTCACTTCGCTGATATCTATTAGTTTAGGTTTTCTTGTTTTTACGTTTATTTCCTCACACATGAAGTTGATTTAATGCACGTTTATTGGCAAGGTAATTTATATAAACACGCATGATAGGAAATCATAACGCATGAAAGTGCCATTTGGCTTACAAAAATCAACTGATAAATTTGTTGATGTCGCTGAAGTTGAAAATGGAAAAAAATGCGGATGTAAATGTCCAAGTTGCGAGTTAAATCTTATCGCCCGACAAGGGGCGATTACTGACTGGCATTTTGCTCATGACACAAGTAATGATGTAAATAATAGATATGAAGAATGCGAGTATTCTTATCATGAGTCAGTGCGGCTAATGCTTCGTAATCTCATAGCTGAAGGCAATAAACTGTTAGTTCCTGATTTCCCTCTTACTAATGTTTTAACCAATCAAACAATACTTGTAACTAAGCAGCAAACAATAAATTATGAACAACCGATCATGGATATAACGACGTCGAATATAAAAGGCTTTCTTGATGTTGTTACAACCGTTTCTGGACAACGCTTAGGGCTCTTTATTTCGCATGATGGGCGAAAACTTGTGACGGAAGATGATTTGAGTTACGACCTAGTTGGTTTAATAGAATTAAACATTCAACATGTTCAGTTAAGGCAACCAGACATGTCTTCTCGAGAATGTCTTAGTTTATGGTTAGAAACTCAGCCATCACATAAGAGGTGGGTATTTCATGCTCGAGAAAAAAAAGCTAGAAAGCATTTACAAATCATGGAGGACAAGTCAATTGGCTCAATGTCAGAAACTGAATTAATGAAGTATTGTTTAACAAAAACAAGAGAAACGTTTCGGTATGAAAAGAAACTAAATCCGGATTTACCGGGGTGGCGAGGATCTGTGACGTTAGATGCTGAGAAATTGTTCAAAAAACTTCGAGGGTAAAATGTTTGACTAGGTTCGTATATTTCTTCTGTTGACACAAAGGCAATATTGGAACGATATGAATTTGGCTGGAGCGAAACTTGACGTTTTTTGCTTTAGCTAAAGTAGCTTGGTGTTAACAGAATCACTTTTAGTTGCGCAGACCTGATTTGACATCTGATATTCAAAGTTCTTTGCCTCATCTGACAGACGAAAATCGGCAATTTTTGCCTAATCAATTCGGTCTTCAATACGGCAATTTCTGTCATTCGATGCCACAAAAGCATATGAGCATTTTGCGCCAATTGCCGCCATTTCCTGCTCAATATTATTAGCATTACTGAAGAAAGCAGACGTTTTAAAAACATCATCGAAGGGCAAGAATGGGCAGTTAACGGACGTAGAAGTTTTCGTTAGCTTTTAAAGCTTTGAGCGTGATCCGGTCGTACTTTTGAAACAAACACGACGGGTAAGTCATCACCTATAGCAGCCGTTGAGTAATCTTGGTTAAAGTCAAAAAATACCTGAAAGCTGACGTAAGCTTTTGTGTATTTTCAACGCCGAGGTCCGCATAGGATGTACCAACTTGAAGAAGTTGAGGCGGACTAGACTGGCAGGCAGTTCCGACCCTGAATAAATCTCTCAGGCTAAAATTTTCATACTGCGATAATTTATCTTTCTATGCTGCCAGTGAATATAGTTGAACTAAAATTATTGTCTTCGTAAAACATAAAATTCTGTAAAGAGCAGATTGGTTTATCGTGCAAAGTTAGTTAACTCTAGCTTGCTCCGCAATAACATCAATACTATCCTTTTTGTCCACGCCACCTCCGTTTTAATTATACGAGACCGGTGGATACAATATACTGTCAATTAGATCAGATTTATTGACTAAACTCAACACAATGAAGTTTAGGTATAACGCTAAGTTGTTCCTGCCACAATTACTCATTATCAGTTAATTTTTTTTGTTATTTGATCTGTATATGTCAGTCACATTTTCCAATTTGCCATTTTTTAACTCATAAATTGTATCCGCGCTTAAAATCGTTTCTCGTCTGTGCGCAATCACGATACGAGTCATCGGAAGTAGTTTAATTGCTTGGTTAACATACATCTCAAGATCGACATCTAAATGGCTCGTGGCCTCATCTAACAGCAATATTTTAGGTTTCCTGTAAAGTGCTCGGGCCAACAATAGACGCTGCTTTTGGCCTCCCGATAAGGCGTTCCCCATATCGCCAACCAATGAATTATAACCCATATTCATCTGGCTAATATCATAGTGAATACTAGCCATTTGGGCTGCTTTCGCGACCATTTTCATATCCATTTGAGGGTCAAAGAAGCTGATATTCTCTGCCAGCGTGCCTGACATTAATTGGTCGTCTTGCATAACTGCGCCTAATTGACTTCGATAATTACGCAAACCTAAATGATGAACCTCCACATCATCTGCTTCTACTTTGCCATTTTCAGGGTTTTGTAGGCCGAGCATAATTTTCATCAAGCTAGTTTTACCTGCGCCAGAAGGTCCAATAATTGCGATATTAGCGCCAGCAGCGATATCCAAGTTTAAGTTATTAAATAACAAAGGCTCATTGCTGGCATAGCGAAAACTAATATTCTTTAGGCTAAGTTGACCCGTTAACTCACGACTTGGCGTATTAATGCCTTCTTGCTCTTTGTCTGTTAAAGCTATATCTGCAAGACGGTCTAAGTGTAAACGTGTCATCTTAATTTCTATAAGATTATCAATTAGACCAGTCATACGGTTCGTAAATTGATTTTTGTACGCCATAAATGCGAACAACATGCCAACACTCATTCCATTAGACATAACAGCTAGAGCTGCAAGATAAACGATGACCACGTTCTCAATACCAAAAAGCAGTCCATTAATCGTTTGATAAGAAATTTTCCATTTGCCTAATTTATAGTTTTGATTGACTGCATCAGAGTAGTGATTTTGCCACAAGCTCAAGCGTTGCGCTTGCTGTCCGAATAGCTTGATACTCTGCATCCCTCGAACAGTTTCCATAAAGTTAGACTGCTCTTTAGCTCCGGCCATAATACTGGCTTCGGTTAGTTGATGCAGAGGTGTGTATAATGCTAAGCGAATCGCTCCATACGCAAAAACCACACCCAACACGACTAACGCCAAAGTACTATCGTAAAAAAACATCATAATCAACACAATAACTGCCATTAGACCATCAATCACACCCTCCACTAATTTATTCGTTAGCAGCTCGCGGACAGCATTTAGTGAGCCAAAGCGGGATACCACGTCACCCATGTGTCGTTTATTAAAATATTCTAGCGGAAGGTGCACTAAATGGCGCATCAAATTGGTGGCCATCTGCACACTCATCATTGAGGATAAGTGCAATACCACCCAACTACGAAAGGTTTGTGTCAATATTCGAATTAGGACCAATAAACCAAAACCAATAGCCAGAACGACTAACAACGGCTGATCTTGACTAATCAAGACCTCATCCACCACTAATTGAGTGTAATAAGGAGAGGCGAGTAGAAATAATTGTAGTAAAAGTGACAAAATAAATAATTTGGTTAAAGAAGATGCTAAGCCATCTATGCGAGTCCAAAATGCTGTTATGCCTAACTTAACGCGCTCGTCTTTTTTTTTGAATTCTGAGGTGGGGGTGAGTTCAAGCGCAATGCCCGTAAAGGATTTGCCCACATCGCTCATTGGTACTTTACGCTCACCTAAGGCAGGGTCGAGAATCGTGATGCTATTGCCAGATACCTTTTTTAACACAACAAAGTGTTTCATATCCCAATGCAGCACGCAGGGCGTTTTGAGATTTTTTAAGTCATCTAAATCTAGCTTTAAGGCACGCCCCACCATATCTAACTGCTCAGCCAAGCGCATGAGCTGCTGCATGTTAGCGCCTTTAAATGATACGCTATATTGATTTCTAAGGATGGTTAGGTCGAGTTTGTGACCGTGATGGTTTGCAACCATAGCCATGCAAGCTAGGCCGCATTCGGCAGCTTCTGATTGGTAAATCAATGGCATGGTTCCTTATGAGAAATTGCACTTAAATAGAGCGATGCAAATTTATAAATATTCATTTAATTCTTCTTGCTTACTAACTAAATTGCTAAAAAAATCATCAGAAAGAAAAACAAAATAATAGATATGGTGCCCTAAACCTGCGCCCTTATAATTACTTTGTCAGCATTGTTTGCAATCTAAACAAAAGCGCCAGATATCTCGCCAAGTAAAATGCCAACATCTAATTTCATGCAAAACTTCTAGTATTACCCAATCGAGTTGTGTCTCATGATTTCAGTTATATTAGGTGTAAGTTATATTGTAATGGTATATGCCTCATCAATATAGTTATATAGACCTGCGACTAAAGTAGTCGTCATTACTGCTTTCTAGGGCCTTCCTTAATCTGAAAAAAACGCAGCAATAATTGCACACATAAAATATAAAACAAACCAAAGGTACCAATGGCAACAAAAGATAAATCAGTAGACATCAAGAGCATTATGTCTACAATTGTCGCAACAACCGGAGGCTTCGGGTTGAGGAATCACTCTAAACATAATCTTAAAATACGTTATCGGTTCCACTGTAAAAGAAAGGTAGACATATTAACCAACTTTAAAAATCTTCATTTGGACTTATACCAATGATCAAACCATTTTTTAAAAAATATACCAACTGCTAGTAAACAAATTGTTATTATTACGATTTCTCCAGTCGAAGAATACCTACTAATTATGCCGTCTAATTGAATCAAATATACAAAAGCCACTAGTATTAATATGTATGACAACCAAAACAACCCATTTTTCTTTTTCATATTTATACCTACATTTATAATAATATTGTAACCATGCCCCAAAAATATAGTATTTGAAGCATGGTAATTTACATCAAATTAGTTTAGTGCATCGTAAATGGCACCGCCGATCGCTTCACCCAAGTCATCAGCTCCCAGTGCAGTAGCTGTCGTGTAGGCAGCTCCACCGACTGTTACTAAAGCAGCTCCTACCGCAAGCAATGTCAGTCCGGCTGAAATCCCCGTAATCGCCAATCCAGCAACCACTACCGAATCATCAACGCCACCGCTTACATTTTCAATTTGATTATAGTTAAGTTCTTGCATATTATCTCTCCTTGAGACTTTATAAGTTATATTTAGGTTTAAAAACGCCCTCTCAGGCTTAAAATCGGCTCAAACAGCCAGCTTATTAAGCTGAGCTCTTCAAGCACGATATCTGCGCTTAAGGTCATGCCCGGTTGAAGCGGAACATGGTTGCCATAAGCGCGGATTTCTTTAGTTAGCTATTATGTAAAGCTACCAACGGTTGTTAGATTTTTGCTTCTATTAGTCACTATACTTTTAATGAGCTTTTATGAGTGTCTTTTCAGTATGGTTTTCACTTAAACAAAGAGCTTTTTTACTATCGTTAATTTGGGGGGTAAATCCAGCGTTTAACGATGTTTGTAAAGTTCAATATTTATATTTGACGCACGCATTACGGGACTGATTTGGCTACACCACAATAATTCAATGTATCGTCTGTTCTTTCTTTCCGGATATGCTTTACGGCTTCATTATTCAAAACTCGCATTTCATTGTGATAATGCCAACGGTCCATGATTTTTGGATCAAACTGATAAATTTTACCGCCAGCTATGAACGTATCCTCTAGCAATACGCCAACAGCCCAACGAGGTTCGGGTTCCTCAATCTTAAAATACATAAAATTGTAATCTGAATTCGGGTCTACTTTATCGAACTTTCCAACAGGATCGGAAGATACTATCTTCACCAAGGTCTCTTTTAATTTAAAGAACGCCTCAAAATCCGCATAGAAAATAGCCTCACCGTTACTGCACTCGTACCACATAATAGCAGTCGCTGAATCAAGAGTTCTGCTCGAATTATTTTGTTCGCTTGCCTTAGTTTGAAAACCCAACATTAATAGCATTAATAATAAGTATCTATTCACTAAATCTATCCTTTTAACAATTCATTATTTTTTTCGTAATTTGAGAATTTTTTTACGATCAAATATCACTGGGTATTCATGATACCATCGGATAAAAACGTCTCTTCCTAAAAGTTCGAAGATGGTCTCCAACTGCACTTTTTTTCGCTTTAAATAATGGGCTTGATCATGTTTTGGCAGAGAGTTGTCGTGATCTAGTAATGTCGGCATATGATGCAAGTAATCCCCAAAATAAGTCTGGCAAAACTTGACATAAAACGGTGTATACAAAATAAACGTATGCCAAACCTCATCCAAAATCAGAATCGGATCATCAATAGTACGACACCCCTCTGAGCGATGATTATTGCAATACCAGAGCCAGATAAGCCCATCCTCAAACAATTGTTCTGCGATCTTCAAATCTATATCAAGTCCAGACATCAAACCATCAACTATATGTTGATTTTTATATGTTAAAACACTATCTAATGAAGGTTGAAGCAATTTGCTTTTATCTTGAATTATACTGTCGAGACAAAAGGCTTCACTAGCTAAAGATTTTAAATTTAAAGATAACAGTGACATATCAATCCTTTGAGGTTGAGGCTATATCAATCTTGACGGAATGCTAAAGTTCGTCTAATGCGGGTTCGGGTAAAATAACAGTTCCTGGTCCCCAACTACCACAATAATCACAACAATTACCTTCACCTGGCTCTTTCGCACAACCGCACGACTCTGTCCATACTTCACAACCAGCGCCAGAAACAGCGCTTAAAAGAGCAGACTCTATTAGTTCATTTTTCGATAATTGACTCAATTGCTTATTTTCATTTTTCATTTTCATTTCCTTTTGGTTAAATTTGTCCTTTCAAACTAAAAATAGGCTCGAACAACCAGCTAATTAAGCTTCGTTCTTCAAGCACTATATCAGCGCTTAATGTCATCCCCGGTTGTAGCGGGACATGATTACCATAAGCGCGGATCTCTTGGTCACCTAAAGATACCTCAACACGGTATACTGGTTCCTGCAGTGCAAATGGCATCTCCACTTCGCCAGGCAACAAAATTGCTTTTGCCACACTGATTACCTCCCCTTTAAATAACCCAAATCGTTGATAAGGGAAGGCATCGAAGCGAATGCGTGTTTGTTGACCTAGCTCTACGAACCCGAATGCTCGGGTGGGCACCAATAACACGGCTCTCAGCACTGAATCTTCAGGCACAATCGTTGCTAAGGGCATTAATTGCTTGACTGTTGTGCCTAATTTGGCGGTTAAATTAGTGACTTTTCCGTCTATTGGTGCTCTTAATAACACATGTCCTCGCGCATCCAATTCAGCTTGTTGTTGGTTCAGTCGAGATTGCTCTGCATCAATTAGTGCAATTTGGTTTGTGCGTTCAGATGGCATACGAATTAGTTGACTGGATAATTGTTCAAATTGTCCTAACTCATTTTGATATCGTGCTTTTAGCTCAGCTACTTGCTGTTGAGTGATTAGTAACTGTTCTTCATTTTGCTGCAAATCGTTCACTGATATCGCGCCGTTGCTTGACAGCGTCGATAAGCTCTTGAATCTTTCTTTTTGAATTTTTAACCGGTTCGTTAATAGTTGCTGCTGGTTGCGTGCATCCTTCAAGGATTGCTGAGCATAAACCACGCGATTTTTGATATCGCTTTCATCTTGAGCGTATTGAATTTCTATTTGTTCTTTGCGCATTTCAATCGATTCTGATTGTTGCGCAATAGAAGCGGACATGACTGCGAATATAGATTCACCTTGAGAAAGGTATTCTGGAATTTTAATGAGGGCAAGCGGTTGGCCAGCAGTTACTGATTGTCCATCAACAACAAACAATTTTGCAATATATCCCGTGCGAGGAACATTAACTTTGGCTAACCCACCATCAGGTTGCAAGTAACCAACGACAGTTTCTTTACGGTGAAACGAGGAAGATATTAAAAACGTAAGTCCGATTGCTACAACGCATAGTAACGATATCATCAAAACTTTTGAGGCAAGTGGCCTAGCAATAATAACATTGCCATCCAATTTAGCAGCCTGATGCTTGACAGCTTCAGGTCGGAATAATCCCTTTTCCATATATCAACTATCTAACAACAAAATAGAATAAAATGTTGATGCACCCAATGCATCTCACTATGCTATGACAATAGATTGGACAATGCAAGTGTTTTATTTCTATCGTTTCATGCTTTTTGAGAAATCAGCAAAAACGCCATGAAAAACACAGTCGTTTGTGTAGAGTTTAGAAAACATTTCATTTCACTAAGATTGATTCTTCGTCAATTAGTGATGAATTTTCCACCACCGAAACCCCATACAACAATTATAGTGTGTCCACGAAAATGGAGTAAGACTAAGCTGCTGACATTATGAGTACTCGACTGTCCGTATATGGACTCCACCAGTTTCACAACATATTTTTGATGATTTTTTGAGTTAAGTCGCGAGCGTATATTCGGCTTCTTATTGAGATTGCATGTCTCTAGCCTTCGATGTATTAGCCACTGCTGTCCTCTTCGCTTTGGTAGCTTATTACAGCTTCCGGACAGTACAGGTTTTCAACAGTTTGGTTTAACCAAGTATTATCGCTTTCATGTTGCAGAACGCTTTTAAGATCGTAGTTTCTTTTTTTTAGTTTTTACATGTAACTGTAATTATCATCATTAGCAAGGTAACAGTGTTTTTTGATATTGCTTTTCTGTGGCTATTAAAGCCCACGCCGTTCGCACTGTTTTATTTGCCATGGCAATACATGCTCGTTTGATACCAACCCGTTGAACAAGTGATATCAACCACGCTTGTTTCGTTGTTTTTGGCTTGTCGGGTAGACTTATAACAAATGATAATGCGCCTAGATATAAAGCGGCTCGCAGCTCTTTATTACCGCCCACTTTATCAATGCCCTTCATGGATACCTTGCCACCAGAACTAAATTGCTTAGGTGTCACGCCAACATATGCAAAGGCTTGCCGACCATTTTTGAATCCTTTACCATCCCCTAAACTGCAAAACAACATAGCAGCGCATACTTCACCAACCCCTTCTAACTCAATTAGTCGCTGACATGGCTGGGATTGTTTCATTAATATATTACGTTGCTTTTCAATATCCTAGCGTTGCTCAAGTGTTTGCTCGTAGCGCTCCCACATTGTACGTAATGGTGGGATTAAACTGACCGGTAGTTCAGAGTATCCATCAACACTGCCGCCTAGTATATTGGCCACTAACTGCGAGAAGCTCTTTTTGCCCCTCGCTGTGGTAATTCCATATTCATACAAGTAGGCACGCATGTGATTCATCAAAGCAACCAACTGTTTGTCTATAAACTTACGACTAGTTTCGATACTTTGTAATATTTGCTGGTCTTTAGACTTGAGCTGGCTAAATACCATGCCGACTTGCGAAACGGCTATTGCAATCGCTAAAGCATCGTTTGCATCGGTCTTTTGGCCTTGAAGAAATGCTTTTACTTTTCGAGGGCCAATAATTCTAACTTCATGTGCAAATTGCTGGGCAAACCTGCCCCAAAAATGACAAGCACTACAACCCTCAAAAGCGACAATAGAGGGTTTGGTTTTGGCTAATATTTCTTTCAGTTTTTTTGGCGATACTGCTTTATTAGAAACTAATTCACCGTCAGCACTAATTACACATACTTGGATAACATTTTTTGCTAAATCGATACCTATTACGTTACTCTTTTGCATTGTATGGACTCCTTTGGTTTAGACGACTACCACGCTAACTAATTAGAGTGGTGGAGTCCATACATCGCTATGGTGGCAAACAACAGTGCTACAGCCAGTTTTTTTCAAGCCACAGATTCGTCCACAAAAGCACGAACTTCTCACACAAATTTGAACGACGTACGTCCGCAATTGCCGTGGTACTGTCGTAGGAAAAAAGACGAAGTATGTAATCTTAACGGATTTCTTTAACTCTCTCAGTAAAGTCGAAGATAGAACTATTATGGTCACTTCCCGTAACTCTGGCTTCATAAGCAAAAATCATTTATTTTGCTTCAACTGCTTCGTAAACCAATGCACTAACTCATTAAACGCTTCGTCTCTATGGTTTGATAGCCCATGATTATCACCGTCGTATATAGTCAGTTTATATGGGCGCTTTGTCTCTGAAAATTGTTCACCTAGCGCTTTGGAATTGTATACATTGACTTTTTCATCGTTGTCACCGTGTTGCAGTAAGACGGGTATTGCATCGTTAATTTCACTAGCCCAATACAATGCAGAGCGGTTCCGCAATTGCTCGTCTTTTTGAGTTGCGTAGTTTGGAATACGCTTTTTATATACTATTTCCATTTCTGGGCGTGTGCTTAAGTCTCTCTTTAAATCATAATTGCCTGCCCTTAATGCAACACTTTTTATAATATCGTCTAGTTGTTTGAGTGCTAAAAGGCTTTGCATGCCTCCACGACTAGAGCCATACATCCCTATTGAGTTAATATCAGCATAGTTAAGGTATTTAAGCTTTTTTACTAAAGAGACAACATCTTCAACATCTGCTCCACCAAACTCATCTTTGAGCAAACCACCTCTCTGGAAAGTGCCTCTGTATTGACTACCAACAATAACAAAGCCTTTTTCAGCTAGGGGCATCAATCGATTCATAAGTCCACCAAAAACCATTGCGCCGTAGTTCCCGTTACCCCCACGGTTATAAACAATGATAGGTAATTCTTCGTTTCCTTTTGGCCGAATTAAATACCCACTAACTTCTTCTTCACCCACTTTGTATTTAAAAGTAATGCAGTCAAGCGTAGCTTTAAAGTTGTTAAAGCTACTGGATGGAAAAGTCGATTTGAATCTAGCAAGACGCTCGTTTGACTCTACCTCAGTTTTGGCGCGTTTATTCATGCTTTTTTGCATCATGTCCAGCCATGAATCATAAGTGTCGAAAGGTTTACGAAAACATGTAGCTTGGTCGTAAATATTAGCTTCAGAGGCAAAAAAGGGCTCTATATTAGATTTTGAATTTGTTGAAAACGAAAAAAGAAAAAGAAGAGAAATGAGTGAAAGATGTGGAATACTTAGCATTATTTATCCTTATAAATGCACGTTCAAAGTTTGAGTCTAAATAAACTCTCACGGTTAGGCAACTAAAAATGTTCGGTTTAAAAGCTATTGCAAAACAACCGTCGCGACTGTCTGCTTTGTCGTTTAAGGGTTAAATATGGAAACAACAGTAAGCGACATTAATTGACAAAAACTTCCCTAACAATTTTGAACCGAGTACGGCCGGTTTTGCCGTGGAACAGCCAGTCAAATAAAGATGTTTTAATAGCGTCTACTTCTAAAAACAGGGGTAAAATCAAGAAAAAGCCACAACTAAAAACTGGCAACAATCATCCGAATAACAGAATTCTTAATTTGATAATCAGAAGAAAAAGAACAAATCAATTGGTTTGTGACTGCTCAGATTGCCTAACTCATATCAAGAGTAAAAAACCGCAGTATGCGCTTTTAAATCAAATTCGCGTGTAAAATAGCGAACAAATCTAATTTCGCTGTAGGCCCTGTAAATAAAAGGCTAGAAAGAAACCGAGTTACGGATTTGCCACATTTTCGGCACGGATTCGGCACGGATTCGCCACATTTTTTGTAAATTCATAGGCCAAAGCAATAGCGCGAAAACTATGTTAGATTAAAAAGATGTTCAAAAACAAGAGGGTAGGGAGTGGTGGACGCTACTGGGCTTGAACCAGTGACCCTCGCCTTGTAAGGGCGATGCTCTCCCAACTGAGCTAAGCGTCCAATCTATCTGATTTTACTGCAAAAATAAGTGGTGGGCGCTACTGGGCCTGAACCAGTGACCCTCGCCTTGTAAGGGCGATGCTCTCCCAACTGAGCTAAGCGTCCATCTTGTCTAACAAACTTACTAGAGTGTTCCTCAAGTAAGAGGAGGCGTATTATAGAGTTGAGACCGAATCTGTCAACATCATTTTAAAAAAATAATACTATTAGCTCAAAATTCGGGCAAAAAGACGTAAAAACCCAGTGATCGCTTTTTACTCAGGGCATTAAACGGTAAACTACGCCCAATTCATGTTTAGGAAAATTAATATAATGTCAGTCGTAACTCGTTTTGCTCCAAGCCCTACTGGGTATCTTCACGTTGGTGGCGCTAGAACGGCTCTGTATTCTTGGTTATATGCAAAAAGCCAAGGCGGTGAATTTGTGTTGAGAATAGAAGATACTGATTTAGTGCGCTCAACAGACGAAGCCAAACAAGCCATTTTGGATGGTATGACCTGGTTGGGTTTGCATCATGACAAAGGGCCTTACTATCAAACTGAACGTTTTGAGCGTTATAACCAAATTATCGATGAGTTACTTGATAAGGGTCTAGCTTATAAATGCTTCATGTCAGTAGAAGAATTAGATGCTATTCGTGACGAACAGGAAAAGAAGGGCGAGAAACCTCGCTACCCGGGAACCTGGCGCGATAGAACAGACCATCCTGAAGGGCAAACTTTTGTTATTCGTTTTAAAAACCCGCTGGAAGGCGAGGTAGTCATTAAGGACCATGTCCGTGGCGAGATTCGGATTTCAAATACAGAATTAGATGACTTAATTATTAAAAGAACGGATGGAGCTCCAACCTACAATTTTTGTGTGGTTGTTGACGATTGGGATATGGGTATCACTCATGTAGTGAGAGGTGAAGACCATATTAACAATACACCCCGCCAAATTAATATTCTGAATGCCTTAGGTGCGCCTATTCCTGAATATGCTCATGTGTCGATGATTTTAGGTGATGATGGTAAAAAACTCTCAAAACGTCATGGTGCGGTTAGCGTTATGCAATACCGAGATGACGGTTACTTGCCTCAAGCTGTACTGAATTATTTAGTGCGTTTAGGTTGGTCTCATGGCGACCAAGAAATATTTAGTTTAGACGAAATGATTGAACACTTTAATTTAGACTCAATCAGTAAGTCGGCTAGTGCATTTAATACCGAAAAATTGAACTGGCTTAACGAACACTATATAAAGACGCTTCCAGCAAGTGAGGTTGCCCAGCACGCAAAGTGGCATTTTGACCAACAGGGTATTGATTATAGCAAAGGTCCAAGCGTTGAAAGTGTGATTGAAGTACAAGCTGAGCGTGCGACAACATTAAAAGACTTAGCTGCGATGAGTCACTATTTTTATGCTGATTTTGAATCCTTTGATGAAAAAGCAGCTAAAAAGCATCTGCGTGTTGTAGCAAAAGAGCCATTATTGGCAGTCAAAGATGCGCTTTTAGCGGTTCAAGACTGGAACCCTGATAAAATTCAAGCGGCTATTAATAATACTGCAGAAACGCTTGGCATAGGAATGGGCAAAATTGGCATGCCGTTGCGAGTAGCGGCAACCGGATCGGGTAATTCACCATCCTTAGATGTCACCTTGAATTTGATGGAAAAAGACAAAATTGCTCAAAGAATCGACATGGCGCTGATTTACATAGCAAATAGAGAAAATTCTTAAAAAAATCGTTGACATAATTAAGTCAGATGCCTAGAATGCGCCCCGCTGTCACGGAACTGTAGCAAAGAAATAGCTCGCAGGTCTAATTGGACACGGGGCTATAGCTCAGCTGGGAGAGCGCTTGCATGGCATGCAAGAGGTCGGCGGTTCGATCCCGCCTAGCTCCACCAAGCTTTTGTGAGAGTAAGTTAAAAATCCAAACTGTAGCGGTTTGGTCTAGGTTGGGAAAACGTAGTTCACTTTGCAGTGTGCAGTTTTCCTAACAAAAAACTATTAAAGCATTGCTTTGATGAAAAGTTTTTTGTCCCCTTCGTCTAGAGGCCTAGGACACCGCCCTTTCACGGCGGTAACAGGGGTTCGAATCCCCTAGGGGACGCCATTTTCTCAGTGGTAAATATGAGAAAAAGAAAGAAAAAATCCAAGCTGTAGCGGCTTGGTCTTAGTTAGAGACTTACTGTTCACTTTATAGCGCTCGGTTCTTCTAACAAAGCGTAGCATCAAATCCAAGCTGTTGTGGCTTGGTCTAGGTTAGGAAATTGTTGTTCACTTAGCAGTGCGCAGTTCTCCTAACAAAAAACTATCAAAGCGTTGCTTTGATGAAAAGTTTTTTGTCCCCTTCGTCTAGAGGCCTAGGACACCGCCCTTTCACGGCGGTAACAGGGGTTCGAATCCCCTAGGGGACGCCAATTAATGAAACCACCTGTATGGGTGGTTTTTTTATGTCTGCTTTTTGTAAACATGAATGCATTTGAATTAGTATGCTAGTGCGCTATAAATATCAAATGGATGCGTTGCACCGAGCCAATAAACGCATTTGTAAATTTAGAACCAATATTATTATTCGGATCAGTTAAACGGATCACCAAGAGACGGTTCACCTAGAGACGGTTCACCTATAAACGGTTCACCTATAAAGAGTGTCATAATTGTCAGTATGAAAATAGTTTTAGCCCCAATGCAAGGTGTTGTTGATCACCTAATGAGAGATATGCTGACTCGCGTTGGTGGCTTTGATTTGTGTATCACTGAATTTGTGCGCGTAGTGGACCAATTGCTCCCACCTAAGGTTTTTTATCGCTTTTGTCCTGAACTACATCACGGTTCAGTAACCCCCTCTGGTGTCCCAGTAAGAGTGCAACTGCTTGGTCAGCATCCTCAGTGGTTAGCGGAAAACGCCGTTAAGGCAGTCGAGCTAGGCTCACCAGGCGTTGATCTAAATTTTGGTTGCCCTGCGAAAACGGTAAATAAGAGCAGAGGCGGCGCTGTTTTACTCAAAGATCCTGAAACTCTTTATCAAATCATAAAAGCGGTGCGTGACGCAGTGCCAAGTGACCAACCTGTTAGTGCAAAAATAAGGTTAGGTTTTGATGACAAGTCACTCGCCTTAGAAAATGCGGATGCTGTAACGCAAGCAGGTGCTGATTTTCTGACCGTTCATGCAAGAACCAAAGTCGAAGGCTACAAGCCGCCAGCTTATTGGGATTGGATTGCAAAAATAAAGCAAGTTACCGACATTCCAATTATTGCTAATGGTGAGATTTGGAGCGCAGAAGATGCACTTTTATGCCAACAACGAAGTGGTTGTATTGATTTAATGTTGGGTAGGGGGGCGCTAGCTTTGCCAAATTTAGCACAAACCATTAAAAATGCTCACGTACCTATGTCATGGGAACAAACAAAAGAACTACTAGTTTCATACTCTGGTTATGAAATATATTCAGAAAAAGGGCTTTATTACCCTAATAGAATCAAACAATGGTTTAACTATTTAAAAAGACAATATCCCGAAGCAGAAGAAATGTTCATGGAGTTGCGTAGGCTTAAAAATGCTGACGAAATCGTTAAAGTACTAGCTTCTTGATTACTAACAGTTCCAAATAGTCTAAATTTATGGCTTGCTCAGGCAATAAAAAATACGATATTTTAAAGCAAAGCCATTTGCAGTTTAACGCTTAATTTATTAGCTTAGGGCATGTGAAGATTATAATTCCAAAATGTAGTGTTACCAATCGAATAAAAATAAATAAACGTTTTCCAACGACAAGGATAGATATGTTCAATTCAAGGCTAAAATTAGGCTTAGCACTGGCCGTTTCGGTTGCATTGGCAACCGCGTGCACCAGCGAAGACCAAGCAGATAAACAAAAAAATATAACCGGTATCGATAAAAATCCTTTTCCAAGCACTTATAAAAAAGTGGATAGCAAACCGATTGTTATTTCGAATGTAACAATACTTGACGGTATTGGTGGAAAAATCGAAGATGGAGAGATTCTAATAAGAGATGGCCTAATTGAAGAAATTGGCAGAAGTGTAAGTTCTCCTTCAGGCGCTATCGAAATAGATGGTGAAGGCAAATGGGTCACACCAGGCATTATCGACAACCACAGCCATTTAGGTGTTTATCCTTCACCTTCTACGCGCTCACACTCTGATGGTAATGAAATGACAGCGCCAGTGACAGCTGAAGTATGGGCTGAACATTCTATCTGGCCACAAGACCCTGGTTTTCAACGAGCATTAGCAGGCGGTGTTACTTCATTACAAATTTTACCCGGTTCAGCTAATTTGTTTGGTGGTAGAAGCGTCACAGTGAAAAATTTACCCAACAGAACGGTTCAGGATATGAAGTTTCCTGAAGCGCCGTATGGCATCAAAATGGCTTGTGGTGAAAACCCTAAACGCGTATATGGCTCTAAAGGCGGGCCTATGACAAGAATGGGCAACGTTGCTGGTTATCGCCAAGCTTGGGCTGATGCCAAGGCATACCAAACAAAATGGGCTGAATTTGAAGCTGAAGTAGCAGATGGTGGTTCACCAAAAGCGCCAAAAAGAGATTTAAACTTAGATACCCTCGCAGGTGTTCTTGATGGCGACATTATCGTGCATATGCATTGCTATCGTGCTGATGACATGGGCACGATGCTAGATGTAATGAAAGAATTTGATTATCAAATTGGCACATTTCATCATGCTGTCGAAGCATATAAAATTGCCGACAAGTTAGCTGAAAATAATGTTTGTTCAGCGATGTGGGCGGATTGGTGGGGCTTCAAAATGGAAGCGTATGATGCCATTAAGGAGAATATTCCAATGGTTCATGCAGCAAATGCCTGCGCAATTGTGCACTCTGATAGTAGTTTAGGTGTTCAACGTCTCAATCAAGAAGCAGCTAAAGCATGGGCTGACGGAAAACGCGCTGGTATCGACATCAGTCAGGCTGATGCTTGGCAATGGTTATCTGCTAACCCTGCGAAATCACTCGGCATTTTTGATAAAACAGGCTCGTTAGAAGAAGGTAAAAATGCAGATGTCGTGCTGTGGAGTGCGGATCCGTTTTCGACTTATGCACAAGCAGATAAAGTATTCATTGACGGTGCAATGGTTTATGACCGCAGTAATCCTGCATCATGGCCTGTGAGTGATTTTGAACTTGGACAAATTGCAGAAGGAGATGCGAAATGAGTTTCTTTAAAAAATTGGCCTTAGTTTCGAGCATTGCTCTAGGCTTGAATGTTACTACTAGTGTGTTCGCCGAAAATATCGCAATAGTTGGCGCTAAAATACACACAGTTTCAGCTGCTGGCATTATTGATAAAGGCACTGTACTGATTAAAGATGGTCTTATTCAGCAAGTTATCAAGGGTACAGATGTTCCTAGCGGTTACCGCGAAATTGATGCTACAGGTAAAGTGGTAACTCCGGGTCTTATTGGCGCTCATACTTCATTAGGTTTGCTCGAAGTTGGGATGTCAGCAGGGGTTGTCGATGCGACTACTATTATTCATCCTATATCCAAGGTTGGGGCGGCACTTGACGTTCAGTATGCAGTAAATAATGATTCAAGCTTAATTCCCATTACACGGCTTGAAGGCTTCACATCTGCGGCAACAGGCTTGCGCAGTAGTGGTCAGTTATTTTTAGGCCAAGGCGCGTTTATTACTCTCGCAACTACCTATGACTCAGTAATGAAAGCAAATGCTTTTATGCAAATTGACGTTGCTCATTCAGGCGCTGACGATAACGGTGGCAGTCGCGCCGCTATGTGGGTTGCGATTAACCAAGTATTTGATGAAGCAATATTTGCCAAGTCGCACGATATGAATCCAAGTAAAGATTGGTTAGGCCTTACTACAATGGCAGATGCTAAAGCTTTGATACCCGTTCTTTCAGGTGATATACCTTTGCTTGTGCGGGCCGACAGAAGCGCTGATATTGTTCAGGTACTTAACTTGAAAAAGCGCTATTCGGGGTTGAATATAGTAATTACAAGTGGCAAAGAAGCTTGGAGAATAGCCGACGAGTTAGCCAAACATAACATCCCTGTTATGTTAGATCCTGAAAGTAATTTGCCTGGAGGCTTTGATCAACTTGGCGCAACGCTAAAGAATGCGGCTAGATTGCACAAGGCGGGCGTAACTGTTGTTATTGGCATGGAAACTCACAATATTCGCTTAGCCACACAGCATGCTGGTAATGCTGTCGCTAATGGCCTACCACATTCTGCGGGTATTGCTGCTTTGACTATTAACGTGGCCAGAATATTTGGTATGGATAGTCAGTTAGGAAGCATTGAACCAGGAAAAATAGCCGACGTGGTGATTTGGAGTGGAGACCCACTAGAGGTCACGCAAAATGCAGAACAGGTGTTTATTCAAGGTGAACAAGTTGAAATGACGTCGCGTCAATCAAAACTAAGAGATCGTTATCTGAATCGCAACTCGGATAAACCCGTTGGTTACACGAGACCTTAGATATTAATATTTCAAACTGATAAAAAGCCGCTTAATTAAAGTGTCCAACTTAAATAGGTCACTTCATTTAGCGGTTTTTTTGTATTCTAAACTTCACTTTTTGATTGTTAAATTTAACTTAATGTTAAAAATAATATACTTTTGGTTTCTTTTTGTGTACATTACACTCAATGAATAAAATAACAAAGAGTAAAAATAATGAATATGACGTTTAAAGAAAAAAGTACGTGGCTCTCTTTATTTGCAACATTAGTGATTTTTGGCGATTACGCTATTTCTCTATTCAGTATGGATGCATCGGTTTTGAGTAACGAAGATATGGTTGACATGGCTCTGAGCTATTTAGGTTCAGCTATCTTGTATATCATTATCATAGAAGTAATTTTTCAATCACTTATTGCCGCATCGAGTCGCAATAAAATGGATTTAGAAGGTGATGAACGAGACAGGCTTATTACATTGCTTGCCAATAATTCAGGTTATTGGGTTTTATCAATTGGTGTAATTCTTAGTATCGGCCAATTAATACTGCCTCATGTTCTTGGTATTGAATCTCTGGTGGAGGAACGCATTACTATTCCATTATTTGAAATACACCTATTGCTATTCAGTTTAATATTGGCGGAAATTGTACGTTTCTCCCATCAAGTTTGCCTTTACAGAAAAGATGCGATGTAAGTATGACTACGATAAATAAGATCCATAATAAAGTGCGAGAGGGTCGTTTTTTTGCAAATGAAATGACTCAACAGGACTTAGCTGAATTGGTGGGCGTTACAAGGCAAACTATCATGGCAATTGAAAAGGGGAAGTACAGTCCTTCCTTAGAGGTCGCATTTAAGATAGCTCTGGTTTTTGGTAAGTCTCTCGAAGAGGTATTCAGTTATCAGCCAGCGGCCGATTGATTTGCTAACGATTTTAGGACTATTATTTGATAAGTATTAAGTAAATTAAGCAAGCAAGCAAGCACACTAAACCCGATGGCGCAGTGTGCTTTGTTGCTAGTTCAGAATATAACTTTCTAATTGCGGTTTTAACAACTCAGTTATCATTGGTTGCGCTTCAGCAGTAGGGTGTATGCCGTCGTTTTGCATTAATTCTTTGTTAAGTGCAATTTCTTCTAAGAAAAAAGGAATTAATGGGAGGTCGTTTTTTGCAGCTACATCTTTGAATACTTGCGTAAACATCTGTTTGTAACGCCTGCCATAATTGGTCGGAATTTGCATTGCTTGAATCATCACTTCAACATCTTTTTGTTTAGCTAGTTGAACCATCTTCTCAATATTGGCTCTTATTTTCTTTGGGTTGTGGCCTTGTAGCGCATCATTACCACCAAGCTCTATGAGTAAATGTGTTGGTTTATGCAAATCAAGTAAACGGGGAAGACGTGATAAACCGCCATCAGTTGTATCGCCGCTGATCGCCCCATTTATAACGGTTATAGGCTTGTCTTCCTTTTGCCACTCAATTTGTAACAAATAAACCCAACCTTGCTGTTGCGTTAACCCATAGGCAGCACTTAAGCTATCGCCTAATACTAATAATTTATGATCTTCAACTAATTGCTGATCTGAATGGCTATAAAACGGGAATAAAACACATAGCAGTAAACTAGAGCGCATAAAGTTAAGTATAATTTTACGTTTACGCACGATAAAAGTAAGGCAAGTGTTCATGAAAGATGGGACTTGCACTAATTTTTCCCTATTTATTTTTACGGATTTTGAAAAAGAAAACACTATGACAACAGCTCCTGCAATGATTGAGACTAAAAGCGTTATAAAGAAGGTAAATACGAGTGAAGGTGAGTTACAGATCCTTCATCCCATTAGTTTTACCGTTAAACCAGGTGAATCGGTTGCCATTATAGGCGCATCAGGTTCAGGTAAGTCAACTCTTCTTGGTCTTTTAGCAGGTTTAGACGAAGTGTCTGGTGGGCATATAATGATAGATGGCGAGCCTCTGCATTCAATGAATGAAGAACAACGTGCCCGTTTACGTGGTGAAAAAGTAGGCTTTATATTTCAAAGCTTTATGCTAGTGCAAAGTTTAACAGCACTTGAGAATATTATGTTACCCGCCGAAATAGCCGGTTTATCAGACCCTAAAAAGCGCGCACAAAAAATACTTGAGCAAGTAGGTTTGGATCACCGAGCAAACCATTTCCCAAATCAATTATCGGGTGGCGAACAGCAGCGTGTAGCTATTGCTCGAGCTTTCATTACCAATCCTAAAATTCTTTTCGCGGATGAACCAACGGGCAATCTGGACTCTACTAATTCAAGCAAGGTTGAAAACCTTTTATTCGACTTAAATAAAGAATCAAACACGACATTGATTTTAGTTACTCATGATAATGAGTTAGCTCAACGCTGCCAACGTCAACTTCGCATGCATGCTGGTGAGCTAAGTGAACAAACGCCAATACTCAAAGTCGTATCAGGAGAATAAGATGCCCATCGTATTCCAATTAGCATGGCGCTTATTTAAACATGAAGCAAAGCGCGGTGAGCTTACGATTATATTGCTAGCTATCGTGTTGTCGGTTGCTTCCGTGCTGTCGTTGTCCTTGTTTAGTGAAAGGCTACAAGGGGCACTTACCGATCGCTCAGCTGAATTTATTGCCGCAGATAGGCAATTGCGCTCCCGAACACCCGTTGATGAGCAGTGGATAAGCAAAGCCTCCGATTTCAAGCTCAACAGTGCATATCAAGTCAGCACAAGATCTATGGTGTTCGGCCAAGAAGAACTGGCACTTTCAGATTTACGTGCCGTTGATGAAAATTATCCGCTTAAAGGCAAAGTGAAAGTTACCACGCAAGCTTTTGGCGTGTCGGAACCTACAAACGAATCGGTCGCTCCCGGTGAAGTATGGATAGATTCTCGTTTGTTCCAATTAGTGAAAGTTGAATTGGGCGATACTATAGATATTGGTGATGCTAGTTTCAAAGTTTCAAAAGTACTAAGCGAAATTCCTGACGCGGGGTTTAGTGTATTTAACACTGACCCTATTGTTTTGATGTCAACGACGGACTTAGCCAAAACTAATGTCACTGGACCTGGTTCAAGAGTCAGTTATAAATACTACTTTACCGGTGAAACAGCCGACTTAGATGATTATTATGAATGGTTGAGACCACAGCTTAATCGAGAGATACATCGCTGGACATCTATTGAAGATGACGATTCAGCAATCGGTCGCTCTATAGCAAGAGCCGAGCAATACTTCTTACTGGCTAGTTTATTGGCTATCGTGTTGGCTGCTGTTTCTATTGCCGTTGCCGCACAGCGCTATAGTCAGCGCCATTTTGACCCTGTCGCGATTATGAAAACGCTAGGCGCAGGGAAAACCATGGTTCAACGCATCTATCTACTGCAAATTTGTTTTATTACTTCCTTAGGTATTTTACTGGGGGTCGTTGTCGGGTTTATGCTACAACAGGGCGTTGTAGCTATGCTTGCCGGCACGGTTGAGGTATCGCTAAACGTTTGGCATTGGCGGCCATTAGCCATCGCAATATTTACTGGCGTTATTTGTTCTGTTCTATTTTCATTGTATCCTTTGCTACAGTTATTTTCAGTGCCACCACTTCGTGTGTTGCGACGAGACATCAACACCACGCTCTCGTCTAAAGCACTGCAGTTTGCTACATCAGGCATCGCTGTGTTTCTCTTGATGTGGGTTTATAGTCAAAACTTGATGATCAGCACCATTCTTTTTGCCTCTGGTATTATTCTTGTTGCTCTTTTACTCGGAGTAACAAATGTACTTATTATGGTAGGAAGAAAACTGGGCAGCGGCAGCATGGGCTCGTGGACTTTAGCATGGGCAAGAATTCGACGTCGTGCTATGGGTAATAGCGTTCAATTGATCAGCTTTGCTATTACCATCATGCTGCTATTAGTTGTTTTGGTTATGCGCAATGACATGGTTAAACAATGGCGAGACCAGTTGCCAGAGGGCACGCCTAACTACTTCCTTTCTAATGTGACCGAAGATCAACGAGGTGGCTTAGAAGAACAATTTGCACAAAACGACATTGATTCTGGTGGTTTCTATCCAGTCGCTCGTGGACGCTTTGTTGCTATTAATGAAGAGAAAATTCGTACAGAAGTCACCAAAGAAGACCAAGAGGTTGCTGATGACGGCCGTCAAGGGCTGGGTCGAGAGGCAAACTTGACGTGGAGCACTCAACTTCAAACGGGTAATAGAATCCTCGAAGGGGAGTGGTTGGATACATGGCAAGAGGGCGACCCTTATCCATTGTCGCTCGAGTCGGAAATAGCAGGGCGCTTAGATATTAAACTGGGGGATGAACTTACCTTTAATATAGGTAGTGAGGTAATCAAGGCCACGGTAACCAGTTTACGTGAAGTCAATTGGCAAACAATGCAGCCGAACTTCTTTTTCGTATTACATCCCAAGGCGGTTGAAAATTTTGCACCGACTTACATTACTAGCTTTAGTTTAGATGAGTCGCGCAAAGCAGAAATAACCAAACTGATGGCACCGTTTGCTAGCGTTACCTTGTTTGATGTTGATGCTAGGATCAATCAGCTACGCGATATCATCGATCAAGTATCAATGGCGGTAGAGTTTATTCTCATTTTAGTTCTTATTGCCGGTGCGTTGGTGCTGATAGCGCAGGTGCAGGCAAGTATGGATGAACGTTTGCAAGAGCTCGCGATACTTCGAACCTTGGGCGCGAAAGGTTGGATGATTCGTTTTAGTGTAATTAATGAATTCATTATTATTGGACTAGTGGCAGGCCTGATGGCGGCTATTTCCAATGAATTTAGTTTATATATGCTACAAACAAAGGTATTTCAAATGGAAGCAAGTTTGCACTTTGAGTACTGGTTAATAGCACCTATTGTTGGCGCTCTCACGGTTGGTATTCTAGGCGCTCTTGGCTGTTGGCGACTGTTGAGTTTGAATACAGGGGAACTGCTCAGAAAGATGGTCTGAGCAATTGCCAAAGGTCGAGCGTCTGATCAGCAAACACTCTCCGACGCTTTATCTAATTGAGACTTTAGATACGCCTCAAATTCGTTCACCGGTAATGGCTTCGCGAAGAGATACCCTTGCCCATAGTCACAGCCAGCTGCTATTAATAAGTCTCTTTGTGCCTCTGTTTCTATCCCTTCCGCGATTACTTTTAGGTCAAGCTTGTGAGCCATGACTATAATGGCCTCACATAAAGCCAGATCATTAGAGTTGGACGCTAAGTTATCAACAAATAGCTTATCGATCTTTAAGTAGTCTATATCTAGTCTTTTCAGGGCCGATAACGATGAATATCCAGTACCAAAATCATCGAGAGAAACTTGTATATTGGCATCCCGAAAATCTAATAGTATCTGGTCGATATTGGTTCCAGATTCCATTAGTGTTCCTTCAGTGATCTCTACCGCAATGGCATCTCCTGACAAACCAAGCGCATTCAAATGTTCGAGCCAAGCTTTGGCGCAAAAAGAGTCTTTTTGATATTGTACTGGTGAAGTATTAATACTTATTTGGAAGTTTGGCTGCAATGAGGCGCGCCAAAGAGCTGACTGCCGGCTGGCCTCAAGGAACACCCAGTTACCGATGTCCTCGATCAATTTCGTCTCTTCTGCAATCGGAATAAACTCAAACGGTCCAACCAAGCCTTTTTCAGGATGCTGCCAGCGTATCAGTGCTTCAGCTTTATGGATCTTACCGTTCATTAAATTAACAATAGGCTGATAATATAATTGAAACTGTTTGTTGGGCAAGGCTTCGCGTAAATCACTAATCATAGACATGCGGGACAAGGCGTTCTGTTGCATCAATGGAGTGAAGTATTGGAAACCATTACCTCCTTTATGCTTCGCGGCATACATTGCCTGATCAGCATTCCTTAGTATTTCGATTGAATTAGAAGCGTCTTGTGGATACATGGTGATGCCCATGCTAGTTGAAATAAACACTGTCTCTTTGCCCGTGTCTTGCTCCAAATAAAAAGGCTCGGCCATTTTTTCAACTAGTTTACTCGCGATTCGGTCCACATGGTGAGGACTATCAAGCCCACTCATTATGATAACGAATTCGTCTCCTCCAATTCGTGCAATAGTATCGTCTTCTCGAATCAGACTACCTAGCCGTTTTGCTGCTTCGATTAGCAGCTTGTCGCCAATATTGTGATCCAGAGTGTCATTAATGTCCTTGAAGCCGTCGAGATCAAGAAACAAAAAAGCGATGCTTATGTCCGAGCGATCGCTTATTTCTATTTCTTCTTTGAGGAGGTCATGCACCATTTTTCGATTGGCTAAACCAGTGAGGGAATCGTAATTTGCCTGCTTCCAAATCATTAGGTCCGATTGTTTGCGTGCAGTAACATCTTCGCAAAGAGAGGCCACACCAATAATCTTGCCCGCGCCATCCAAGAGCGTTGTATTGTGCCACTCACAGTTAATGGTTCTGCCATCTTTAGTGACATTATCGTTACGGCTGCGCCCACCACCTTTGTTTGCCATTAAAGCCGTATAAACCTCATCCATCTCTTTTCTCAATACATTGCTCACAATAAAGCCTGTTGGGTGCAGCCCCATCGCTTCATCGGCGGTGTAGCCAAACATTTCTTCGGCAGCTTTGTTCCACTGGGTGACTTGGAAGTTTATATCCCATGATATAGCAGCTAATGGTGTATTGTGCAGGTGATCGGATAGCTGTGATTCACTTGCTCTCAGCGCAAAATCTGTCTTTATGCGATCGTCAAAAGTTTTTAATAGTAGACCTAATAGTGCCGTCGCGGGGGTAAAAATTAGAAGCGTCGGGATGACAATCGTCGCCATTACTTGCCCAATAAAGGGTGGCAGAAGAGGACTGAATAATATTATTTGAACTAGATGGAGGAATAAACCAAATAGCAGCAACTGCGCAACATTAATTTTTGCCCAGCCTTTTTGAACGCAGTATCTATATGCTAAACCCAAACAGATTGACGTTATAATAATACCAATGCCTACATATACACCTGCACCACCGAGAAAAATGCGGTAGCTTAGTGCAATGATTCCTGCAATGAGGGCTCCGATTAGGCCACCGAAGAGACTCGCTATGCTAAGCACGACGGAGCGGGTATCGAAAATGACACCAGGGCCTAAGTCTATATGCAACATCATACCAATGACACAAATACCGCCAAACAATAAGCCCGACAATACTTTCTGAGTAATATTGCTTGTGTAAAAGTAATGAGCAATAAGGCCATATAATAAACTAAGCGACAGCAAAACTGCGACGGAATAAAATAGGTAAACTGACATAACACCCTTATGAATCTGTAACTAAATGTTACTGAATCTTGCTAAAATTCCAGCAAGACAACATTAATTATTTCTTACTAAAGCTAAGCTTTGGTTTAAGTACAGACAGTATTAATACTGCCCGACTGTTCGTAATGCACTAAAGGATTGAGGCACTTAACTATCTCAATATTGAAAGCCAAAATATAGCTATGGAAACCGCGGAAAGTTGCCTTTTTTTGCGCCAGAATCTCGGGTTTTTATTTGGTTTAATCAACTCTCTTGCCAGCTATGAATTATAGAAGAATACCAAACAGGCATTGAGCTGAACAAACTGATTTTCGTCTTCGCCACCCATCAAAGTATCCTTCTGTAAACAGTTAAGATATACGTAGTATTACTTATTTTAAAAAAGCAGATGTTTCAAAATTATCATAGAATGGCAATAATGGGCTGTGAGATCAATCGATCGACTTAACACATTGGCTAAATTTCTCTGCTAGTGTCTCATAGTCTAACGTTTCTCTTAGCCTTTCGTTTAGTTGTCTCGCAACTTGACTTAACCATCGATGGAATAGCGATGATAATTGTCAATCAATTGCCTATTCAGCCGATATGTAATAATGATATTTGTGATGGCGTTGTTTTGACGATACATTAGTGCATGCAAAATAGTAATAAAAATCAAAAAATCTTAAAAACAAGCACTACACTTGTTGACTTATCTGATGTTGAGTCCACCAGACGTCTTTTCATATTTTATGTGACTAGCTATTTGGGCTCAATGATTCTTTTTTATTTCGCCTATAAATATTTCAACACCGAATACGTCGGGCTACAACTTCTCTACTCAATTGGCAGTGCATTGATTATTGGTAGCGTATTGCTCGCCCAAAAATTTAAGAACAAAATTTACTTTATTCAGTTCACGGGCTTCACCGTAGGCTGTTTGATGCTAGGACAAGTATATACCGGAGGTTATGAAAACACTGGTCTGTATTGGATATTTCCGTTTCAATTTGCCATGTTTATTCTACTGGGATATCGTTGGGGAATGATAAGCAGTATTATTGTGTTTTTACTGTCTGCCGTTTTGCTATTTAATCCCCAATACACCATTGCCAAATATTCTTTTGTAGAAAGTAGCCGATTTTTAGCATCTTTAGCAGTAATCGACATCTTCATTTTTACCAGCGAATTTACTCGTTATAAAAGTCACCAAGCAATGATGCTGCTAAACTCCGAAAAAGAAATTCAAGCTAACACTGACTCGCTGACGAATCTGCCTAATCGCAGATATATTACCTCATTTTTCTTAGACCAAGTGAATACTAAAAATAGCTCGCTATTACCAATTAGCATCATTATGATCGACATTGATCACTTTAAAAAAGTAAACGACACTCATGGGCATGACGCGGGGGATAGAGTTCTTATATTGTTTGCAAATATTTTACAGCAAAGTATCCGAAACTCAGATTTAGTGGCGCGTATGGGCGGCGAAGAGTTCTTAATTGTTTTCCCTAATACGCAACTTGATGAGGCAGAAAAAATCACCAATGCGATACGCGAAAAAATAGAAAAAACGTCTTTTTATGCAACTGAAGAGACGCCGCTTAAAATAACTGCGAGCTTTGGTATTGCCATGGCCGAACAAGTCAAAGAACTTGAATCTGCAATGAACAAAGCCGATACGAATCTATATGCGGCCAAGCGAAGTGGTCGCAACCGTGTCTGTATTGTTTCTGAGAATACCCAGCCAAACTAAATGAGCTTAAGGGGCCTACCATATTGCAGAGCAATACCCTGAAAGCTTCTTAGATCGCGATTAGGTCGCTTTAAAATACTAAACCTCTTCAATGACCGCTGTAAGGAGCGGATCTTCAGGAATTTCAAGATCCGCTTATAGCTCGCAACAGCCTGTCACTTTAGTTAACCTCACGAGTGCTGATAACACGAACTTCTCACACAATTCTGGACGGCGTATGGCCGTTATTGCCGTATTAAAGCGGCTGCAATGGCTAGCAGTCGACAGTCACGCGTTAACGTTGAATGGAGGCTTGATGGAAGTGAAGTTAGAAGATTCAATATGAGCGCTAGTTATTGGGCATTGCGGAGATTCGGATAATTGAAAAAGAACCGAAAATTATCAGACTTTATTATAATGAAAAGTGAAAAGAGGCTGATGAATATATCAAACACTGCTGAACCATTGAAATTTTATTTAATATAAAGTGGTGCTTTGGAGCGCTAAAAATGGCAGTCTATTACTTTACTGTGACTTTCGGGAAACCCACTCTATTGGGTAAAAAATAGGAACAAAGTGTTGATTCGAAAACGACTAGACGAGCTGGATTGGCGAATATTTTTGGCCTTGTCTATCACTTTTTTATAGATTGGTTCTGGCACCTACTCTTTAGGTGTCAAAATACGCTTTACGCAATTATGTTAAAGCATCAAACAAAATAAGGAAATTACTGTGCCAGAAATAACGATATTGGGTTGGTTTCACACAATTATTGCGATCGTTGCTTTAATTGCAGGTTTTTACACACTAGTAATTTATAAAATAATTACACTGGAGCACAAATCAGGGCAGATTTATTTGGCTTGCACACTCATTGCCGCAGTGACTGCACTAATGATTTATAACCAAGGAGGCTTTGGGCCGGCGCATGTGCTTGCGGTGCTTACCATTTTAGCCTTGATCGCTGGTTTTTTTGTCACCAAAATATCAATGTTTTCTAAAATAGCAGATTATTTTCAGGCGTTTTGCTTTTCAGGCACATTGTTGTTCCACATGGTGCCTGCTATTACAGATGGATTGCTCCGCCTTCCAGTTGATGACCCCTATTTGAAGACTTTTCATGACCCGTTATTGAAGCAATTTTATCTGTTATTTTTTGTGATTTTCTTTGTAGGTTACATAGCGCAGTTCATCTGGCTCAAGAAAAGAGCAGCTCGATTGCAACAGACTGGCACGTTGCCATAAACTGATGGACTAAGAAACTAAGCTTAAAATTGGCACTAAGCTGACAGCTAAGTAGATATTGACATGGGAAAGCCCTGGCATTAGCGATGCTCTAAATACTGCGTATGCTTGCGGAATCGAGTATCGTCTTTTGCTTTGTTTGCAGAGCGCATGCATGTGATCAATATTTACCTTTTATTCTTGCAACCAAAAAGTCTACAGCCGCTTTAACTTTAGGCACTAGGTATCGGTGTTTTTGATACAGCAAGTATACGGCTAGGTCATCATTTTGACTTATAGACAATGGCGGTTCAAATACCAACTCTTGTAGTTTTCCGCTTTCAATATGCCGAGCTAATGCCCACCAGGGAGCCATCATTATACCGTCGCCATTTAAGGCTTTTTTCGCTAGCCAACTACCATTATTTGATACAGCAACTTGTGGCGCAGAGACATCTTGCCATTGCCCATCAAGTTTACATAACCAAGGTGTCGGCCCATTTGGAGTGCGAAAATATATACCCTTATGCTGAGCTAACTGCAAAGCACTTTTAGGTCTGCCCATATCGGCAAGGTAACTGGGTGCAGCTACCGGAATAAAATGATTGCTCATCAATTTAATCGCAACGACTCTTTCATTAGGGGCATAACCGCCACGAATGGCGATGTCCACATCATCACGACTCAAAGTCGATAGCTCGTCAGTCAGGCTGACATCTAAAACTATTTCTGGATACAATTTACTAAACTCATCCAAAAGAGGCAGTAAAATAGGCTCCCCAAAACCGACCATCGAACTGATATGCAGATGGCCCATGGGTTTAGCCTGATAATTACTAACCACTTCATTACTTTGTTCTAATTGATTAAGAATGTCACGTATCTGCTTGTAGTAGGTCTGACCAATTTCCGTCAGTTTTACAACTCGAGTTGAGCGTTTTAGCAAGGTAGCGCCAAGACTCTTTTCTAGATCGGCCACTCGGCGAGAAAGCGAAGAGGGCGGCACATCAAATGCCTTTGCTGCCTTCGTAAAACTGCCAGTTTCCGCGACTTTACTGAAATAACGTAGGGCTCGTAATTGATCCATCTAAGTATCCATTGATTTTTACTTTATTATTGCTTTTATAACAATAAACATTCGCATTATTGACTATATATCTTAACACTTTATACAGTAATAATGGTGCTTCTTTAATTTCGATAGTAAAAATCGATGAAAATGCCTAATCTGTATTTAGCATTTCGATATCTAAAGTACCTATAACATTAACGGAGAGTCCAATATGAGTACCTACACCGCAATTAACCTCAAAAAGCGTCCGGTTCCAGGCCCTATTGGCTCTGATACCTTTGAAGTGATTAAAAAAGATATGCCAGAAGTTGGGGCAGGTCAATTTCTAGTAAAACAAACTCATATGTCGCTTGATCCGGCGATGGTCGGGTGGATGAGCTCAGACACTAAAAGCTATATTCCTCCAGTCGCTTTAGGGGACGTTATGCGCTCCTCAGGCATAGGCGAGGTTGTGCAAAGTAATCACCCCGATTTTAATGTAGGTGATCGAGTAATGGGCATGATGGGCTGGACAGAATATTTTTTGAGCGCCGGGCCAGGCTTGAATAAAGTGCAAGAAGGCTTAGATCCGTCTATGGTCCTATCAGTATTTGCGCTTCCCGGCATAACTGCAATGCAAGGCTTGTATGGTGTAGCTAAACCTAAAGCCGGTGAAACCATAGTGGTAAGTGGTGCGGCGGGTTCTGTAGGCTCCATTGTTGGTCAATTAGCAAAAGCTGATGGTTTAACTGTAGTGGGCGTGGCGGGTAATGATGAAAAATGCAACTGGATTGTCGATGAGTTAGGCTTTGATGGCGCAATCAATTATAAGACAGATGATATTGCTGCAAAGTTGGCAGAACTTGCACCAAATGGCGTTGATATTTACTTTGAAAATACTGGTGGAGCAATACAGAACCATATTTTTGAAGCGATGAATGCACATGGTCGAATAGCCGTTTGTGGGATGATTGCAGATTATGGTTCTGAAACCCCAAGTGCTGGACCGAATTGGATCCCTATTATCAAAAAGCGTTTGACTATACAAGGTTTCACAATGCCAGATCATTACGCAGAAATACCGGGATTAATTGCCAAACTGACACCATATGTGATGCAAGGTAAAATTAAGCATCGGGCACATACATTAGATGGTTTAGAGTCTGCAATTGACGGTCTAAATTTACTGCTAACTGGCGGTAACAATGGCAAGTTGATCGTCAAGCTGTAAATACGAAAAACCGAAGTATTCTTGTGAGCTGTTATTGAGAGCTGTTATTGATAGCTGTTATTGATAGCTTTCGGGAATACTATTTCTCCTACTTCGGGACAACTTTACATGCGCTTACATAGGGCGAGATTTGCTAAATACTTCGCCCAAATTCGCATATTGACTTGCACCGAGTCGAGCCAATGGATTAACCTTTAAAGCATCTACTTTTATGCGATTATTTTCTTGGTTTACGGCCGCATCATCGATGTAAACTTCAATTGCTTCAGCAAATACTAATTGCTGCGGTGTATTTCCAATTTCCTGAGTACTGTGAACTTTGCATAAGTAGGCAATAGGGCTTTCTTTAATGCGTTTAATCGGCCAGTTGTCATGGCTAATAAGCTCAATTTGATTTGCTTCTATCTCACTTTCACCGTACTCCAAGGTCGCAGCAGTTCCGGTTACCTGATCAGACTGCTGAGCATGTGCAATATGAATAACGCAAAATTTACCTTCGACAAGATTGGCAGAAGTATCTTTGGTGTTGCCATTTGGTTTCTTACCCATTGAAAGCATAAGCAACGGGGGATCGCTGCACACTGCATTGAAGTATGAAAAAGGAGCTAAATTCAGACTAGCATCATTGTTTTCAGACAACACCCACGCAATGGGGCGAGGAATAATAGTTTGCGTCATTAAATGATAAACGCTGGTGCTAGACATGCTGGATAAATCAATATTCAAGTTATATACCTAAGAATTTTTTGTTGTACAAAATCTTACATGATAGCGCACTGTCACCGCAAGCTAGCTATAAATCTAACTCAGCTAATGCTTCCTTTAATGTAGGGTAAGAAAATGTAAACCCTTCATCCAGCAAACGCTGCGGAACTACTTTTTGGCCAAACAGCACTAAGTCTGATGACTCACCCATTAAAGTTTTGATTACAAATGCGGGCACTCTAAAAATACAAGGTCGCTCTAATCGGCGAGCAAGTGCAAGCGAGAAAAAGTGATTTGTGTTTGGGTTTGGAGAGGTCAAGTTGTAAACGCCTTTCGCTTCATTGCTATCAAGCAAATATTCAATTCCCTTTACCATATCTTCTATATGTATCCAGGCCATAAATTGCTTGCCAGTGCTTATAGGACCGCCTAAGCCTAATCTGAAAGGCATGAGCATCTTGGCTAAGGCACCGCCTTTATCTGAGAGCACAACGCCAGTGCGCATTACACATGTTCGCGTAGTTGCTTGCAGGGCAATCTCTTCCCATTTTTTACACACTTCTCGACTAAACTCATCGTTAAAATCTGTAAAGTCTTCAGTGACTACTTTGTCACCTTGTCGGCCATACACGCCAATCGCTGATCCACTAATAAAAGCGCTGGGCGGCTTCGCTGATGCATTTATTATGTCGACAAGTTGCTGCGTAATATCCCATCTGCTTTTGCAAATTCGGTCTTTTTGAGCATCAGTCCAGCGCTTGTCTGCAATGGGCTCACCCGCTAAATTGACTACTGCGTCAAACTCATCTACCGATTTCAATGCCTCTGCCGTGATATAACTGGTGTTATCACCAAGTAACCTTTTCGCTCTGGCAGGGTCTCTTGTGACAACGGTAATCGCATATTTACTAGATAAGCTTTTAATTAACGAACGGCCAATTAGACCAGTCCCACCAGTGATCAACATACGCTTACTCATACTAAATTACTCCTTGGTGCAAGAAAGTGACAACGACACTGAATCTGAAAAACGCAGAGCGTGAGGTTTATCTACTTCGGCCTCTGCAAAGGTAACCCATGGATGATCGGCGGCGATTTTCAATACATCATGCGTAAGCTTTTCTAATAAATAGAAACGGTTATCTTCAACAAGCCTGATAATGGCCTTGGTAATTATCTTATAATTTAAGGCGTGGTCCATGAGATCCGAGTCGGTTGCCTTTTTTGCGTCATAGTGAATTTTGACGTTAATAACCACATCTTGCTGGTTTTTAATTTCATCATCATTGATTCCAATATAAGTGCGTAGTCTTAGATTCTTTATTCTTATGGTGGCTTGATTTAAATTCATTAATTCAAAATTTCCCGTTGTTTTGAGATCGTTTAAAACTTTATATGTGATTGTTTTTAAAAAATTGTCATACTACAAATAGTACTAATGTCATCTAATCAATAGGCGGCAAAGTCATTTCCATTATTAAACGGTAGCTACATTTGGTTAACTATAGCCAAATTCACGGCGCTGGCGTCAATTATTTTAGCAGAAGAGGTTGTATGGATATCAAATCACCTATTGCAAAGGCCATGTTAGTCATGGCTTGCATTATTATTGTTCTCGCAGGTGTTAAAGCGGCGAGTGTTATAATGGTGCCATTTCTCTTATCTGCTTTTATTGCAATTGCATGTAGTCCTCTTATTAATTGGGCTAGCAAATACAAAGTTCCGCGTTGGGCTTCTGTTACTTTAGTTATACTCATAATTGTGGTGATTGGTTTTATGTTGGCTGGGTTAATTACACAGTCACTGACCGAGTTCAGAGAAAATATGCCTATTTACCGCGAACAACTCACGGGTGAGTTCGCTTGGATCATTAGTAAACTTGCGGTATTGAATATTATTATCGACAAGGATTTATTGTTGTCTTACCTCGACCCAAGTTCGGCAATGTCAGTTGCGACCGGATTTTTGAGCGGCATGGGTAGCGTGCTCTCGAATCTTATTTTGATTCTATTGACTGTTATTTTTATGCTCTTTGAAGCGGAAAGTATGCCTAAACGTATTCACGTTGCTTTGTCTGATCCAAATATGAAAATGACTCACATCGATCGATTTTTGAAGTCAGTGAATAGCTATCTTGCTATTAAAACATTGGTTAGTTTAGCCACAGGTTTATTTATTGCTGTTTGGTTATACTTTTTGGGTGTTGACCACTTTTTACTTTGGGCTGTATTAGCTTTTCTGTTTAATTTCATTCCAAACATTGGTTCCATTATTGCGGCTGTGCCAGCAGTTTTAATGGCGTTTGTAGAGTTCGGTTTCGCAAAAGCCGGTTTGGCAGGACTTGGCTTCGTTATCGTTAATATGGTGATGGGGAATGTTATTGAACCCCGTTTCATGGGCCGTGGACTAGGGCTATCAACATTAGTTGTATTCTTGTCGTTGATATTTTGGGGATGGATGTTAGGTAGCGTTGGAATGTTACTTTCAGTTCCCTTAACCATGGTTGTTAAAATAGCACTTGAATCGCGCGAAGAGAGCAGATGGTTAGCTGTCTTACTGTCGAGTGATGACATGGAAACAAAAGAACCTGAAGACGGGCTTGAATCGGCAGAACTAAAGTAAACGGATTGTAGTGAAATACGAATTAGCAGGTGAATTTAAACGAGCCACTCGCGATCAAATTGCGCAAGTTATTGTGTCAGCAAAACTTTTGGCTATTGTGCGATTACCTAACAGCAAGCACGTTCAAAAGTCCATTGAGTGTTTAATCAGTGGAGGTGTTAAAGTTCTTGAAATAACCTCTAATACAATGGATTTTTGTGATCATATTGGGTTCTCTCGCAATAAGTATCCAAATCAGTTGATAGGCGCTGGTACTATTGTTAATGAGCAATTAGCAAAGCAAGCAATTGAAGCGGGTTCACAATTTTTAGTTACTCCAAACGTAAATGAAGCTGTTGTGAAACTTGCACATAAATACAATATTCCCGTGCTAATGGGCGCATTAACGCCTACAGAGGTTTCTCAGGCGGTGAGTTATGGCGCTGACATAGTGAAGCTTTTTCCTGCTGTGCCTATGGGCCTAGACTATTTTAGCGCACTAAGAGGTCCTTTCAGCCAAATTCCAATGTTTGCCGTAGGCGGAATTAATCAAGGCAATGCAGCTCACTGGTTATCGTCCGGAATTCAAGGTATTGGTGTTGGCGGTGAGTTAGCCAAAGAAATAACTAGTGATGCTGAAATGCACACGCATATGAAGTTTGTTCAAGCATTTATAGCGTCGCTCAAAATATAGTTTATGCCTATAGCGTCGTTCAAAATATAGTTTATGTCGAAAAGAAAGCATCACTAAACAATTAGGCTGAATCTTCGTTTTTTAAGGTGCCTGTTTCGGTGTTTATTGTGCTGACTATATTGCTGCGATGATGTGGCAAAACTATACTAAATGTACTCCCGAGGGCTTGTTCACTTTGAATTTTCAGTTCGCCACCATAGCTTTCTAGCATATCCACAACCAAGGCCAGTCCTAATCCCTGACCTTCGGTGTAAGTATCCAAGCGTCGACCACGCTCAGTTATCGCATTTATGGCCGATTGGGAAATTCCTTTGCCATCATCCTTTATTATTATCTCAGTATGTGTAGCCCTGCGCTTGTACTCAATAGACACCTCGCTCTGGGCTGCCTTGCATGCGTTATCAAGCAAGTTTCCTAGTATTTCCATATAGTCGGTTTGATCGATAGATAAAGGGGCTGGGCTCGGTATTTTTGATTGGAGTGAAAGTGATTTTTGGTGATGAATCTTACTCATTGCATCTACTAATGATTGAGTAGAAGGACCTATATCAATACTTGGCAAAAAGCCAATTACGTTAATGGTGGCGCGTTTTAGCTGTCGTTTTACTATATCGTCGATATGCAATATCGGCTGCTTAATTTCGTGACTAAGGTCAGTCTGGCCCAAAATAACACTCAGAGGTGTTTTTATGCTGTGCGCTAAATCATCAAGGCTCTTTTTATACCGCTCTCGCTGCTGCTTTTCACTATCAAGAAGTTTGTTAATACTTTTTTGTAGGGGTTGTATTTCGGGTGGATAGTCATCATTGATCTGATCAATTTCGCCTCGTTCGATTTGCTCTATTCTTTTGATAATCTTCTGCATTGGCATAAAAACACTGCGCAAGGACATGGCTATAAGGCCAAGCAATATGATACCTAAAACTGCAATCCAGCCCCATAAACGATTAATAAATGTGCTTAACTCACGGGTATAATTGTTCTTGTTATTGATGACTAAAAAACTCACTTCTTCAAAGTCGCCATCTATAAAAAACTCTGCCTTTTTTGAAAGTGCAAAATGTGGGTTTTCTTCGCTGAAATTGGGTAAGAATAAAGTTTCGCCAGTCACTTGTCCTTGAGTTTCGCCTAGAAATAGATTGAACAAGCTAGCATCAATAGAGTTATCAATAGATGACTGAGACTGCCATATTTGTTGCTTTCTCCATATGATCGTCGCCACGAGATCTGAGCCTGGAAGATTTAAGTCTTCGACAAAAAGCCGAGAAGGCATAACGGCGTTACCGTTTTCAAATTCGAACTCCGAAATCATGGCAAATGCGGTTGTCGATAATTCTTCTTGTTTGGCTAAAAGTAAGCTTCGCTCATAGGCATTTTGCATAGAAAAAATGACCGCTGGAAAAAAGATAGCCACAAACAAGAAGCAAGCGAAAAATATTCGGCGGGTAATTGACCAAGTTTTCATTTTCTTTCCATTAGCGCTAGTTCTCGGTCTGCTGGTTAGGGTAAATTATATTGGGTGTTTTAGTGGCATGGTTATATTTTCATCATTGCAAGTTTGCATTGAGTCTATAACCTCGGCCGCGCAAGGTTTCAATAGGCTTAATTTCGTTAGCTTTATCAATTTTACGTCGCAGTCTGCCAACAAAAACCTCTATAACGTTGCTATCTAAATCAAAATCTTGATCGTAAATGTGTTCGACCATCTCTGTTTTAGATACCACTTTATTTGGGTTCATCATCAAATATTCAATTACTTTATATTCATAAGCCGTAAGCTCAATCGCTTGCTCATTTACATATAATTGATTGGCGCTGGTGTCCAATGAAAGCGGCCCTTTTTGCAAAAGAGGGTTAGCTTGGCCAGCACTGCGTCGAATTAACGCTTTTACGCGAGCAAGTAATTCTTCATGCACAAAAGGCTTAGTTAAGTAATCATCAGCACCACATTCCAAACCTTTGACTTTTTCTTGCCAGCGATCACGAGCAGTAAGAATAATAATGGGGCAGGTGATGTCTTTTGCTCTGGCTTGTTTTACCACTTCAAAACCGTCAATGCCTGGTAAACCGACATCAACAATAGCTAAATCGTAATCGTATTCCTGCAGTTGATATAGGGCCTTGTTGCCATCATCCGCTAAATCGACACTGAATCCTTGTGACTGCATGTATTGGTCAAGTTGGAGCAGGAGCCTACTGTCATCTTCGACTATCAAAATTCGCATGTATAAACTCCGTTCTTTGCTGATTTAAACCAATTGGATAACGTTATGTTTAGTGAAATGATTAGATTATTGCCGTATAAATTTATTTACGAACTTTACCCGTTGTCGCATCAACTGTTACATAAACAACACGACCAGATTTCTGATGAATTTTAACCCGATAAGAATTTCCACGCTTTTCTACTTTAAGTACTTTACCCGCGACAGCTCGCTGAGCTAATTGCGCTGCTTGTGACTTACTTACTTTTTGCTGTTCTTGCTTTTGTTTTGCCGCAGCGTCCGAGACCCAGATTACTTGGCTGGAGAAAATAAGCATAGTGACTAAACAGAAAGAACGTAGGGTAATCAGTTTAATAATACTCACCTCAGTGATGATTGACTTTATTGTGTAATTTTACATTATCTATTATGCAGTGGATTACTGAACCTTAGCTGAATAATGTGCTCAAAAGAAAAGACTTTCGCGGCCAAATAAACTAAATATATGTTGGATCAGCACTTATCTTAAACTATTTTCTACCATATTTGACAGAAAGAGATTAAGGTTTATAAAAAGAAATTTCAAATCCACGCTAAGAAGGAATCACCCAATGCAGATTACATCTATTCTCAGACGCGCAGCTCAGATCAATCCCAAGGGTATTGCAACTATCTATCAGGACAGAAAACAAACTTGGGCTCAGATGCTCGACCGAGTGGCACGATTAGCTGGGGGCTTGCAGGCTCTTGGCATGAAGCCCGGGGATCGAGTCGCTCTATTGTCGCTGAACTCTGATCGCTTCATCGAATACTACTTTGCTAGTGTTTGGGGTGGTGGGGCCATGATGCCAATGAATATCCGTTGGGCCGCTGCAGAATGTGTATATGCCTTGCAAGATGCTGGCGCTGAAATCTTGATCGTGGATGAGGCTTTTAAAGACGTCGCAATTGAGGCGAAATCGCAAATTCCAGGTTTGCAGACCTTAATCTATTGCGGAGATGGTGAAACGCCTGAGGGAATGGAGAATTACGAAGATATTGTGGCATCAAATGCTCCTACAGAGGATGCTGGTCGCAGCGGAGATGATTTGGCTGGTATCTTTTATACCGGTGGTACGACTGGGTTTCCTAAAGGCGTGATGCTCTCACATACCAATTTTTATGTGGGTGGTGTTTCAAATGCCCACGAGATAAATATGGCTGAAGGTACCGTCTATTTGCACGCTGCCCCGATGTTTCATATTGCTGATTTGGTTTGGTTTGCTGGTGTGAGTTTCATGGCGGGAACTCATGTAGTAGTTCCGATGTTCACTGTAGACGGCACATTGGATGCCATCGAGAAGCATCGACCTAATCAGATATTGTTGGTGCCCGTTATGCTGCAAATGATCTTGCAAAGCGACAAGCTCGCGCAGACGGATGTTTCGTCCTTGAAACAGATTGCCTATGGGGCTTCGCCAATTACGCAGTCGGTTCTTATCGATGCGTTTGCAAGGTTTCCTAACGCGTCTTTCCTGCAGGCTTTTGGTCAAACAGAGCTGAGCCCTGTAGCGACAGTTCTTCCCGAAGGCTATCACGTTCTCGAAGGGGCAAAAGCTGGCAAGCTGCGCTCAGCGGGACGCGCAACAATGGTCTGTGAAATACGGGTAGTGGATGAGGACATGCATGAGGTGCCGCGTGGCGATGTCGGGCAGATAATAGTAAAAGGGCCGACCACTATGCTGGGTTATTGGAATAATCCCGAAGTGACTGCTGAGACTATACGAGATGGTTGGGTAATGACAGGCGATGCAGGCTATATGGATGAGGATGGTTTTATCTTCCTTATGGACCGAGTCAAAGATATGATCGTATCGGGCGGTGAAAACGTGTATTCCGCCGAGGTTGAAAATGCAATTGGGCAACACCCTGCCGTGGCGACAAGCGCTGTGATTGGTATTCCAAGCGAACAATGGGGTGAAAGCGTGCATGCGCTTGTTATCCTGAATCCGGGTGCCGAAGTGACTGCCGAAGAATTGCAAAAACACTGTCATACCCTAATTGCTGGATATAAGAGTCCGCGAAGCATTGAATTCAGAACCGAGCCCTTCCCACTATCGGGGGCGAATAAAGTGCTTAAGACTGAATTGCGCAAACCTTACTGGGAAGGGCAAGAGCGTCAGATATCTTAAAATCGTCGCTAGTCGAAGTTTAGTTTCTTTTTATTTTATTGATCTAAATTGGTTACTTTATGAGGGAATGTATTAGCATTCCTTGCTAACACCCTTAATAAATTAGGATATTAATCATGACCGAAACAAATCGTTTTAAAGCTTTAGTCGTTCAAGAAAATGCGGACAATACCTTCACTAAAAGTATCTGTGAGCGTGATGTCGACGAGCTACCAGATAATGAACTGCTAATTGAAGTGCATTACTCTTCACTCAATTTCAAAGATGCCATGTCTGCCAGCGGTAATAAACGCATTACCCAGAATTTCCCTCATACTCCAGGCATAGATGCAGCTGGCCTTGTTGTCAGTGACAAATCAGGCACTTTTAAAGTAGGCGAACAGGTCTTAGTTTTTGGATATGATTTGGGTATGAATACTGCTGGTGGTCTTGGTCAAATGATCTCAATCCCAGCCAATTGGGCGGTGTCATGCCCTGCTACTCTTAGCCTTAAAGAAGCCATGATTTATGGAACAGGCGGCTTGACCGCGGCGCTATGCATTCAAAAGTTGGAAAAAATGGGTGCGAAACCTAGTGACGGACCAATAGCGGTAACAGGCGCTACTGGGGGCGTTGGTAGTATGAGTGTGGCAATGCTTAAACAATTATCTTATGACGTTGTGGCGTTCTCTGGTAAGCCAGAAAAAAGTGACTATTTAAAGGCATTAGGTGCGCGAGAGGTGCTGCATCGCGATACCATCAATCTAGTCAATGATAAGCCTGTAGGCAAAGAGTTGTGGGCTAACGGAATAGATACCCTAGGGGGTGATTACTTAGCAAATATGCTGAAACAACTTAAAGCAGGTGGCGCGGTCGCTTCTTGTGGATTGGCTTCATCACCAAACTTATCTTTGACCGTGATCCCTTTTATTACACGCGGTGTTTCCTTGCTTGGTGTAGATTCTGTTTACATACCATTGACCGACAAACAGCATATTTGGCATCGCGTGGCGACAGATATGAAACTCCCTCAACTAGAACAATATTGCGAAGAAATTACCTTGGCACAAACACCTGAATATTTGGATCGTTTCTTTCAAAGTAAGGTGGTGGGTCGTTATGTGGTGAATATGCGTAATTAGGCGCATCGTTATAAAGCGTCTAGCAAGCATGCCAAAATGTGACATTTATAAAATAGCAGCGTGATTTAAATATAAAGATGGCCAAATGATGGTTAAGCAAGTTACCTAATGGTCTATTTTTTTCCTAAGCTGCTTTTGTTGTCCACTCTTAGTCTTGCTGTCCATTCTTTTGCGTTGTGATGAGCGGCTTGGTTTAGTGGCTCTGCGAATTGGTTTTTCATAAGAATACTCTCTTAAAACCTCCACTAAACGCTTAATTGCATCTCGTTTGTTCTGTTCTTGTGTCCGGTGATTTTGAGCTCGAATAACCAAAACACCTTCTGAAGTAATTCTTGAATCACTACTGTTCAGTAGCTTCGATTTGAGTTTGTCAGTCAAAGAGGATTGTTTAATATCAAAACGCAGATAAATAGCCGTGGCTACTTTATTAACATGCTGGCCGCCAGCACCCTGAGCACGAGTTGCAGATAAACTGAACTCGCTCTCATCGATGCTTATTGTGCCGGTAATGAAGATGTCCAAACTACGGTAATACCTTCTTATACGGTTTAACTATAACTGATTTGAATACGCCAGCTGTTACATATGGGTCAGCGTCAGCCCAAGCCTTAGCTTCTTGCAAAGACTCAAATTGAGCAATAATAAGAGAGCCCGTAAAACCAGCTTCTGCCGGATCTTCACTATCAATTGCTGGCGTTGGGCCAGCAACTAAAATTCGGCCTTGGTCTACCAATGCGCTAATTCTTTCTATGTGTGCTGGCCTAGCTTCCATTCTGATAGCTAAGCTATTTTCAATATCTTCGGCATAAATCATGTACCACATTTTATTTCCTTTTCAATTTTAATAAGCGATATTTTATCATGTTCTATCTTAAATGATGCTCGCCTTTGTAAACCAAATATCAAAGTTATTTAAAAGCAGCAGCAATAATAAGGCTACGGCTCTTATTTAGCTGTAGCACTTTTCATGATGCTTACAAATTCGCCTAACTCTGCGAGCATTTTGGGTTCATCCGATAGGTTTGCTTCGATAATATTTACCGTCGCTGAACCTGATATTGCCCCTGCAGCGCCAGATTGAATGGCGTTCTGAACTTGCTCTGGCGTACTAATACCGAAACCAAGTAAAGGAGGTGCAACTTCAAATTTCCGCAGTTTTTCAACTAATGCTGCGGCAGGGATCTCAACCGCGGTTTCGGTTCCAGTAACGCCAGCTCTTCCAAGCAAGTAAGTGTAACCATCGGATTTTTCACCAATCGCTTTTAGGGTTTCATTGCTAGCATTAGGCGGCGCAATAAGGATTTGCTGGATATCATTTGCCTTAGCAATAGTTATAAAACGATCAGCTTCACGCAATGGTACATCGGCAATTAGGATAGAGTCGACACCAGCAGCTGATGCGAGTTTATAAAAATGGTCAATACCGTTGACCAAAACCAAGTTACTGTAAAGTAATAATCCTATAGGAATAGTAGGGTGCTTTTTACGAATTTCGGTAAGTATGTCAAAACAATCTTGTGGTCTTACACCACTACCTAAAGCTCGAATACTGGCTTTCTGTATCGTTGGTCCGTCGGCAATTGGGTCGGAATAAGGGATACCTAATTCTAAGGCATCGGCTCCGCTTTTTACCAGATGATCAATAATTGCTAACGACGTTTCTTTATTTGGATCGCCAATCATAACGAATGGCACGAATGCACCTTGCTTCTTACTTTTTAGATCGGCAAACATGTCTGCATAGCGAGTGGTGCTCATATTTTGTCTCCTAAAATTTTAACAACATGCTCAAGATCTTTATCGCCGCGGCCTGATAAATTAACAACAATAATCGTCTCTTCGGTTGCGTCATCCGCCATGTTTAAGGCATGCGCTATGGCGTGAGATGATTCCAATGCAGGTATAATACCCTCTTTTTTACATAGTAATTGAAATGCATTTAGGGCTTCATCATCAGTAACTGCATGATACTCAGCGCGACCAGTTTCAGCTAAAAATGCGTGTTGTGGACCAACAGCAGGGTAATCCAAACCAGCTGAAACGGAATAAGACTCTTCAATTTGGCCGTCTTCGTCTTGCATAATAAAGGTATAAGCACCGTGTAAAATACCTTTCGTGCCGGTAACAATGGTCGCACCGTGTTCTTTTGTGTGAACTCCTTTACCAGCTGGCTCAACGCCAACAAGCTTTACCGATGGTTCGTCAATAAAGTCGGCGAACATACCGATGGCGTTAGAACCACCGCCAACACAAGCGACAACCGCGTCAGGTAAACGACCTTCTTTTTCCATTATTTGAGCTCTAGTTTCTTCACCGATCATGCGATGATATTCACGCACTATGGTCGGGAAAGGGTGAGGACCTGCAGCAGTGCCAAGTAAATAGTGTGCTTTGTCATAATTTGCTGACCAGTCGCGCATGGCTTCGTTAACGGCGTCTTTCAGCGTGCCAGAGCCTGAATCTACTGGAATTACTTCAGCGCCCATTAACTTCATTCTAAATACGTTAGGAGATTGTCTTTCAACGTCTTTTGCACCCATATAAATACGAGCTTTAAGGCCTAATAATGCACACGCGAGAGCTGTTGCTACGCCATGCTGGCCAGCACCGGTTTCCGCAATTACCTCGGTTTTACCCATACGCTTGGTTAAAAGCGCTTGGCCCAAAACTTGATTGGTTTTGTGCGCACCGCCATGCAATAAATCTTCACGCTTTAAATAAAGCTTAACCAAGGGGTTAGAAACTAGGTTTCTAGTCAAGGTCATTGCGGTTGGACGCCCAGCATAGTCTTTTAAAAGGCCCATGAATTCTTTTTGGAAACTAGGATCATCCTTGGCTTCTAAAAAAGCCTGCTCTAACTGATCTAAGGCTGGAATGAGTAACTCTGGGACATACATGCCACCAAAATCACCGAACTTGCTATCTAACTTATTCATTGTATTACTCACTTGTTTATTTTAACTAAGCAGTCATTTATAACTATGCAGTCTTGTTTAGATACTTCATTGTTAGAAGGTATTAATGCTTCAAATTCTGATGCCTTTGACGCATTTAATCTAATAGCTTCTCAATAAACTAAATAAACTGCTCAGTTTGGATTCTGATTTTTCTGCAGGAGCGTCTTCAACTCCTGAATTTACATCTAGGATAGCGACACCCGTTATTCGGGCCGCTTTAATATTGTCAGGCCTCAATCCGCCAGCCAATATTAGTTTGTGTTTGTGAGGCACATTCTCTAACAATTGCCAGTCGAATGAAGCTCCAGTGCCACCCACTTGTTCGCCTACTTTGCAGTCGAGCAGTACTTTTTGCGCTACAGTTAAACTCTCATTTAGTCTAGTACTTACAAAATCATGTAAATCTGTCTGCTTTTGATGAACCGATTCTACCGACCATATTTCGCATGTTTCTGGCAATACTTTACGCAACGTTTGCATATATTCAATTGATTCATTGCCATGCAGTTGCACTGCGCTAAGTGATAACTTTCTTGCATAGTCGGCAACCACTTGTATTGGGTTATCTAAAAATACGCCGACCAGACGTTTAGTACTGTTTTTTAGGACGTAGTCTGCTATCTCAGTTGCTATTTCTAATGACACATAGCGAAGCGATTTGGTCGCGAATATCAAGCCAATATAACTTGCGGGTGTGACTATTATTTTTTCAGCATTTGCTACTGAATTAATACCGCACACTTTCACTTCGCCGAATATAAGCTTCTCTACAGCGTTTATCAGGTTTGCTTCTGCCATCAATGCACTGCCAACTAAGAAACCGTCTACTAGTGGGCTTAAACGCTGCACTTCTGAATGTTGATAGATACCAGATTCAGATAAAATCACACCTTTAAACCCGCTTTCTTTTATCAACGGGACCAATCGCTCAGTGGTTGCAAGATCGGTGCTTAAATCTCGTAAATTGCGGTTGTTAATGCCAATTATATTGGCATCAAGGTTTAGTGCTCTAGTTACTTCTTCTTCATTGCTCACTTCGGTTAACACGTGCATACCCAATTTATGCGTAAGAGCACTCAGCGTTTTAAATTCTGCATCATTCAATACCGAGAGCATAAGCAATACAGCGTCTGCGTTATGATAACGAGCTAAGTATATTTGATACTCTTCTACAAAAAAGTCTTTATTAATTACAGGCTGCTTAACCCTTGAAGTAATGTAATCGAGGTATTCAAATTTTCCTTGAAAATATTTTTCGTCAGTAAGCACAGAAAAGCATGAAGCATGCGGCGCATAGGCTTCAATAATTTCGTCCAAATCAAAATTAGCTCTAATTAGTCCTTTAGATGGAGATGCCTTTTTACACTCCAAAATAAAGCTAGCGTTAGGTGCAGCGAGTGCTGCGAAAAAGTCTTTTTTACAAGGCTGTAATTTGTCTTTAAATTCACTTAAGGGAAAATCAATTTTGCGCTGGGAAATTTCCAGTTTTTTATCATCAACAATTTTTTCTAATATGTTTTTAGCCACAATATTCTCTTACATCTTAAAATTGAGTTAATTTTTTTGGCTTAAAACAGCCGCTTTTTCAATTGTTCTCATCGGCGCACCTGATGAAATCGATGCCATTGCCATATCACAGGCTTCAGAATAGCTATCAGCCACGTTATTTAGTTTCATGAGCGCTGCAGCATTCATCGCTATCGCGGCAGTATGAGCCGGTTTACCTTCGCCATTAAAAACGTTGGCAATGAGCGCTCTGTTTTGTTCTGGCTCACCACCTTCAATTGCCTGCAGTGGGTAATGTGTTAGCCCAAAATCAGCTGGAGATACCTCACTTTGTGATATAACACCGTTGTTAACTTCCACTATTTGGCTACTGCCATGCAGGGCAAGTTCGTCTAAACCACTACCATGAATAACATATGCATTGTTATGCCCGAGCTTCACCAAGGTTTGCGCGTAAGTATCGAGCAATTTAGGCGTATATACACCTAACATACTGTGGGTCGGTTTTGCCGGGTTAGCGAGCGGGCCTAAAATATTGAATAAGGTTCTAGTTTTAAGGGCCAAGCGCACTGGCATCGCATACTTCACACCAGAGTGATACGCAGGAGCGGCTAAAAAGCACAAATTTGCTTCATCAAGACAGGTGCGAGCGGTGTCAGGATCCATGTCCAGCCTGAGCCCGAATGCAGCAAATAGGTCTGAAGACCCAGATTTGCTTGAGACGCTTCGGTTACCGTGCTTTGCAACCTTTACACCGCAGCTTGCTGCAACTACAGCTGCAGCACTAGATATATTGATTGTGTTGTGGCCATCGCCACCGGTTCCTACAATATCGCTAAATGCGTAATCTGGTCGCGGAAAAAATTTGGCATTGTTTACCATTGCTGAAGCTGCGCCTGCGATTTCGTCGGTACTTTCAGTTTTGATTTTTAGCGCTATCAATAGTGCAGACAAAACTATTTCACTAACTTCGCCACGCATTACCTTGTTAAATACAGCATCAGCTTCAATAAAGCTCAGTGACTGTTGTGCATATAATTTTTCAAGTAAGTTCAAAACATCGGACTGACTCAGTTCAGCTGTGTTTACTTGCGCATTGGCGCTGCTATTTGGTGTTACTTTCGTCATGCAAATTCACTCTTGAGTTTATCTTTCATAATCCATCATGGGTCTTTCGTATTTTAGTCAGCGTTACTACTAGCTAAAAATTGGATGCTCTGCATTAGTAAGACACTGCCATCGCACGTGAGTATAGATTCAGGGTGAAACTGAAAGCCCAGCATTCTATCATTTGCATGTAAAACTGCCATAACCAAACCATCTATGTTAGCAATAACTTTTAAGCTGTCAGGTACTTTAATGGCCACCAAAGAGTGATAACGAGCAATCGATAGTGGATTGCTTAAATCTTTAAATATACCATCGGTTTCTGCGCTCTCAATAAACGTCATGTGAGATGCTTTGCCATGCATCACTTTAGGTGCTCTGGCAACCGTTCCGCCATAAGCCTCAACAATAGCTTGATGACCTAAACAAATACCAAGAACAGGGTATTTGCCTCTCACTTTTTGCAGAAGTTCAGGCATACAACCTGCATCTGATGGTGCGCCAGGTCCTGGCGACAACATTAGGAGCGTCGGACCACTTTGTTTGTATTGGGCAAGCTTATCTAGCACAGTCTGTGTTGCTACAGTATTGCGATAAATGGTCATTTCAATACCTAAGCTTCTAATTTCATCAACGAGGTTGTAGGTAAAAGAATCAATGTTATCAATAAGAACTAATTTAATTTGTGTGCTCACTCTGATTCTCCTCCTGCTGATGTATGTGCAGCAATAATAGCTGAAATCACAGCCTGAGCTTTTGCTCTTGTTTCATCGGCCTCTGCTTGCGGAATAGAATCATTTACAACCCCAGCACCGGCTTGTATATGAGCAACTTTCAAACGTACAAATGCAGATCGAATAACAATACAAGTATCCATGTCACCATTGCCATTTATGTAGCCAACTGCACCTCCGTAGCTACCTCGTTTCTGCTTTTCTGTATCGCGAATTAAGGATGCTGCGCTGACTTTTGGCGCGCCAACAAGGGTACCCATATTCATGCAAGCTTGATAAGCGTGCAGCGCATCGAGATCTTCTTTTAATTCACCAACCACCCGAGATACCAAATGCATCACGTGCGAATAGCGATCAACTTTCAATAAATCTTTTACATGTCGCGTGCCTGCTTTGCTAACCTTTGCGACATCGTTTCGAGCTAAGTCGACTAACATGATATGTTCAGCTTTCTCTTTTTCGTCTTGACGCAAATTAAGCTCAAGGCGACTGTCCAAATCGTGATCAATCTTGCCATCGGCTCGTTTGCCTCGCGGCCGTGTGCCAGCAATAGGATATACCTCAACAACGTTACTTTGCTTGTCATATTTCAATGCCGACTCAGGTGATGCACCAAACATGGTGAAGTCTTGGTCGTTCAAGTAAAACATATAAGGGGAAGGGTTCTGCAATTTCAATTGTTGATAGGCGGCAAGCGGCGAAGGGCAGGGCAAGCTGAAAGAGCGAGAAGGTACAACCTGAAATATATCACCGTCCAGAATATGTTCCTTCAATGCGATTACATCAGCGCAGTATTCTGCATCTGATTTATCCACATCAAGAGAAATGTCTTTTAACATTGTCGCTTTTGCTATTTTGTTCGGCAAAGTTGCCAGCTCATGCTTAATTTGTTCTAAGCGCTGATGAATACTAAAATAGTGCTGGGCGACATGTGCGCCACTAAACACTGAACCAATAATTTGTGTATGCGCATTTTGATGATCTATGAGTAAGAGTGTTTCAGCTAAGTAGAAAACATACTCAGGACAATTATTGTTGCCAAAGATGGCTTCTGGTAGCTTTTCAAAAGTGCCCAATAAATCATATGAAAAAACACCGCCTAAAAATAGTGCGTTGGGATGATCTCTTAAGGTTTGTATTTCCTCAGTTAATGCGCGCAACACGTCAAAAACACTGGCTTGTTTAAGACGTGAATCTTCATCTAGGTTTTGATCAACGGGCGGGAATTCAAAGCGAATAGTGTTATCAGCAACTTCTTGATCCGAGTGGAAAGATTTTAGTGTTTGGGTTAATACCGGAAATACCGATAAGCCATTCGCAGTAAGTGCTGTAATCGTTACGCTTTGATCATTGCACTCAATTCGAATTGCCGCGTCTATGAGCAATAAGCTTTTGAGGTTCGCTTTACTGTCAATTTCCGCAGACTCCAGCAGCAAACTATTTTGTTTTCCCAATGCCTGATAAGCTAATAATGGATCGGCCACATAAGGACCATCAACAATAATGCTTTCGACCTGTCCTGGAATTTGTCCTAACTCTGCTAAACTCATTTTTACTCTCGTTTTATCACTTTATGATGGCTATTAATGTCGATACTTATTGAAACTAATTTAACGACCATCGAATTCATAATTACATTTTTATCTTACTGACTTTTCTTATTTATTTTCGGGTAAAAACGAATCAAAAAAAAAGCCCGTCAAACGGGCTTTAATATTGCGAAACGAACACGTTCACACAGCCCCTAGTTGAGGTTGTGCCACCACCATACATTTTTCTGTGCAGGCATATTATCGACTACTAGTTTTCCTAGTGTGACGTTTAGCTCTGCTATAAACTGTAAATTCAAGGTATTTAACATGTTCTCTTATTCTGTTATTTCGTATTTATACGTTTTGCTTTCATGTATACTGCATAGAAGAAAACAAAACGGTCTTTATGTCAAGCATATTGATTGTTTTAGTTGATATATTTAAGAAGAAAACGCCTTGAAAATTGATTTACATAGCCACACAACTTGCTCAGACGGCGCCTTAACTCCTGTCGAGTTAGTGCAGCGTGCGCAACAGATGCAAGTGGACGTGCTTGCTATAACCGACCACGACACAATATCCGGTATTGAAGTAGCTACCGAGTACGTTAAAAATAGCAATATTAAATTGGATGTTATTGCTGGCGTTGAATTATCGACCTCTTGGCATGGCTTTGATATTCATATTGTTGGCTTACAAGTTGATGTTACAAATTCAAAATTCTTGCAGCGACTTGAGCATCAATTGCTTGAGCGTGATAGAAGAGCTGTAAAAATATGCGACAAGCTTGAAAAGTGTGGTCATAGCGGTATTTACGACCTCGCATTAGAAATTGCCGATGGGGCACAAATTTCGAGGAATCACATCGCTAGAGCTCTAGTTCAAAGGTCGATTTGCACGCACCCACAACAAGCATTCACCAAATATCTGGGGAAAAACAAAAAGGCTCATGTCACACCAAATTGGATCAGTATGCAAGAGGCAGTACAGTGGATTCACGAGGCTGGTGGTCAAGCAGTATTAGCGCATCCAGGTCACTACGATATGACAACAAAATGGCTTCGCAGATTAGTTGCTGAATTTGCAGCGTCGGGTGGTGATGCAATGGAAATAACCCATCCAAATATGGCCGCAGATAAAAAGAAACTTCTACAGGGCGTAATGGCGGACAATAACTTATTGGCATCGGCGGGGTCTGACTTTCATTTCCCTAGTCGCTTTACTGAATTAGGACGACGCTTAGATATTCCGGAATCAATAGCTCCCGTTTGGCAGAATTGGCCTATTTTACAAGACAGACTTCAGAAAGAGAGTCTTCAACCAGAGAGTCTTCAACCAGAGAGCACCCAATGAGTCAGTTTTTCTATGTTCATCCTGACAATCCTCAAGTTCGTTTAGTAAAACAAGCGTGCGAAATTATCAAAGCGGGTGAGGTAATTGTCTACCCGACTGATTCTGGTTATGCGATCGGTTGTCAGATGGAAAATAAGAAAGCGTTGGATCAAATTTGTCGAATTCGCGATATTGGCAAAGATCATAACTTCACTTTGATGTGCCGAGATATGTCAGAGCTCTCGGTTTACGCTCGAGTGGATAATGCGGCGTTTAGACAAATAAAAAATAATACACCAGGACCATACACCTTTATTCTGAAAGCTACTAAAGAAGTTCCTAAACGGCTGCAGAACCCAAAGCGAAAAACGATTGGTATTCGAGTTCCGAACAATCCAATTGCATTGGCGCTGCTTGAGGAACTGGGTGAGCCATTAATGTCGACAACCTTAATATTACCTAATGAATCGATGGCTGAAACAGACCCTGAGGAAATAAGAGATAAGTTAGAAAAGTTGGTTGGCCTGATTATTCACGGCGGTTATTTGGGTGAAGAGCCGACTACTGTTGTTGACATGTCTGAAGGTGCAACAGACATCATCCGATTAGGAAATGGCGATCCTTCGCCTTTTGAATGAGTGCGGACGATGAGTCAGTGAGCTCGTCAGACTCATTATCAGCAGCGGCATTTTCCGAGGATGTAATACCCGCCAGTCCAAAATCAGGCAAGTCAAAAAATCCAGCGAAGCTTGAACAAATTGAACAGCAGCAGCCGCTTGCCTTAGCTTTTGTGCATGGTGAAGCCGTCATTGAAAAGCCTGAAGATCTATACATACCACCCGACGCGCTCGAAGTTATTTTAGATAGCTTTGAAGGACCATTAGATTTGTTGCTCTATCTTATCCGTCGTCAAAAATTTGATATCGTAGAACTGCCAGTTTTACAAATTACCAAGCAATACATGAAGTATGTAGAAGTCATGACTGACTTGAAGCTTGAGTTGGCAGGGGAATACCTGTTAATGGCTGCTATGTTGGCTGAAATAAAGTCAAGATTGTTACTGCCAAAGCGGGATGATGCGCCAATTGATGAAGATGACCCGCGAGCTGAACTTATTCGGCGTCTGAAAGAGTATGAAAAAATAAAAAGAGCGGCTGAAGAATTAGACTTAGCACCTCGAATGGAAAGGGACACGTTTTCAGCTGTCGCCCAACCCAGTGATAATGTTGCGCCTATTAAGCATCTCTCTAAGGTTTCCTTACAAGAAATTGCTTTTGCGTTTCACTCTGCTATGCAGAGAGCTGATGCGTTTGAACATCATCAAATTGATCGCGAAGTGCTGTCAACGCGTGAGCGAATGTCCCAATTATTGCAAGGTTTGAATCATGACACGTATACCGAGTTATCAAGCCTTATTAGTTTATCAGAAGGTAAAGCCGGGATCGTAGTGACCTTCGTCGCCATCCTCGAATTGGTTAAAAGCGGCTTAATTTTATGCTCACAAGAGGGCGCATATTCTAATATACATGTGAAGTTGGGCGAGTTTGGCTATTAGTCTTGCAATCAAGCATTAATAACAGAAGTCCTTTGCATCAAAATAAGCTAAAATAGCCATTAATGAACAACATACTATTTAGAAAGACCGCAGATTTATCAAGGTCCCAACTTTAGTAGAGGGACGCTAAATCGAGTCGAAGGCAAAATTTACCTAAGTGTATCATTAACTTAATACGATAATGTGGAACATGCGAATGCAGAAAATCAACAAAGACCAATTAAAGCAGCTGATTGAAGCTGGTGTTTTTGTTGCTGATGGGCCACTAAGTATTGAGATGATGAAAGCCACGTTTTTAAGTGACTTTTCAGTGTCCATAAAACAAATAAAGAAGGTTTTAGCTGAACTTGAATTAGACTATGCTCCTCGAGGTATACATTTAGTAGAGGTTGCCAGCGGTTATCGCTTTCAATCGGCTGATGGCTTGGGTCTGTTACTTAGTAAGCTTTGGCAGGAAAATGCGCCAAAATATAGTCGAGCAATGCTCGAAACTTTGGCCTTAATTGCCTACAGACAACCGATAACGCGCGGTGAAATTGAAGAAATTAGAGGCGTATCAGTAAGCAGTCACATAGTTAAATCGCTTACTGAACGAAATTGGGTAAAAGTAATTGGGCATAAAGAAGTGCCTGGAAGACCAGCACTGCTGGCAACAACAAAAATATTTTTAGATTATTTTTCATTATCTACATTAGCGGAATTGCCTTCCGCTGAAGCCTTTGCTGAAAATTTGGAACAAGCAATGGTCGCAGCGGATGTGAATACCAAAGAGAACGATGATGATGAAATACAAGAATTACAGCCCGCGGGAAACCCTAAAGGCAGCGCACTAGACAACGAACAACTGCATTAAAGGTTTTAGTTACCATTGCAATGTTGCTAAACAATAAATTAAGTGAATGAAAACATGTCTGAAAGTCAAGATACGGAAAAGCTACAAAAAGCACTTGCCAATAATGGCATAGGCTCCCGACGCGAGATGGAGCGTTGGATTCAGGAAGGAAGGGTGTCAGTTAATGGCCAAAAAGCAACTCTAGGTGACCGAGTTGCGCTGAGCGACCAAATTCGAGTTGATGGCCACGTGGTTGCTCGAAGCGTTGAAAAATCTACGTGCAGAGTACTAATGTATAACAAACCTGAGGGTGAACTCTGCTCGAGGAATGATCCTGAAGGACGAGCGACAGTGTTCGAACGTTTGCCAAAAATTGTTTCTGATCGATGGATCGCAGTAGGCCGACTAGATATCAATACCAGCGGTTTGTTACTGTTCACCAATGATGGTGAGTTGGCTAATCGACTTATGCATCCTCGCCATGAAATTGAGCGAGAGTATGCGGTAAGGATTTTTGGCGAAGTTACTCCACAAATGTTGAGAGTATTGCAAAAGGGTGTTGAGCTTGAAGACGGGCCGGCAAAATTCACTCATATTCACGTACGTCCTTCCGATGATGAAAGTCAGAATCAATGGTTTAATGTAACCTTGTCTGAAGGAAGAAATCGAGAAGTAAGACGTTTGTGGGAATCACAAGGTGTCCAAGTTAGCCGATTGATGCGCGTTCGTTACGGCAATTTAGACTTGCAGAAACGCTTACCACAAGGAGCATGGATCGAACTTGATTTAAGCCGACTCAATCAACTTCGAAAAATGGTGCAATTACCTAACGAAACTGAAACAGTGCTTAAACTAGAAGATGACAAACTCGATCATACTAGATTAAGCAGAATGCGACGCTCAGTTAAGAAGCATAAGCTTAACAAAGTCGGACAGGGTAGAAGAAACACAGCGAAAGCACGAACTAAAAAGTAACATCATGATAGTGAATTTATAGCCATGCGGATAGCGTTAGGTATAGAGTACGACGGGTCGAAGTATTATGGTTGGCAGCGTCAAAATAGCTTTATTAGTGTGCAAGAGTGCGTTGAACTTGCTTTGCAACAAATTGCACAGGAACCGATCGCTGTAACCTGCGCAGGGAGAACCGATGCAGGGGTTCATGCTACTCAACAAGTCGTGCACTTTGACACTGAAGTTCAGCGCCCAATAAAGGCTTGGACGAGAGGGGTTAGTACACATTTACCGAACGATATAGGAATAAAATGGGCAAAAATAACTAGCAACGATTTTCATGCCCGCTTTTCAGCAAGATCAAGACGTTATCGTTATATTATTTATAATCATCCCTTACGTCCGGCTATTTTGCATGCCGGAATTACACATGTTTATTATCCCTTGGATGCCGAAAAAATGCATGAAGCTGCACAATGCATGGTGGGTAAACATGACTTCTCTTCGTTTCGCGCAGCTAACTGCCAATCAAACTCTCCCGTCAGAAATATGGAAGAAATAACAGTCACTCGCAAAGATAATTATATTGTGGTTGAGGTAGCGGCAAATGCCTTTTTACATCATATGGTCAGGAATATTGTTGGCTCGCTGATCAGAGTAGGTACATTAGAAGAAACGGTTGATTGGATGCGAACTACCCTAGAAGCTAAGGATAGAAGGAAAGCCGGAATGACATCTAAGCCTAATGGTCTCTACTTAGTGAATGTAGTTTACCCGCCTGAATTTGATATGCCCAAAATCCCTTTTGGCCCAATATGTCTGTAAATTTTCTGAGTTGTTTTAAACATAATTGAAAATAGCAACTGAGAAGTATCTGAGCTTTATGCAGGATTTACTACTTCTTAGACCAGTTTTACTTTCGTCATTAGTCAATAGTGTGATTTAATACATGGATAAAGGTCGCGAAACGCGTAATACCGCATAGCGAGAAGCGTAATGAATGCGCAATGAAAGTACGAAGCTAATAAAGCGCTTCGGCAAAAAAGAATTTAAAAAAGGGATGTTTCATGAGCTGGATTGAAAAGATACTTCCACGTACACAGTCTTCTATTAAAAGTAATGTGCCAGAAGGTATTTGGACAAAGTGTGGTTCTTGTAATGCTGTGCTTTACAAGACTGAATTAGAAAAGTTACTAGAAGTGTGTCCAAAATGCGATCACCATATGCGCATCACTGCGCGCGCTCGAATCAATGCATTTTTGGATGCAACAGATCGTGAAGAAATTGCTGCTGACCTTGAGCCGCAAGATATGCTTAAGTTTAAAGATAGTAAAAAGTATAAAGACCGCATTACAGCGGCTCAAAAAACCACTAATGAAAAAGACGCATTGGTAGTTATGAAAGGTAAACTCAACGGCATGCCTATTGTTGTTGCAAGTTTTGAATTTGCCTTCATGGGCGGTTCAATGGCATCGGTTGTTGGTGCAAAATTTGTAGCAGCGGTAAATGCTTGTTTGGAAAATAACACCCCCTTAGTTTGTTTTTCTACAAGTGGCGGTGCACGAATGCAAGAAGCATTATTGTCACTAATGCAAATGGCTAAAACCAGTGCTGCACTTGCTAAAATGAGTAAAAAAGGACTCCCTTACATTTCTGTACTAACCGACCCTACAATGGGCGGTGTGTCTGCAAGTTTGGCAATGTTAGGTGATGTAAATGTAGCTGAGCCGAAAGCGCTAATTGGTTTTGCTGGTCCACGTGTAATTGAACAAACAGTTAGAGAGACTCTTCCAGAAGGCTTCCAACGCAGTGAGTTTTTAATTGAAAAAGGTGCCGTAGACATGATTGTCGATCGTCGTCAAATGAGAGATAAGCTTTTTTCTATACTGTCAAAATTACATCATCACCATCAGCCAACGGATTAGTTATCACTTTTTGTGGGTGGCAAAGTATAATAGCAATGTCACCGACAATATTAAGTATATAAGCAGTGTTAATGAAAAATAAATCGAGTCTATCAGACTGGTTGATTTACATAGAACAAGCCCATACCAAGGAAATTGATATGGGCTTGTCGCGTACTAAAGACCTTATAAAACGCCTAAGTATTGATTTTTCAAGTCAAACGGTGGTTACAGTTGGTGGCACAAACGGCAAAGGGACGACATGCGCTCTTATTGAACAAGTATGCTTAAAAGCAGGTTTGAGCGTCGGCGTTTATAGCTCTCCTCATTTAGTCAGTTTTTGTGAGCGTATCCGCTTGAATGGCGATTTGATTGATGAATTTGAGCTTTGTGCTATTTTTGAAAAAATTGATATAGCACGGCAAAATACACCGCTCACATATTTCGAATTTGCCACCTTAGCCGCTTTGAAAGCCTTTAGTGACCATAATTTCGACCTTGTCATACTTGAAGTTGGCTTAGGCGGTCGCCTTGACGCGGTCAATGCTATTGATACCGACATTGCAGTAGTTACCAGTATTGGCCTAGATCATCAAGATTGGTTGGGTGACACTAAAGAAGAAATTGCTTACGAAAAGGCTGGGATTTTTAGGGCTAATAAACCCGCAATTATTGGTGAGCCACAAGCACAAAAGTCAATGTTAGACCATGCTATTAAAATAGGTGCACAACTTATTTTAAGAGGGCAGCACTTTATTTTTGACGAAAAACAAAACCGCGTCGAAATCCAAGGGCATATGTTTTCAGTGAAAGACACTAAGCTCCCAAAACAAAATGTAAGCACAGCGCTGGCTACTATAAACGCAATAAGCAATCACTTGAGTAATGAATTTGCTTTTTTGATACCTGAAACTGATGTTCAGGTGCTTATCGATAGAACGCAAGTGGCAGGTCGTCATCATGTAATACGAGAACACAAAGACAACAAACATTGCGCCATCATATTAGACGTCGCGCACAACGAAGATAGCGCGCTGCAGCTAAGTCGTTTAATTCGAACTTATCGTTTCAATACCTGTCACATTGTAGTGGGCATGCTTAAAGACAAGAATATTGAAATAAGCTTGCGAGCTTTCGAAAAGCTTAATGTACATTGGTATTGCGCCAGTTTACCCACACAGCGCGGCGAGAATGCAGCACGCTTGGTTAATGCATTGCATACTCCTGCCGATGAAACGGGGGATAGTGCCAGGAAAGAAAGCTCTGCCATACTTGCTTTCAGTGACGTAAAAAGTGCATACATACAGGCATTGAAAGATGCTCAAGCTGACGATATTATTTTAGTTATGGGTTCTTTTTTGACGGTTGCAGCTGTTCTCGAATATCATACTAGTGCATAGTCAGTTGCTAGTGCATAATAATGCATAGTGAATTTTATTTTTTAATTTTTTGAGGAATCATCAGTGTCAAATGCGTTGCAAAATAGGCTTGTGGGAACGGTTATTCTCGTAGCCGTGACGGTTATCTTTTTACCTGATTATTTGGACGGGAAAAAACAAACCAACACTGAGACATTTGTCGATTTCCCGCGTTCAACATCAAATCTAACCGCAATTGCTCCTGAAACGTTTCCAGCAGATGAAGTAGCTAATGCTACTCGCAGAGAAGTTGTCATCGTGGATGAACAAGCTTTAGATGCCGTGTTGGAATCAAGCCCAAGCGGCATCGACGCAAACACGACAGAGCCCTCTAATTCTAATACAGATAATGATAATCAAGGGCCAGTCGAAGGTAATGCCCCAGAAAGTTCTCAAACTTCCGAACAATTGCGCATTGCTAAGCGAATGGTTAATAATATTCAAGCTGCAGCGTCAGATGAAAATACAACAGATGGCCAGTCTAGCGCCAATTCATCGCAAGAAACTCAGGGCAATTCTTTAGAGGAACAAACTGTCGTTAAAGATGTATCAAACAATGCCCAGGACAACTCGGGTTGGGTCGTTCAGTTAGGCAGTTTTGGTAATCAAAAAAACGTGAATGATTTGCTGCGCAAACTAGAAAAAGCCGGATACCGTTCGTTTAGCCGAAAGGTTAGAACTAGCGCAGGGCAGCTAACTAAAGTATTTGTAGGCCCAGAGCTAGACAAAGAAAAACTCGATCTAGCATTGCCTCATTTGAAAGAGACGACAGGATTGACCGGTAAAGTGACGACATTCGACGTTGTTTCAAATTAATCAATTAATTAGGCTGAAAGGTCGCAGCAGTCGGTCTGAGATGAAAAAGACCTAGCTTGATAAACTAGAAATGGGCTTTTAAACTTATTTTATTGTTGGACTGAGTGTTGTCATCTGATAGAATGCGGCGCAAATTAGAAGGCTCTCCTAGATGTTTTTTTCTTTGCTAAACATCTTGAACAGGCTTATAACTGCACTTCAACTTATGACGTATTTTTAATATGAATTGGTTTGACTTCACCCTACTAGGCATCATAGCCTTATCTGCGATCATCAGCGTTATTCGTGGCTTTATAAAAGAAGCTATTTCACTTGTTGTTTGGTTTTCAGCTTTCATAGTCTCTAGTCAATTATATCCTCAACTTGCCAAATTTCTGACTCGTATTTCAGACGAACTATTCAGAAATGGTGTTGCAATAGCCATCTTATTTATTTCCACATTAATTATTGGGGCACTGGTCAACTATGTATTTTCTCAGTTAGTCAAAGCGACTGGGTTAAGCGGGACTGATAGAGCCTTAGGCGCTGTTTTTGGCGGTATCAGAGGCGTATTGATTATAAGTGCCTTGCTTTTCTTTATGGACACATTTACACCATTTGCTGATAGTGAATGGTGGCTACAATCTATATTAGTGCCTGAATTTACAGTCATTATCGAATGGTTTTTTGAATACGTTAAAGAAAGCTCTAGCTTCCTTTCCCCTACCGAATAAAAGGTTTTCTTATGTGTGGTATCGTAGGCATCGCTGGCAAAGGCCCTGTAAATCAAGATATATATGACGCGCTTACTGTGCTTCAACATCGCGGTCAAGATGCCGCTGGCATAATGACCATTGATGATGGCATGTTTCACTTACGCAAAGAGAATGGCTTAGTGCGCGATGTATTCCGCACTCGCCACATGAAACGCTTAACTGGTAATGTTGGTATTGGTCATTGTCGCTATCCTACAGCGGGTTCTTCAAGTTCCGCTGAGGCTCAGCCTTTTTATGTGAACTCACCGTTTGGTATCGCTTTTGCTCATAATGGTAACTTAACAAACGCTCATGACCTCCAAGCTGAAGTATTTAGCATTGCTCGACGTCACATCAACACTACTTCTGATTCCGAATTATTGCTTAATATCTTCGCTCATGCCTTGCAAAATGCAGCTGGTTTTGAAGTAAAACCAGAGGAAATATTTTCAGCTGTTGAAACTGTGCATACTAAAATTAGAGGTGCTTACGCGGTAGTTGCTGCCATTATTGGTAACGGCATGGTTGCTTTTAGAGACCCTTTTGGCATTCGTCCATTAGTGTTAGGTAAACGTCAATCCGAGCATGGCGATGAGTACATGGTCGCATCAGAGAGTGTTGCGCTAGATTCGGTTGGTTTTACCTTTGTTAGAGACGTAGCGCCAGGTGAAGCGATTTATGTTAATCAAGAGGGTGAACTGTTCACTAAGCAATGTGCTAAAAACCCAGTATGCACGCCTTGTATCTTTGAGTTTGTGTACTTTGCTCGTCCAGATTCCTTCATTGACGGTATTAGTGTTTATGCTTCTCGCGTGAATATGGGCACTAAGTTAGGCGAAAAAATTGCGAAAGAGTGGAGCCACCTTGATATTGACGTAGTGATACCTATTCCAGAAACATCCATGGATGTTGCGCTGCAAATTGCAAATACACTGAAAAAACCTTATCGCCAAGGCTTTGTTAAAAACCGCTATATTGGCAGAACATTTATTATGCCTGGACAAACTCAGCGCAGAAAATCAGTGCGACGAAAGCTCAATGCAATTAAATCTGAATTTAAAGGTAAAAATGTACTTTTGGTAGACGACTCGATTGTTCGTGGGACCACTTCTGAGCAAATTATTGAGATGGCACGTGAATCAGGTGCCAATAAAGTTTATTTCGCGTCAGCAGCGCCGGAAATTCGTTTTCCAAATGTATATGGAATTGACATGCCTTCAGCCAATGAGTTAATTGCCTATGGCAGAGAGATTGAGCAAATTGCAGAGTGTATAAAAGCTGATGGGCTTATTTTCCAAGATATTTCTGACTTAGTTGATGCGGTCAGATCAGAGAATCCAAGCTTAACTCAGTTTGAAACCTCCGTATTTGATGGTAATTATATTACTGGTGATGTTGATCAGGATTATTTAGAAAGTATTGATAAATCGAGAAGTGAAAAGGAAAATTCGCCCGTTGTTCAAGAAGAGTTAAGCAATCTTGAAATGCATAATATGGACTCAAATCAATAGGGGCTCGATTGCCTTATAGCCCAAGAGCCCTTAAATTTAGACAAGCATACAAAAAAGCCCGCATGTAGCGGGCTTTTTTGTATGCAAAGGCTATGCTTTATAAACTCCTTACATATACTGCGGTCCTATACCAATACTCCAAAGAATGACTGATGACGCCATTAATATGACCAGTAGGACTAATCCGCATGTAACGACTGAACTGCTGTAAATAAACCCTTTTTCTTCTGGGATATGCAGCATGATAGGGACACCAGAGTAAAGTAAGTAAACTGAATAGGACAAGCCCACAAGACCGATGCACATTATAAACCAAAGCTCCGGATAAAATGCGCTGAAACCTGTCATAAATATTGGGGTGGCAGTATAGGCGGCCAGTTCTAGTGATTGTGTATAATTAGGAAAAGCATCAAACGATTTTGCAAGTTCATGAATTAATACTGCGAGCGCAATCACACCAATAATTAAACCAAAATACATAGCAATAGCCATTTGCATAGCGCTTTGTTGCGTTAGCTTAACGGTATCAGCGGTTGCACCGGCACCAATATCCCAACCCAAGTGAGCCGAGGCATAATAAGCCATTCCTGCAGGGATTAGAGCGATTAGCATAATATGGCTCAAGGAATAAAAATAAGACTCATGGCGCTTATCTATTGTATGCCATTCTTCTTTTGGATGGGTATAGATACCCCATAAGTGATTTAAGATCATTGTGACTCCTGCTAGGTAGTTCTAATTATTATTAATGAGCTTGGTATCGTTGGGCTTGAAATATGAACGCATACCAAGTTTACTCTTACAGCATTGGGCTTCGTCATGCTCATATTGCATGCTCAAAAGTAATATCAACTTCTATAACTGCCAATGTGTTACGAAAAAGTTGCGGCTAATATAATTTATTAACACAACTTTAACAAGTGTTTGATTAAATTGTGAAAGTGGCCCAAACACAAGTCCATTGTTTTGTTTTTCAAACTGTTCACGCAATCTATATACTCAATTAAGGTCTGTGATATATTAATCTCGATTCGTAGCTTTAACTAGAGGGCGCATGCAGCAGACATCCAGAAACAAACACTTAAAAAGTCACCTAGAAAGACTCAAAGCCTACGCAATTACAGCTAAATCAAAAAATGATATTGATAAGGCGGCGCAGCATATAAGAGAATATTCTAAAGGTGGGCAATACAAGTTCAATAATAGCTTTGCGTTTATTGCTTTGGCCTTAGCGGTACTTTCACTTTCGCTATCCTATTGGGGGCAAATGAACTTATCGTATGACCAGCGCATTGGTATGCGTGTTTTTAGCTTTGTTGCTGCGCTTGTTTCTATAGTTACTATCTGGCTGCGCTATGCATCGATAAAAAGTGTAGGCGATCAGTTATACGTTAGAGCGGTAGCTATTAATGCAGGCATTGAGCGCGATTATGAGTTTAATGGCAAAGCATATTGGAGTGAACTTAAAGACATATTTCCCTTGTTCAATTGTGGTAATGAGGGACAGAGTATTACTAAACGATACCTAGGCGGTGTTGACACGACTCCGTTCACCTTGTTTGAATTCAAATATGTAAATGTTACTAGGAGTTCATCTACCGACAGTAATGGCAACTCGCGCACGACAACAACTAAAAGTACGATCTACAAATACGGTATGTTAGTGCAGTTTGACAACTTCAATTATCTCACTCTCAATGCGGGTCGGTTTTCAATGAAGTGGGATTCAGCAAGCAGGACGTTTAATAAGTTATTTAAGGTTAGATGTGCAAGTGAAATACAAGCGGCTAAATTCTTCGACCCAAAGGTTGTGTTAGCATTTGCAGATAAATACCACTTTATTGAGTCAATGGACGTTAACTCTAACTCTATTGCTTGTTTTGAGTTACCCAAAGGGGTTTTCCCTAGTGAGGTCAAAAAACCTTCATTACGACGCATAAACGATTTTGTGCAGTGCTTAAAAGCGCCTGTAAAAATCCCCTTACTTGAAAGCAGCAAAGAGCTCGTTCAGTTTATTAACGAAAACAAATAATTAGGAAACATAATGATTACATTAGCAGTTTTAACCATTGTCTTCATTGGCATTATTGTACTTTACAACACTATCGTGGGTAATTTAAACAGAGCAAAGCGTGCTTGGTCTGATGTTATTACATATGAAAAACTCAAACAGGACGTAATTCCTCAATTAACCTCCTTAACCGAAAATTTTAAAGAATTTGAGAGTGATTTTATTGAAAAAGTTACCGCTTTGAGAGAGTCAATTTCCGTTTTGGACAAAGACGAAATAGACGTTAAAGCACTGGCTAATGCAGAAACTAAATCAAACGCACTTTTTTCCTCATTCAAAGCGACTGCTGAGAATTATCCAGAGTTGGGTTCGACCAAGATTGTGCAGGAATTGATGGATGAAATTAGCGATAAGAATGAAAATGTGGCTGCGGCAATTACAATTTATAATCGAAGTGTTGAACACTTTAATAATTCAATTGAAATGGTGCCGTACAATATCGTTAATAAAATTTTTGCTAAGAAGCATAAGCTCGACAACTTTCATCAATCTGGGACAGTCGAGTCGTATGACTATAAGCCGAATTTTTAATGAAAATATTATATATTTGTACACATAATCGGTGCCGCAGTATTTTGTCTGAAGCGATAAGCAATCATGTTGCTTGCGGTAAAATTGAGGCGCGAAGTGCGGGCAGCCAACCGGTAGGTGAAGTGCATCCTTTGTCTTTGAAATATCTTGAAAAAAGTGGTATTGATATCAATGGTTTAAGAAGCCAGTCTTGGGATGATTTTGAAGAATTTGCCCCCGACATTGTAGTCACAGTTTGTGATTCAGCGGCAGGAGAGGCTTGTCCACTGTGGTTTGGAAATAGCATAAAAGTGCATTGGGGTTTAGCTGATCCTTCAAAATTAACGGGAAGTGAAGATGAAATAGCAGCCGCATTCCTCGATACAATTACCGAGATAAAGCGCCGAGTGTTAGCCATATTGAATGCTAATATTGATGTTTCAAATCCAGAGGAAAGTATTAGTAAGTTTAAACAATTGGTGAGCATCACTGAGAGTTCTGCATGACAGAAGCAACAGAAAAACTAAAAATGCTTTCTGGGCAGGAGTACTTTCCGAGCAACAAACAACTACATGCCGATAGAATGAAAGCTAAGGCAGTCTGCCATCAAGCTAATTATTTGCCTCCAGCCGAATATAAACAGAGAATGAAGTTGCTGAAAGGATTGTTTGGCAGTAGTCATTCTTTTTGGATAGAGCATCAATTTCACTGTGATTATGGCTATAACATTCACATTGGCAAGCAGTTTTATGCCAACCATGGCTGCGTTATTCTTGACGCAGCGCCTGTCACAATTGGTGATGATGTGATGTTGGCGCCGGGAGTTTTAATTTCAACCGCCACGCATCCCACAAATGCCTTAAAACGCAAAAAGGGGATTGAAACAGCGCACGCCATTACAATTGGAAATGGGGTTTGGATTGGCATGGGAGCAAAGATTTTACCCGGCGTCACTATTGGTGAAAATGCCGTTGTTGGTGCTGGTGCAGTAGTCAATAAATCGGTTGCAGAGAATACCGTAGTAGCAGGCGTGCCAGCTGTTTATATTAAAGATTGTGATTAAGCACTAGCTTTCAATACTTTAATTACAGCATTCACTTTGACATGACATTCACCTGTAACAGCATGAGAAACGTTAGCTGCTCTACAAGCATGAATTTGCGGCCATCACTCAACTGTTGATCAAGTACATTGACATCATTTAAACATCGAGCTAAAGCCACTCCAAATCTCTAGTTTCTCTATCCGAAAAAATATCTACCACTTGGTATTCATGCTCAATCCCTGCAGCACTGTGGCAAACCTTAACTTTCAGCGCGTGGCTTGAGTCACGATGTCCGAATAGTTCTATATTTTGTTATTCAGTAATAAGCGCGGTTAATTTCAATTTATCACCATTTACTACTTTGAAGACGCCAGGCATCAGCGCATCTATAACTTGTGTCATATGATTTATATTCACCAGTGAGACTTCGTCCCCCACTTTATGATAGTGAGCAAAATTGGTAAAATCGAAAGTACTGAATGTGTGAGAAGGCACATTGAATTCTTGATAGAACGGGTAATTATCTGATCTCATAAATAATTTAAACGCCGCTGCTTGATCTAATTTTCCGGTAACTACTAGATCTTTGTTTTCTGTATTGAAAACAGTGGCCATGTTAGAGCGGTCATGGCCTGTTATGTAAGTAATATAAGGACGGTTTAGCATAGGTATGCCAGTCATTTCAAAATTAATCATTGCTACAACGTCAGCTCCTTCCTTCTTCATAACTTGCGCAAGGTGTTTGGAACCTAATAAGCCTTTTTCTTCAGCAGAAAAAAGTGCAAAAACAATAGTTCTTTTATTAAAATTGAGTTTTTTAAGATTTGCTGCAATAGCCAGTACAGTTGCTGTCCCGGTTGCATTATCGTTAGCGCCGTTTGCTATACTGTCGACAGCAACATCAGCATCAACATTCGCTTCTGGAGCCATACCTATATGATCATAATGTGCACCAATAACCACTATTTCATTCATTAAATCCTTGTCTGTTCCGGGGATCATGGCAACGACGTTAAACGCTTCTATTTCTTCAACTTTAAAATGGTCCATATAAGAACCTTGATAAGGCAGAATACCGAGATCAGAAAATCGTTCTGAAAGATAAATCGCAGCTTTTTCTATTCCTTCAGATCCAGTATCGCGGCCTTTTAACTCGTCACTTGCCAGATACTCAACATCAAGTGCTATTTGAACAGAACTGGCATTTGGCATTTCAATTGCCGTGTTTTGTCCTGCGTTATTTAAAACTGGACTCTTCAAATCAATATTTTTAGAAGATCCACAAGCACTGATTATTAGGGAAATAGATAGAATTAATAATGTTTTTTTCATGATGATTTTTTACATAAAATAGCAATAGGATAAGATTACGAAGAGAATAAACCAGGACCATGATCTGCGCAACAAGCATCGATTTTGTTGGCTTGATGGCATTTAAACGCTTCCTATATGAACGCCAGCACATCAATATTCTCTTGCTTGTCATGATCAGGTCAAACCACTCACAGCTAAGAATTTCACTAATTATTAGCATAACTCACCAATTACACTGGTTAAAACGTAACATTACTTTCCTTTTTTATCGTTAAGTTGCTGTTTTTATGACTTATTAATGAGGTGGCACATTCGATGCAATCCTAATGGTAGATAAATTAAAACAACAAGTTCAATCAAGGAACTGACTATGACTACTCAACATACTCAAACTGCATCTACTGCACTTACATCTAATCGTATGAATAGCAAAATCAAGATGAGTGCGCTAATAACTTTGTTAAGCACTGTACTATTGCTCAATGGTTGCGGCCAAGCAGGGGCAAGTAAAGTGGATGAAGAAATTGTGCAGAAGGAAGAAGAAAAGGTAATCCCTATACCTGTTGAAGTAAGCTTAGTTGAAAATGGCAGTATTTCATCGAACTATACAACCACTGCCGTTTTAGAAGCGAAAGAAGAGGCATTCGTGGTCGGACGGGCATCAGGTATTATCGAAGAAATTATGGTTGAAGAGGGTGACTACGTTGAGAAGGGCCAAATTTTAGCCAAGCTAGCGCCAGAAAGATATGAGCTTAATTTAAGGCGCGCTCAAGCGGATATGGATGGTCTTGAGAAAGAGTTAGCAAAAATCAATAAGGTATTTACTAAAAAGCTGGTTAGTGTTGACGTTTATGACAAAATTACAGCGCAACATGAATCTGCTAAGGCAACGCTTGCGCTGGCCCAATTAGATTTAAAAGAGGCCACAATAGTTGCGCCTATCAGCGGTTATATAGCAGAGCGAAATGCAAAAGTTGGTAACCTTACAGAGTCATTCCAACGTGAAAGAATGTTTCATATTGTGCAGCAAAAAGAGCTGTACGGTATCGTTCACTTGCCTGAAAAAGAGCTATCCAAAGTTCATAAAGACCAAAAGGCACGTTTAGTTATAACTGCATTAGATGACGCTGTAGTAAACGCATTTGTTGAAAGAATTAGCCCTGTAATTGATTCGAAAACAGGTACATTTAAAGTCACTTTACGAGTACCAAATGAAGACAACAAGTTAATGTCAGGTATGTTCACTCAAGTTAGTCTTAATTACGATACCCGCGACAATGTTGCGTTATTGCCTAGAAAAGCGATGCTCGCTATGGATGATATCGTGAATGTATTTGTTGTTGACGACAATGGTATTGCAAAGAAAGTAGCGATTAAAACGGGCTACCAAGAAGGTAACTTTATCGAGGTAATAGATGGTCTTGTAGGCAACGAAACAGTCGTGATTACAGGCCATCAGAATCTTAAGAACAACGCCACTGTTGATATAGTTAACGGTTAATTGAGGACAATATTATGAACTTGATTAACGTGGCCGTTAAACGGCCGGTTACTGTGTGGATGTTTACTTTAGCTGTGTTGCTATTTGGCTTTGTTTCACTATCACGCTTATCTATTAATTTGTTACCAGAGCTGTCATATCCTACTTTAACCATTCGAACCGATTATGTAGGCGCTGCACCGGCTGAAGTAGAACAACTAGTCACCAAACCAATTGAGGAAGTGGTTGGCGTTGTAAAGGGGGTTCGTAAAGTCTCATCAGCTTCAAAAGCAGAGCAGTCTGACGTTGTACTAGAGTTTGAATGGGGCACCGAAATGGATTTAGCGAGCTTGGAAGTTCGCGAAAAACTAGATGTTCTTTTCCTCCCGCTAGACGTTAAACGCCCCTTATTACTTCGTTTTAATCCTAGTTTGGATCCTGTTATGCGTTTAGGTTTGGGCGCAGTTTCACCTTCCAAAACATCAGTGGTGAGCAATCCAGTCAATGACAGCCAGGCCAACAAGGCAAGCATAGCCGAGCAAGGCAACGCTAATCAGGGAACGCAAGAAAGAACCGCTGTTGCCATGGATATAAATACCACTAAACGCATTAGAACTTATGCCGAAGAAGAAATAAAGCGCAAGCTCGAATCAATAGAAGGTGTTGCCTCGGTGCGCATTGGTGGTGGCCTTGAAAATGAAGTTCAAGTATTAATTAATCAAGAACGCACCAGTCAACTTAATATTCCCTTAAGTGAAATAATTCAACGATTGAAAGATGAAAACGTGAACGCGTCAGGTGGCCGTGTAGAAGATGGTTCACAGGAGTATTTGGTTCGGACTATTAATCAGTTTGAATCGCTAGATGATATGCGCAATGTATATATTGCGACACGTGAAGGCCGCTTTATTAAGCTCAATGATGTTGCCGAAGTCGTAGATTCGTATAAAGAGCGCGATTCTATTACGCGTTTTAACGGCTTCGAAGGCGTTGAGATCGCCATCTACAAGGAAGGCGATGCAAATACTGTTAACGTTGCCCAGGCTGTGTCAGCGCAGCTAGAACGAATTCGTGAAAGCTTGCCTGACAATTATGAATTACAAAAAGTGTACGACCAATCTGAGTTTATCTCAAGCGCAATAGACGAAGTGAAATCCGCTGCCATTATTGGTGGTGTGCTTGCTATGTTCATTCTGTATTTTTTCCTAAAGAATATTTGGCCAACACTAATTATCTCAATTTCCATTCCGGTTTCAATCATTGCTACCTTCAACCTAATGAATAGCTATGATATCAGTTTAAATATCATGAGTTTAGGCGGTATTGCATTAGCAATTGGCTTATTGGTTGATAACAGTATTGTGGTTCTGGAAAATATTGACCGCCATAAAAAGAATAAGATGAATGCGCAAGATGCAGCGGTGAAAGGAACGTCAGAAGTGTCGATGGCAATAGTTGCCTCTACATTAACTACTATGGCAGTGTTCTTTCCATTGGTATTTGTTGAAGGGATCGCTGGGCAGTTGTTTAGTGACCAAGCACTGACTGTTACCTTTGCTTTATTAGTGTCTCTTGTGGTCGCGTTGACGCTTATTCCAATGTTAGCCGCACGTGATAAAAGTAATGTCATTGTAGAAACGGATGTCGTCGAGCTTGATTTAGGTGAAAGGTCTCAAAGCGTCAAACCAACAGGTAAAATTAAACGTGTATTTTGGTACGTGGGCTTGCCGTTTAAGTGGATCCTCAAAGGAGCGTTTTATTTTATTCCTGCGCTAATAGTAGGTTTCGCTCTGTCTTTATTTAAAGTCACTGGCACCGCTCTTAGCTGGTTGTTTAAGCCTGCGTTGTGGATTTTTGACAAAATATATGATGGCTTATCTGGTAGCTACTTTAAACTATTAGACTGGGCTATGAACGCTAGACTGCTTGTTTTTAGCGCTATCATTTCTATTTCGCTTCTTTCTATTTTACTTATTCCAAAGTTAGGGCTTGAGCTAATACCACCTATGTCACAAGGCGAGTTCGATGTTGAAATAACATTGCCAACGGGCTCACGCCTAGAGAGGACAGACCAAATACTTTCTGAATTGGCTGAGTTTACACAACAACAAACTGGGGTTGAAAGAACTTATTCCTTAGCTGGAACCGGAAGTTTGATGAATGCGTCGCCAGCACAAGGCGGTGAACATTGGGGTAAGCTCAATGTTGTAATGCAAGAATCGGCAACGGTTTATCAAGAGGAGCAGGCAATAAAGGCTATGCGTGGTTATTTAAGAAATAAAGCAGGTGTTCAAAGTAAGTTTGGTACACCTGAGTTATTTAGTTTTTCCACTCCGCTAGAAATTGAAATTATTGGTTATGACCTTGCCAGTTTGAAGCAGTATGGTGACATATTGGCGCTAGAGCTGGGCAAAAATAATCGCTTTGCTGACATCAAAAGTTCCTTGCAAAGTGGTAATCCCGAATTGAAAATTAACTTCGATCATTCGAAATTAGCTCAACTTGGTTTAACTGCGCCAAACGTGTCTAAGCTCATTGCGTCAAAAGTGGGTGGCGAAATCGCCAGTAAATACAGTGTTGACGACAGGAAAGTGGATATTTTGGTTCGTAACCAAGAACAGCAGCGTGATTCTATAGCAGATATAGCGCAGATAATAATTAATCCGGGTGCATCTCCAGCGGTTCCTCTAGAAGCGGTTGCAGACATTAAGATGTCTATTGGTCCGAGTGAAATTTCTCGCGTTGACCAGCAGCGTGTTGTGCTCATTTCAGCTAACTTAGCATTCGGTGATTTAGGTTTAGCGGTTATCGATGCCCAGCAAGCAATTAACAATATTAAGCTGCCTATCAGTTTGCAAGCCAATGTAGCAGGGCAGAGTGAAGAAATGAAAGCAAGTTTCGATTCGCTCTACTTGGCATTAGCATTGGCCGTATTTATGGTATATATCGTGATGGCGTCGCAGTTTGAGTCATTTCTGCATCCGTTTTTAATACTGTTTACAGTTCCTATGGCCTGTGCAGGTTCAATTTACGGATTGGTGTTGACCGGCACAAATGTCAGTGTGGTGGTGTTCATAGGTTTGATTATGTTGGCCGGCATAGTGGTAAACAACGCGATAGTACTCATTGATCGTATCAATCAACTGCGTCTCAGTGGCGTAGAAAAATCAGTGGCGATTATTGAAGCTGCACAAAGTCGTCTGCGCCCTATATTAATGACAACTCTAACAACAGTGCTCGGGCTCCTGCCCATGGCGATTGGCTTGGGGGAGGGATCTGAAATACGCACGCCAATGGCTGTAACGGTTATTTTTGGACTGTTGTTTGCGTCGCTATTAACTTTGTTTCTGATACCTGTTTTGTATAGCTTATTTGATAGGAAAAAGTTTGAGCCGAATTCATCGACACAAGCGAATAGTGCAAATATGGATGCGAAGCAAACTGAGGAGGGTATTTATGAATAAGCTGCCTACGAATGAGCCATCTATGAATAGGCTCGCGCATGCTGGCGCTTCTTTAGCCTCTTTTGCTATTCGCCGCCCTGTGACAATTGCGATGGTGTTTTTCTCATTGTTAATTATGGGTTTAGGTGCAAGCCAGTATTTACCCCTGGAAAAATTCCCTGGTATTGATTTTCCAGAGCTATATGTGCAAGTGCCTTATCAAGATGCAACACCTGCTGAAATTGAAAAAATGATTACGCGCCCTGTTGAAGAAGCTTTAGCCACCATGTCTGGAATAAAGCGTCTGCGCTCATTCTCAAATGAAAACAGTGCGCAAATCAGTATTCAGTTTGACTGGGATGCAAATATTAAAGCAAAGAGTATCGAAGCCCGCGAGAAAATTGACGCGATACGTCATTTATTACCTGACGATGTTGAACGCGTCATGGTATTTAAATTCAACCTAGCTGATATGCCGGTTTTTCAACTTAGACTGTCTAGTGACCGCGATATTTCAAGTTCTTATGACTTGCTAGAACGTACTTTAAAAATGCCAATTGAACGAGTGAAAGGTGTTTCAAGAGTCGAACTATACGGGGTTCAGAAAAAACAAATTTCGATTCGTTTGAATTCAGACCGCATCGCCGCCTTGCACATTGATGTTGCTGCTTTATCACAAACATTAAGAGAAGCTAATTTTTCAATGACTGCTGGTCAGTTTTTTGATTTAGACCAAAAAATTACGGTTAATCCGACGGGTGAGTACCAAAGCAAAGAAGAAATAGCGGACTTGATCGTTACTCGCAACGTTCGCCTAAGTGATATTGCAGATGTAATTTATGAGACGCCCAAAGCTACTGAAGGAAGGCACTTAGATAAAACCCATGCTATTGGACTGAATATATTCAGAGAGTCTGGCGCTAACCTAGTAGAAGTTTCTGACGCTGTAATGGCTGAAATAGAAAAGGCTAAGAATAGCTCTGCATTTAACGGTATTAATCTATTTGTTATGCAAGACGAGGCGACAAGCGTTACACAATCACTGCAAGATTTGTTGAATTCTGGCATGGTGGGCGGCTTGCTATCAATTATTGTGCTCTACCTATTCTTACGCAATATAGCCACAACTCTGGTGGTTGTGCTATCAGTGCCTTTTGCTATCTGCATTACTCTCGCCTGCATGTACTTTATGGGCTATACGCTAAACATACTTTCCTTAATGGGCTTAATGTTGGCAGTAGGTATGTTAGTCGATAATGCGGTGGTTGTGACCGAGAGTATTTTCCAAGAAAGAGAAAAAATGGATGACCCTATAGAAGCGACAAAAAAGGGTGTTTCTCTGGTGAGCATGGCGGTTATAGCGGGCACAGCAACTACTGTAATTGTCTTTTTACCCAATATTGTGGGTGTAAAAGCAGAGTTGACGGTGTTTTTAGAGCATGTTGCTGTATCGATATGTATTTCGCTGATTGCGTCACTGATTCTCGCACAAACACTGATCCCTTTGCTCACTACAAAACTGAAAATAAAGCCAAAACCGAAAGTACAAAAACCCTCGATATTACGAGACAGCTATGAAAATGTGTTGCGTTGGACTATTGCTAATCAAGGAAAAACCGCGTTAATAGCCGTGCTTATTTTAGTTAGTACCGCTATTCCGATGAACTTATTGAAGAGCGATGAGGACAATAACGGAAACCAAGGTCGTGTTTGGCTTAACTATGACGTCCAAGGTAATTACAGTTTGGAAGAAGTGGAAAAAGCGGTGAGCAAAATGGAAAACTATTTATACGCTAATCAAAAAGAATTCTACAATAAACAGGTGTATAGCTACTATACTGCGGGCTTTGCCGTATCGGGTATTACTTTAGAAGATGATTTGCCACTAGAAGTAAAAGACCTGAAGAAAAAAATAAAAGAGGGTTTTCCATTGTTTGTTAGAGCGAAACCTTCATTCCAATGGAACCAGGGGTCTAGTGGAGGCGTGCGTATAACGCTATTCGGTCAGTCATCAGAAAACCTGCTTAGAATAGCGAATCAAATAGTACCAGTATTGGACAGCGTTGAAGGTCTAACCGACGTTAAAACCGATGTGGATGGTCAAGATTTTGAACTGCAAATTACTGTCGATAGAGAAAAAGCCTTTCGTTTTGGCATGAGTTCAAGCGATGTTGCCAACATAGTCAGCACCGCTCTACGTGGCTCAAACTTGCGCACGTTCAGAGGTGAAGCTGAAGGTGAGTTAGATATTCGTTTGATGTATGACGAGTCATTGCAAACTTCTATCGACAAATTACGCAACCTCACTATCATGCGAAATGAGAATCAAAATGTGACTTTGGATATGGTCGCTACAATGAACATAAAGCCTCGATTATCACAAATTCAACGCAGTTCGCGTCAGACTTCATTGAGTATTGGTGGTAATTTAGAAAGTGATGTTACGGTTGATGAAGCTCGTGAGCGTATCGAGTTGATCATGCAAAACATCGAATTACCTTCAGGGTATTCATGGTCACTGGAAGGCAGCTTCCAACGTCAAGATGAAGATGAGGCTATTATGCTTACTAACATGTTGTTGGCAATAGCGATGATATATATCGTCATGGCGGCACTGTTCGAGTCACTGATACTGCCAACGGCTGTATTAACTTCACTTGTCTTTTCGTTTACTGGTGTGTTCTGGGCATTTTTAATTACGGGCAACGCAATGACCGTAATGGGCATGATAGGAATGCTTATCTTAATGGGAATAGTCGTCAATAACGGCATTGTGCTGGTGGATCGAATCAATAATCTAGCTAATACCGGGATGAGCGTACCAGACGCCATTGTTGAAGGCTGCTTAAGCAGAGTTAGGCCTATTTTAATGACCGTATTAACAACCGTATTAGGTTTGCTCCCGCTCGCTATTGGAAACGTTAACATTGGTGGTGATGGCCCTCCGTATTCACCTATGGCAATAGCCATTATTGGTGGTTTGTTGTTTAGCACTGTTACCAGCTTATTTTTAGTGCCATTAGCGTATTTGTTGTTGTTAAAACTACGACGGGCAACGGCTGAAATGATTAGTGACAGTAAGCGAGTTGTGTCTAAATTGATTAAGGTCTAATGAATGTGTTGCGCTATTCGATTGAACTCACAGGCAATCGCCGTCATACGCCGTTCAAAATTGCGTGAGAAGTTTATGCCAATTATGGTCGTAGCGACGAGTCGAAAAAACTGGTTTTAAGGCGCCTATTTTCCACTATTGTTGCCAACCTAATTTTTCTTCTTAACACGTGCTCTGCTTAATCACGTGTTTTTACTGATTCTGATCCCCAATAGGGTTTTAATCAATATCAAATTTCTACATGGGGAAATGACAATTCAATGTTCGTCCAGGATGATGTTTTATTTTTCTTACACTCTCATTTAAAATGAAATTCATAAAATTGACACTAATTAGTTTATAGGCTACGTTTTTGGGATTAATGAAAGACTTTTTCACAACCTTCTTGTTGTTCTAAGGACATGAGTTTGTTTACGCTAATAACTATTTTTTTTAAAAGGAATTGAAATGAAGTTTATTAATGCAAAAGCGATTTTGATGGGTTGTGCTTTAGTGGTTAGTCTAAGTACCGCGGCTATGCCTGAAGCCAAAGTCATTATTAAGTTAACTGACCAAACCCCCAATACTTACGACAGCGATGTGGTTAATTACTTAATGACGCATCAAGACGAGTTAGCCAGCTATCTGCCAGATGGACAGTATATTGAAATCAATATCTTCAATATGGCGATCCCCAACACAGCTAGCAGAATGCATCGGGTTAAACAAGCTGTTGGGCGTGGGCAAAATCACGGAGCAATGCTATATAGCGGTGGAGCCAAAAATCTTGATATTCCTGGCGGTTATCTTGGAAGACCGTTTCGCATGCAGTTTGAATACTCGATTGTTGATGATTCAGGTAACATCGTCAAGCAAGATAAGAAAAGTTTAAAACTGGACGGAGCGCTGAGCGCCGACAGAAGCAAGCAACCCTTTATTGAACATCTATATATGCTCAATAAATGGATGAATAAGGAATTTTCTGCTAGGTCTTAGGCTAGGATTTGCTTGAGTGAGAACCCTTCTTACTCAAGTGCGTTAAAGAGCGGACGGACGGCTTGACGGCAACAGCGGTCTGTTTACGTTGTTCGCACTACACTAAAACAACCTAGGTCATCACCGCGAAGGCGGTGACCTCCCACGTACACTAGTAAGTTTAAAAAAAAGTAGGTTTTGTTCGACTCTGAGTGTAATGCTGGAGGTTCCTGCCTGCGCATAATACTGTTCGTTTAAGCGCAAAAACAGCGCCGTCGTTGCCGCGAAGGCGGTAATCTCCCGACTACTGCAGTAATGCTTAATAAAACCCTGTGCAGTTTTATAACTTTCTAGCTGATTTAG
>CAJQOP010000046.1 GCA_905479945.1 uncultured Glaciecola sp. | reverse complement strand
TTAAATTACAACTAATTGTCTGTTTTTGTGTACCGACTTCCTCTAAGCGTATCTTTGACGCGTTTCAAATTCTCTCTAAACTTAGTCCCTCTGCGTAGTGTAAAGCCAGTGGCCAATACGTCTATAAGGGTTAACTGCGCTATACGAGACGCCATTGGCATATATAAGTCTGTATCTTCAGGCACAGCTAGCGACAGGACATAGTTGCATTCTTTTGATAAGGGACTATCGGCGGACGTAATGCCGACAACAACCGCATCGTTTGATCTAGCAATCTGAGCAATATCAACTAAACTTTTTGTTCTTCCTGTGTGGGATATAAGCACTACAACGTCGTCTTCTGTGCTATTCATACAGCTCATTCGCTGCATTAAGGAGTCTTCAAAATAAACAACGGGCACATTAAATCGAAAGAATTTATTTAAGGCATCGTGAGCAACTGATGACGATGCTCCCATTCCAAAAAACGAAATCTTTTTCGCCTGAGTAAGTAAATCTACAACGCGATTTACAGTGGCAACATCAATTGACTGCCTCGCGACTTCCAAAGAGGCCATCGTTGATTCAAATATTTTGTTTGTGTATTCCGTCGGGCCATCGAACTCATCTACATGTCTATTAACGTATGGCGTGCCATTGGCCAAGCTTTGAGCCAGGTGAAGTTTGAAATCGGGATAGCCCTTGGTGTCTAATCTGCGGCAAAACCGATTAACAGTTGGTTCACTAACGTTTGACATTTTTGCCAAAGTTGCAATAGATGAATGAATTGCAACCTGCGGATTTGCTAATATGACTTCAGCAACTTTCTTTTCTGACTTACTGAAATCTGCTTTCTGTCGAGTGATTTTTTCAAGAATATTCATTTTTATCCCGCTAAAGAGCGTCTTCTTCGCGACTTACTCTATTGTTTAACGCATATTTTATTTGTAACCAATCTATATTAGAGCGATCAGTCAACAATTGAATTGTAATATTGAATTGTAATAATAATACGATTATTTTCAACGTTTGTCATTTTTGTTGTAACTTTTTGACAATAATTATTAACAAATAATCGATATTTAGCTCACATATGTAGCAGATGAATTTTTTATACTTGTTCATTTAAAGATTATTTTTAAATTTTAATTATGGCTAGCATAGCTAATATGAATGTAGGTTTAAAAAATTTATCTTTGGAATTTAGTTTGTTAATGATTGAATTGGATTGCTTTGTTGTTACTCTTTTGTGCCTTTGCTAAAGACTTTAAACTTTGCGCTTGTAATAGTTGTAATATTACTACATTTGTTGTTTACTATGCTTAATAATTACCTGTCAATAATCACAATATTGCATTGATTAGATGCAAAGAGGCTACTATGAGCATAAATACTGGGGTAACTGGTACTGGTTATGAACCCATTGATTTCGTCTTGTTTGGCACCTTAGGTGACTTAGCAAGAAGAAAGCTACTTCCTTCTCTTTATCAGCTTGAAAAATCGAACTTGTTAAATGACGGCACCAATATTATTGGGATAGCCCGCCAAGACATTCCGCAAGCACAGTATATTTCCCAAGTTAAAGATAATATCACCAAGTTTCTTGGCGAACCTTTTTGTGATGAAACATGGGCGAGATTTGAACAACGCTTAGATTATGTGCAAGTCGATATGAAAAGCGCAGCAGACTATAAAAAGCTCTGCGAACACGTCGATCCTGAGCGAACCATGGTTTGCTACTTCGCAACACCACCTTCTATATATGGTGATATTTGCTTAGGTATGAAAGAAGCGGGTGTTATCGACTCAAGCGTCAGAGTCGTTCTAGAGAAACCCATCGGGCATGACTTAGCTTCGTCTAAAGCAATAAATGAGCAAGTAGCTGAATATTTTACTGAAAAACAGACATACCGCATTGATCACTACTTAGGTAAAGAAACTGTACTAAACCTAATTGCATTGCGCTTTGCAAACAGTATTTTTGCAACAAATTGGGATCATAATTGCATTGATCATGTGCAGATAAGTGTTGCCGAGTCCGTCGGTATTGAAGGCCGTTGGGGATATTTTGACCATGCAGGTCAAATGCGCGACATGGTGCAAAACCACCTATTGCAAATTTTATCCCTTGTTGCAATGGAGCCACCGACTACGCTCGACGCAGACAGTATTCGTGATGAAAAGTTGAAGGTATTAAAAGCACTTCGTCCTATCAACTCATCAAATATTGCTGAAAAAACAGTAAGAGGCCAGTACATTTCAGGTTTTGTGCGTGGCGAAGAGGTGCCGGGCTATCTTGAAGAGCCTGACGCAAATGAAAAGAGTACGACTGAAACATTCGTTGCCATCAAGGCTGAAATTGATAACTGGCGTTGGGCCGGTGTGCCGTTCTATTTGAGAACCGGCAAACGTTTACCTAACAAAACCAGTGAAGTGGTCATTTACTTTAAACGTCAACCACATAATTTGTTTGGTGATAGTTTCTCGACCTTACCTCAAAACAAGCTTGTAATACGCCTGCAACCTGATGAAGGTGTTGAGATCACGGTTATGAACAAGGTGCCAGGTTTAACTAGCACTGGTTCAATGGATTTGCAAAAATCCAAATTGAATTTGAGTTTTTCAGACGCATTTTCTGATGAACGAATTCCTGACGCTTACGAAAAGCTGCTTCTAGAAGTCATGATTGGCAACCAAGCGTTGTTTGTAGGCAGAAACGAAATAGAACAAGCTTGGACTTGGGTCGATTCAATAAAAGCTGCATGGGATAACGGTAATGAGCCTCCTGCAAGCTACCAAGCCGGCACTTGGGGACCTGTCTCCTCAATCGCTTTGATAGCAAGAGACGATCGCTCTTGGTATGAAAACAAGATTAAAAGAAAATAGGAGATTGGAGTGAGTTTAAATTCAACTACGTTCAGTTCGGCAAATGAGTTAGTCACCGTGTTTAGTCAGCGTATTGCGGACACTCTTAAGCAAGCAATTAGTGAAAAAGGTAGTGCTACTTTAGTCGTCAGCGGCGGCAGTACACCATTGCCACTATTTAAGGCACTCAGTGCTCGACAAATCGATTGGGCAAATGTAACTATTACACTAGCTGACGAGAGATGGGTTGAAGCAAACGATGCTGCCAGCAATGAAAAGTTAGTCACCGAAAATTTACTACAAGAAAAGGCCGCTAAAGCACGTTTTGTATCACTAAAAACGAAACATGAAAACGCAGAAGATGCGGTTGAAGAATTAACTGCAACCTTTAGTGACATAGGTTTACCTTTTGATGTGGTAATCCTGGGAATGGGAGAAGATGGTCATACTGCCTCTTTATTTCCCTGCTCAGATCAAATTGAAGCTGGCTTGGATTTGAACTCTCCAGCTATGTTAATTGCCACGCAGCCGAAAACGGCGCCGCATCAACGTATGTCATTTACATTGCGCGCATTAGTTAGCAGCGCGCACGTTTTTCTGCATCTAACCGGTCAGAAAAAGTTAGACGTATTGAATCATGCGCTAGAGCATTCGACAGATTTGGAAAAGCCGATCAAAGCAGTTTGCGATAAAGCAAACGTTGAATTGATGTGGGCACCCTAGGAGAAAACAATGAATCCAGTCATCCAAGAAGTTACGCAACGTATTATCAAACGAAGTGTTGCGACACGTAAAGCATATTTAGATAAAATAGAGAAAGCTCGTAAAAATGGCCCTTTAAGAGGTGCATTGTCATGCGGTAACTTAGCGCATGGTTTTGCTGCTTGCGGAAAGGAAGATAAATCTGATTTACGTAATATGATAAAAGCGAATGTTGCTATTGTTTCGTCATATAACGATATGTTATCTGCTCATCAACCCTATGAAACGTATCCACAGAAGATCAAAGAAGCGATAAACGAAGTTGGCAGTGTTGCTCAATTTGCTGGCGGTGTGCCGGCTATGTGTGACGGTGTTACGCAAGGTACTGCAGGGATGGAACTGAGCTTGATGAGTCGCGATAATATTGCGATGGGAGCCGCCATTGCACTTTCGCACAATATGTTCGATGCGACAATAATGCTTGGAATTTGTGACAAAATTGTACCCGGCCAATTGTTAGGCGCATTGAGTTTTGGTCATTTACCAACTGTATTTGTGCCTGCAGGTCCAATGCCTTCTGGTTTACCCAATAAAGAAAAAGCACGCGTTCGTCAAGCCTATGCCGAAGGTAAGGTTGGTCGTGAGGAACTCTTAGATGCAGAGTCGCAATCTTATCACTCAGCTGGTACCTGCACTTTTTATGGTACAGCCAACAGTAACCAGTTAGTTGTTGAAATCATGGGATTGCATTTACCTGGGGCTTCGTTTGTTAACCCAGGTACGCCGCTGCGTGATGCACTCACCAAAGCTGCGTCTGTGCAAGCTACTCGGTTGACTGATTTAGGCGATAACTATATGCCGATAGGTCATATCGTTGATGCTAAATCAATGGTAAATGGCCTCGTTGGTTTATTAGCGACAGGCGGTTCAACAAATCATACCATGCATCTAGTTGCGGTTGCTCGCGCAGCAGGGCTGATCATTAACTGGGATGATTTTTCGGACATTTCTAGCGTGACACCTTTATTAACTCGTATTTATCCGAATGGTTCAGCAGATATTAACCACTTTAGCGCAGCTGGCGGCACTGGCCTACTGTTCAGAGAACTGCTTGATGCAGGTTTGTTGCATAACGATGTTAATACTATCTGTGGAAGAGGTCTCGAGCAGTACACCAAAGAACCTATTTTGCGTGATGGTGAGTTAACGTGGGTAGACTGCCCTGAAGAGTCGCTAGATAAACAAGTATTAACGACGGTTGAAGAAGCCTTCAAGCCAGATGCGGGCCTTTCAGTATTAGATGGCAATATTGGCAGAGCAGTTATGAAAACATCGGCGCTTCGAGAACCAAATTGTCATATTAAAGCTCCCGCAGTTGTGTTTGAAGACCAATATGCTTTTGATAAAGCATTCAAAGATGGCGATTTAAACAAGGACTGCATTGTTGTCGTTCGATTCCAAGGGCCCGCAGCAATAGGTATGCCCGAACTTCATCGCTTAACGCCGCCACTTGGCGTGCTGCAGGATAAAGGCTACAACGTTGCGCTTGTAACCGACGGACGAATGTCTGGAGCATCAGGAAAAGTACCAGCAGCAATTCACTTAACACCTGAAGCTTATAAAGGCGGTCTAATTGGTAAAGTTCATAACGGTGATCTCATTGAATTGAATACAGTTACTGGTGAATTAACTCTGCATGTAGATGAGCGAGAATTGGCGTCAAGAGCTTTTGCTAAAGCCGACTTAACAGAAAGCCATTTTGGAATGGGGCGTGAGTTGTTTGCAGGAATGCGAGCTTCGCTCACCGGCGCTGAAGAAGGCGCATGTTCACTATTTTTTGAGCAAAAGCATACTTATGAATAATATGTTTGTAGCTGATGTTGGCGGTACTAATATCCGTCTGGCCTTGGTAGAAAACGGTCGTCTGCAAAAGATAAATAAGTACTTTTGCAATCAATTCGAAACAATAACTGAGGCAATTAACCAATTTGCAGCAGATGCCGGTGTTGACGGGTTTCAACAAGGTTGTATTGCTATCGCTTGTCCAGTCAATCATGATCTGGTGACGATGACGAACCATACTTGGGCTTTTTCAAAAGTAGCTCTTAAGAATGAATTAGCTTTAGATAATCTGTTCGTTATCAACGACTTTTCTGCAGTTGCTTATTCATTGCCTACATTAGCACAAGAACAACTTATTCAAGTTGGTCCCGGTAGCCCGATTGAAAAGGGCAATATTGCCGTTTTTGGGCCCGGAACAGGACTTGGCGTAGAGCATTTAACGTGGACGAGTAACGGCTGGAAAACCCTAGATGGTGAGGGCGGACATGTCGATTTTGCACCAACTAACGAGCAAGACATTATTGTTTGGCGTTATATCAACGACAAACTAGGAAGAGTAGCAGCTGAAGAACTATTGTCTGGTCGCGGTATCCTAAATATTTACTTTGCCCTTGCTGAAAGCAAAGGGGTCACACCTGAATTTAACGATCCTGCAGACATTACCAAACATGCATTGGCCAATAGCAATGAAATTTGCGTGCAAGCAGTACTTCAGTTTTGTCGGGTAATGGGTAGCTTTGCAGGAAATATTGCGCTGAACCTTTGCACTACAGGTGGCATATTTATTGGAGGCGGCATTGCATCTCGACTAGGTGACTTTTTTGTGAAAAGTGATTTTCGCCATAAATTTGAAGATAAAGGCAACTTTGCTGGCTATGTCAAAAACATTCCAACTTACTTAATTAATGAACCTGACCATGGCTTATTGGGTGCATTAGCTTACTTATTACAACAAACCAAAGAGAAACATTGATGATGAATAACTGGACCTTTTCCTCAGAAGAAATTTTTAATCAAGGACCGGTTGTGCCTGTTCTAGTAATTGAAAACGTTGATGACGCAGTTCCTATAGCTAAAGCTCTGCTTGCAGGTGGTATCAATGTATTAGAAGTAACCCTGCGCACGGATGCTGCGATGGACGTTATTCGTGCGATTGCCGAAGCCTTACCTGAAGCATTTATAGGTGCGGGAACTGTAACAAATCGTGAGCAGCTCAAAGCCGTTACTGAGGCTGGAGCTAAATTTGCTATTAGCCCTGGTTTGACTGCTGATTTGTTGGAAGCAGGAAAAGAAGGTTCTATACCTCTTATCCCCGGTGTATCAAATATTTCAGATCTAATGAAAGCCAAAGATGCTGGCTATGATCATTTGAAGTTTTTCCCAGCAGAAGCTGCAGGCGGTGTTAAAGCACTTAAATCGATTGGCGGACCATTCCCTGATATCTCGTTTTGTCCAACGGGCGGTATTAGTCCAGGCAATTATAAAGAGTATTTAGCATTACCCAACGTGAAGTGTTGCGGCGGCTCATGGCTAGCACCAGCAGAAGCGATTGAGAAAAAACAATGGTCTATTATTACAGAATTGGCAAAACAAGCTGTCGATATCTAGCAACATCGCAGGAGCGCTACTTAATCGCGCTCCTGCAAGTCATCTCTAGACACCGTTAGCCAATTATTTGGATTAATTGGTGTTCAGCTTCAGGCGCTAAACTTATACCTTCAGTAACTGATGCTTCAACGCATAACATACTTTGATATCCCTCATTTTGCATGTCTGACATACTCCGACTCTTTTCTTTCCAAGGATTCCAAATAACTACTGAATCGTGGCCTGACTGCACAATCGTAGTGGTTGTTGCTGCGACTATAGTAATGTGCTTGAAATTGTTTGTGTTGTCTTGTGAGTGTATACGATCAGTTTCTGCCATGACAAAATAGGGAAGTGATAGCTGGAGGTTTTTACCAGATTGTGTTTTATCAATGAAACTGCCTTCTATTCCCTTAATCTCAGTCTGTTTAATATTCGATACCGTAAAATAAGTATGCAGCGCTGCGGTAAAATCAACCGTATGTTTGCTATCATTTTTAGAAATTAGATTAATTGTACATTGCTGTGCAAAAGTAACTTGAAGCAAGACTGAAAAAAGTGATGGAAATTGAAACAAACCAAGCTTATTAGGACTCAATATCAGTGTAGTGGCATCCTCGTTTTCTTGAATATCTACGATATGCCAGTCTTGATCGCGAACAAATCCGTGAGCGGGGAACTTGGTTATATTACTTTGTGCCGATTTCGGATAAAGATCAGCAAACCAAGGCCAACAGATTGGAACTCCTCCACGGATAGCTTTACTTTTATCAAAGCAGGCTAATTCGCTTAACCAAATTCTTTCTATACCATCCGATTTTGGTGAGAAACTCAATAAATGAGCGCCGAACATTGCAAGTTCAGCATCACAGTGCTTATTATTAATTCTTAGGGTTTGTATTTTATCTCGCTTATGAGAACTAATCGTAGCGTATGCCGTGTCATTGAACTTGAACATCTATTATTCCTATTAAGCGCACTCTAATTCTATTGCAAGCGCATTCCAAACACATTCCAAAAATTGACTCTTTCATTTATAGCAAGCTGTTTTAAATATGGCCAGAAAAACAGTATTGAGAAATTCATCTGAGTTATAATTGCTCTATGGTAGTCGTCTTTTCATAAAAAAGGCAAAAAAAAGACGGCATACAAGCCGTCTTTTTAGTGTTTTTTCTTCTTTATTATTAGCTGATAATCCAAAATTTAGAATTAATGTAAAGTGCACAAAACAAAGTTACTTTGATATATGCGCTACAAGGTCAAGAACTCGGTTTGAATAACCTACTTCATTATCATACCAAGCAACAACTTTAACAAAAGTGTCGGTTAGCGAAATGCCAGCATCGGCATCAAATGTACTTGAAATTGTGTCACCAATAAAATCTTGTGATACTACCGCGTCTTCAGTATAGCCCAATATTCCTTTAAGCGGTCCTTCAGAAGCAGCTTTCATTACTTCACAGATTTTTTCATAACTTGCTGGTTTTTCCAGATTAACTGTCAGGTCAACAACTGATACGTTAGCTGTTGGTACTCTAAATGCCATTCCTGTAAGTTTACCATTTAGTTCTGGTATCACTTTACCTACCGCCTTAGCAGCGCCAGTTGACGATGGTATGATATTTTGTGATGCACCGCGGCCACCGCGCCAATCTTTTGATGACGGAGCGTCAACGGTTTTCTGAGTTGCTGTTGTCGCGTGAACTGTCGTCATCAAACCACTCTTGATACCAAATTCGTCATTTAATACTTTGGCAAGTGGTGCCAAGCAGTTTGTTGTGCAAGATGCATTTGAAACAATAGTTTGCCCCGCATACTCTTCGTGATTAACACCCATTACAAACATTGGAGTATCGTCTTTCGAAGGAGCTGATAGAACTACTTTCTTTGCGCCAGCGGTGATGTGTTTTTCAGCAGTTTCTTTGGTTAAGAAAAGGCCAGTAGACTCAATTACAACATCAGTCTTTACGGCATCCCATGCTAAGTCTTCAGGGTTTCTCTCAGAAGTAACACGTATCGTATTGCCATTCACAACTAGTTTGCCGTCTTTTACTTCAACTGTTCCATTAAACTTGCCATGGGTTGAATCGTATTTGAACATGTAGGCAATGTAATCTATGTCTAATAAGTCATTTATTGCAACAACGTTAATATCATCGCGGGTTGCTGCAGCGCGAAGTACTAGTCGTCCAATTCTTCCGAAACCGTTTATACCGACATTAATAGCCATGAAAATCCTCTTTTAAAATATTATTAGGTACTTTGAAATAAAATTACAAAAATTATTGATCAAATACGCATTTATTGCAAAATTATATCAACAATTGTTGTTTAATTACAGTTTTTTTTGGGTAGAATAGGCGTTCAATACCTTAAATGATTAACATAATTCATATTGTTGTATTAACATTGTATCTAAAGGTGTGCTGCAAAAACGCTAGCAACTACCTTCGGGGCATCAATTCAGTTGAGATCTAAGGTGATTAGGAAAATTACATGAACCAAATAATTGAAGGTTTAGTCGCGTCAAGAGGCATTGAGTCTTCATTCGTGGACGCTTGGGGAAATTCTGCGGAAGTGAAGGATGAAACGAAATTAAAGCTTCTCAAAGCCATGGGTTATCGAGTTGACGAAACAGAAAGTTTGGAACAGCAGCTTGAAGATAATTTCGCTAAACAATGGTTAACTAATCTTAATCCAGTTCAGGTTATTAAACATGACGAGAGTTTCGCCTTCCCGCTGCGCGTATCGATTGAGATGGCCGCACAAAGTCTAATACTGCAGTTAGTATTAGAGGACGGGACAACACATCAGCATGAAATCGAGCCTGTAGATCACACCTTAATTAATGTTGTTGAGATTGAAGATGAAGAGTTGCATGAATATGCTATCTCACTAAATGTCGACTTACCTCTGGGATATCATAAATTGACGCTGCTGAAAGACGGTACCTCGCTGTCTGCATCTTCAATCATCAAAGTGCCGCAACGCTGTTTTATTCCTGAAGAAATAGCGAAGGGCAATAAGAGTTGGGGTTTAAGTGTCCAACTTTATTGCATAAGAAGCCGCCGAAACTGGGGCATCGGTGATTTTACCGATCTCAGTTTGTTGGTTGAGAAATCGGCCGCACAAGGTGCTGATTTCATTGGCCTAAATCCAATTCATGAATTATATCCAGCAAACCCAGACGTGTGCAGTCCTTATGGCCCTAGTTCGCGCCGTTGGCTTAATTATTTGTACATCGATGTCGAACAAGTTCCAGAATTTGAAAATGCAGTAGTGCAAGTTTGGTACAAAGAAGCATGCGTTGCGCAGCAGTTGAATACGCTCAGAAGTACCCAATACGTAGACTATGAAGGTGTTGCAAAACTCAAGTTAGCTGCTCTCAATAAAATATTTGAGCAATATAGTGCAAAGTATTTAAGCAAAAACACGAAGCAAAACAAAGCGTTTAAGCTGTTTATTGCGAAAGGCGGTGAAAGTTTACAAACACTTGCTATTTTTGAAGCTTTACAAGAAAACTTAAAGGAACAGGGCAAGGAATGTTGGGGGTGGCCAATTTTTCCTGAAGAATATCGCGATTATCAAATGCCAGCAGTAGGTAAATTTGCGAAGCGACACAAACAGAGAGTTAATTTTTATCTGTTTTTGCAATGGCAAGCGGCCACTCAGTTTGAGCTTGTAAGCAAAGCGGCGAGTGCTTCGGGAATGTCTATTGGACTATATAGAGACTTGGCTGTCGGCGTAAGTGAGGGAAGTGCAGAGATCTGGGGAAATAAAGACCTATACTGTACCGATGCTAGTGTAGGGGCGCCACCAGATGTATTGGGGCCGCTTGGTCAAAACTGGGGTCTGCCGCCAATGGATCCAATTAAGTTGTATGAACAAGCTTATCAGCCAATTATCGATTTGTTTTCATCAAATATGCATGCATCGGGTGCGTTGCGTATTGACCATGTTATGGCCCTCTTGCGATTGTGGTGGGTATACAAAGGCGATCATGCTACTCAGGGTGGGTATGTTTGCTATCCTGTTGATGATTTACTCGGCATTTTGGCCTTGGAGAGCCAACGTAATAGGAGTTTAGTGGTTGGCGAAGACTTGGGCACAGTGCCTGAGGAAATTCGTTCTAAACTATCGGAAAATGGCATGTACTCTTACCGAGTTTTCTTTTTTGAACAGGCTGAAGACGGTGGGTTTTTCGCTCCAAATCATTATCCAGAACAATCTATGGCAACGCTGACAACCCACGATATGCCAACCCTTATCGGCTATTGGCATTGTGATGACCTGGCGCTTGGCAAGGAAGTCGGTTTATATCCTGATGCTGGTGTTTTGAGTACACT
>CAJQOP010000045.1 GCA_905479945.1 uncultured Glaciecola sp. | reverse complement strand
TGAGATTCAAAAAGATCAACAAGTTCGCTGTCAGTTAGGCCAACGTCATTCGGTGACAAAAATATATTCGATGTCGGCAGGTTTCCACTGCGAACAAAGTTGATAAAATTATCTCTTACCAACTGATTACGATTAGACATGCTAACTCCACAAATAGGTGAGGCAGTAGGCTTACTTATTAACTAAACCTAATTTCAATTTGGCCTTACTCACAGGCCAATATTTATGAACAAACTAGCTTTAGAAAAAAGCCTGGATGCCGGTTTGCGCTCTGCCTAATATTAATGCGTGTACGTCGTGCGTGCCTTCGTAGGTGTTAACCGCCTCTAAGTTCATCACATGGCGAATGACGTGATATTCGTCACTTATGCCATTTCCGCCGTGCATATCACGTGCTGTGCGAGCAATATCCAATGCCTTTCCACACGAATTTCTTTTAACTAAAGAGATTGCCTCTGGTGCCAAGGTGCCAGCATCCATTAAACGACCTACCTGTAAACAAGAAAATAATCCGGTTGTTATCTCGGTCTGCATATCAGCTAATTTTTTCTGAATAAGCTGAGTGGAGGCTAAAGGCTTACCAAATTGTTCTCTATCGAGAGTATATTGACGAGCCGCATGCCAACAGAATTCTGCAGCTCCTAAAGCGCCCCATGAAATACCATAACGCGCTTTATTTAAGCAGCCAAATGGCCCAGAGAGCCCTTTAACGTTTGGCAACATGTTCTCGCTAGGAACAAATACATTGTCCATTACTATCTCGCCGGTAATAGATGCGCGCAGCGAGAATTTGCCTTCAATTTTAGGAGCACTGAGCCCTTCCATGCCTTTTTCTAAGATGAAACCGCGAATGACACCCTCAAGTTTAGCCCAAACAATAAATATATCAGCGATTGGAGAATTGGTGATCCACATTTTTGCGCCGGTTATCTTATAACCGCCATCAACGGGCACTGCTCTAGTTATCATGCTCGCTGGGTCAGATCCTGAATCAGGTTCGGTTAAGCCAAAACATCCAATGTATTCACCGGTTGCTAACTTAGGTAAGTACTTCATGCGCTGCTCTTCGCTTCCGTAAGCATGGATAGGATGCATTACTAAAGAAGACTGCACGCTCATTGCACTGCGGTAGCCACTGTCCACTCGTTCAACTTCTCTTGCGACCAAACCATACGTAACATAATTTACGCCAGCACAGCCATATTTTTCAGGGATGGTAGCGCCTAATAGCCCAAGAGCACCTAGTTCGGTCATGATTTTTGGATCAAAAACCTCATTGCGGTTAGCCATAAGCACTCGTGGCATTAGCTTTTCTTGGCAATATTGACGCGCACTGTCTCTAATCATTCGCTCTTCTTCTGATAATAAAGAGTCAAGAGATAATGGATCTTCCCAATTAAAAACGGCTTTATTTTTTGCTTCTGTAGACATTAAAAGGCACCTTAATATTTAATAGACTTGAGTTCTTATTTCGAACTGAAGTTAATGAGCTATTGCTTATCTGGGGATAATAATTAAAACTAAGCCAAAGTTAAAATATATATTTTCTTTACCTATTATAGTTTATATCTATACATAAGCAGCTAAGAGTGCAAATGGATTTACGTAGTCTCAAATATTTTGTTTCTGTTTACCAGCAGCGCAGTTTCAGTGCGGCAGCGAAAGCTTGTTTCGTTGCTCAACCATCAATGTCGTTTGCCATTGCCCAGCTTGAGGGAAATTTACAAACAACTCTCTTCAATAGGCACGCTCGCGGCGTAACGCCAACCATTACTGGTGAGCGTCTTTTCCCTTTGGCTCAGCAACTTTTGGGTCAAGCCGATGCTATTGCCACCCTATTTACTGAAAATAGCTTAAAGCAGGCTTTTTTATTAGGCGTAACAAAGGGCTTGGGTGTTGAACGCATGAGTGCCTTACTAAAAGACTTCACCGCCTCACAAGAATTAATGGAATTAACCTTAGTTTCCCATTCGCAAACGTGCGATGCGCGCATCATCATGAAAGAAGAAATCGAAGAGAATGAGCAATTTATATCCATTTGGAAGGAAGATTATTTACTAGCGCTGCCGTATAACCATGTGTTGTCACTAAAAGAAAGTATTACCCTAGCCGACTTGGATGAACTCCCTTTCATTCAACGCACGCCATGTGTGGCATGGAGTAATTTGAATGACACCTTAACATTGGCTGGATTTAGTGTAGATATTAGGGCCAAAATACAAACCATTGATTATGCATTAGGCCTCGTACAAGCAGGCTTAGGTTGTGCTTTAGTGCCTGCACATTCTGAAATTCTAAATAAACCAGAAGTTGTTTATAGACCAATTGAAGGCTTGCGCTTGATGCGGGAGATTGTGTTTGCTTTCCAGCAATCGACAGCTGTTATCGAACAATTGCAGCAGGTAGTTATTAAACATCGTAGGTAATTATACAAAGCAATAAGCTTTTATTTTTCAATACAATAGAAGTCTGATAATAATAAAAGCTACAGTTATTTGACTGCTCCCGCCGCCCTAAATAATTGGAAGTGAACATCGACTAGGTCATCAATATCTCGTTGATACCCGCCGCCTATTACTGCAACTACTGGCACTCCGTAACGCTTGCATGCATCAAATACCAGTTTATCTCTTTCATAAACACCCTTAGTCGATATTTGTAAGTAGCCTAAGTCATCAGCCTCATGAATATCGACCCCGCCATCATATATAACAGCATCAGGTAAGGCGGTAGAGAAAGCCAAATTTATAGCACACTCAACCACATGTAAATATTCATCATCAGCCATCCCTCGTGATAATGGGAAGTCTAGGTCTGAATGTTGTTTTCTTGCTGGGAAATTTTTCTCACAGTGCAATGAGACTGTATAAATCGAACTATCTTCGCTTGCTAAAAGAGCCGTGCCGTCGCCTTGATGTACATCACAATCAAACGCCAAAACTCTATCAATTCCGGGTTTCTTCAGCATCTCTTTTGCACTTAAAATTATGTCATTAAATACACAAAAGCCTGAGCCCGCGTCAAAAAAAGCATGATGATATCCCCCAGTTAAATTCAAGGCTACGCCATGCTCCATTGCTAACTGGCTTGCCAACACAGTTCCGCCAACAGCATGCAAAGTCCGCTGCACAAATTGCTCTGACCAAGGCATGCCTATTCGTCTTATTGCTTTGTCATTTATTGTTCCATTTAAGAAACTATCCACATAAAAAGCTGAATGAGCAGCGTTTATTTTTGCATATTCTATCGGTAAAGGACGCCAAAAACTATCTTCAACAACTCCCGATTTAATTAGTTTATCCTTTAGACTCTGATACTTTTGGATCGGAAATCGGTGCCGCGCTGGCAATGCTAATTGACTATAAATTGGATGGAAGACAAGTGGGACCATATTGGCTAAGCGAACCTTGAGTAAGATTTATCATTCTAGTTACACATTCTAAGCAGTTCTAGTTCATTGGCAATAGTCTACCACTCACAATTTTGCTATTCACATTCGTGGGCGTTAACAATAAAAACACACGATTTATTCCGTTCAAAAGCCCTAAAACTCTTATATTAAATAGGTTTTATATAGGTATCGATAGCACTTTGGTAAATATTATTCATCTAGTGCTTAGCTAGCTGCCGAAGCAATCATTTTGATTGCACACTGGTCATTTATACACTACTCTGTCTGTGCAATGCTGCTGCTTGCCAATGGCTATTCAAAACTACAATTGCTGAGGGAGATTTAAAAGAGTGAACACCACTGAAACCATAAATGAAATGCCGCATGCACAGAGAGAACGCTTAGCTTTCATTGACTTTTGCTTGCAGTTTTTTGGGCACATTACCCGCAATGACTTAGTTAGTCGTTTTCAAACCGGCTTAGCCGCTTGCACTCGTGACTTCGCAGCCTATCGTGAACTTGCTAACAGCAACTTAATACTTGATCATTCAACCAAGCAATATTACCGCACGCCCGCGTTTGTTCCTTTATTCAAATACCAACCAGATATCATATTGCAGTCACTAAGCAGAGGTTTCGGTAATGGTATTTCACATGCTACTCAACCATCGGACCAATGCTTTGACGCTGTGCAGTTGATACATCCAGACAGCAGTATCATTGCAGCTCTCATGCGCAGTATTCACAATCAAAAAGTGTGTGAAGTCGGTTATGTATCAGTCTCTTCTGGCGAATCTATTAGAAAATTTATTCCTCATGCCTTAATAAATAATGGCCATCGTTGGCATGTGCGTGGATACGATTGCAAAAATAATGGGTTCAGAGATTTTGTTTGTACCCGTTTTACGCATATTACCAGCACAGATGACGAAGCAGAGCCAAGTCAATTAGCTAGTGCCGATATTCAATTCAATCAACTAGTTAGTCTTGTTATCATTCCTCATCCAAGCATCACCAACCCCTTGGCAATTGAAATGGATTTTGCTATGCAAGAAGGTAAGAAAATTATGACTACCCGCGCCGCGTTGGCTGCTTACATATTGCGCCAGTGGCAAGTCGACTGCTCGGAAGGACACCGTATCCGCGGTCAAGGTTGTCAACTTGCATTGGAGAATATTGAGATTTTGCAACGAATAGAAAATCCTACCTTAGCGCCAGGTTATTCCATTTAGCCCAATTTATTTTATAAAAAATAAAGATATTTTCTAATTAGTTAGGGAGTTATTAGCAATAAATTTGTGTATTTCAGGAACTTTACTCCAACAACTGATGTCTTTATAAGTCATCAACTGTAGCCCTAAATCCAAAGGATAAGAATTATGTCTGAACTAAGTCGATTGGATACAAGACAACATCAACTGCACAATCAAGCTTTGATACAAATAACCGTGCTGCTTTATCAAATTGATGGCAAAGTTACACTTACAGAGCAAGACTACCTTGATGAACTGTTACAAGACATGGCTTGGCATAGCGGTATATCTAAAGACGCGTTTGTAACTGACGCGATTCATCAAGCACGCGAAGCAATTGATGGCGGAACTGCGCCGGATTATATACGCTCTTTATCTGACGAATTGAATATCGACGCAGCGCGTTCGCTTGAAGTCGCTATGGCAATTACTAAAGTAGATGGTGAGCGCAGCGAAAAAGAAGTTGAATTACTAGCTCTGTTGGCAAATCGCGTTTTAGCACGAGGCCTAGTTGCATAAAGGCCATCAATATTTAGTGCTAATTTCAGCTGATAGCTGGTTTTTCAGTTTGAAAGATAAGTTTGTACTTTTTACAAAACACTGCCGAGATAACACTACCAATTACACCAGGCGCTACCCAAAATAGCAGCTGCCATTGGCCTAAGTCGTCTAGAACTGTTCTTCCACCAAAGGCCAGAAACGCAGTATAGGCGCCAATACCCGATCCCATCATTGCGCCAATATGTTCAATTATCCACTGACGATTTTTAATTTCCTTTTGCAAACAATATCTCAACATACTTGCGCCAACCACCAAGCCTAAAATACCAAAAATCATGTGCAGTGTTTGGTTAAATGCGTAGCCGAGGTAAAATATAAAAGGACCACCCGCTGTTAATAAAACGATTGGGAATAAATAACCAACGGTTCTGAGTTGCTGACGATTGCCTTTGACATTTAGCACGGCAATTGCGTGCCTAGTTCCGGTAAAGCTTAATATGCTGAGGTAAAAAAGAAAGCTCCAAAAAACTCTCAGATTATGTGCAGCTTTATCCATGTCAGCATTTTCAGACAACATATCAGCCTTAATCACCAAAGGCATTGCAATGACCATTAGTGCCATCAAGGCACCTGAGGCAGCAACTGTATACATAGTATTCTTGTAATAACGACCAAATTTCACATGGTTAAGTCTGCCTTTTTCAGTGAACAATGGCACCCAAAAGAGAATTAGTGCTGTGGTTCCAAACAAAATATGTAAGATAAATAGGGCTGAGTGAATCATGATCATGGTAAAACTCCAGATAGTCCGAACCAGTGTTAATTGGTTTTCGTGAATTGCGTTATCGATAGACGTACATTACGAGTTTTATATGTGGAAGAAGAGTGCCAGAAGTCATCAGATAAAATATGACTTTTGACCTATCGCTTTCAGTCATGCCTGACTGTTATGCTGTTGACCTAAAATAAAGTGTTTAACAATAGTAATATGGACCTTAAATATTCTCAGTATTAACTTTGTACAGCTGTGAAATATTCACAATGCAGCGATCAAAAAATTGACCTTAATATGATGGAAAATAGCATGATAGAAAATCAAGGCCTAAATACAGGCTCATTTATTAGCAAACTTAAAATAAGCATAGAAAGCGCTTCAGCGTTATTTACTTGGCTTTTCGTCAGTGGCAGTGCCTTATACTTTATGCTGGGTTCAGATAGGATCTCAGACCAACGCACTGTTTTAGCTAGTGTCTTGTTTATTTTATACTTAGTACTTTGGACGTTTCTTTCAAGAGAGAAAAACTATAAACATGAGAAAGTTGTTCGTCTAGGATTGCTCGCCCTGAGTTTTTGTAACGTAATAGCTATTTATTTTGTTGTACCTTTCACTTATACCGCCATATTCATGGTTATTTGGAGTGCATCGCTTCCCTATTTTATTAAGCCAAAACTTGCCTTCTTATTATCCCCTGTATGGTCATCCGCATTCTATTTGGTTTATGAACTATATTGGGGTCACAGTGGCGCCGGCGTATCCGCGATGTTGTTTTGGACATTCAATTTATTTGCACTTGTAATGGTCACCACCGCTATCAAAGAAAAGCAAAGCCGTGAAAAAGTAGAGATGATAAATTTAGAACTTATTTCTACTCAACAGCTACTCGGTCAAGCTGCAGAGCAAGCTGAACGAGTTCGCATAGCGCGAAACATTCATGATTTATTGGGTCACCACTTAACTGCCTTAACTATTAACCTGCAGGTAGCGGGACGGCAGCTTGAAAAGCTGGATGTGGATAGTAAAGCGGAAGCGCAGCTACACAAAGATGCGATCAAAGATTCGATAGAGCAATGCCATAGTTTATCCAAACTATTGTTGAGTGATGTTCGCGAGGCAGTGTCTGATATTCGTATTAAATCCAGCCTTAACCTAGAGAAAACAATTAAAGCGATGACCGACCGACTGCCACTTTTGAATGTCACGCTGCACTATCCTGATGAAATTGCCATTGATGATGTTAATATTGCGGACATTCTGACAAAATGCGTTCAAGAAAGTATCACCAACACCTTAAAGCACAGCAATGGCAAGGCGATCGACATTACTTTTTCACAAAACGAAGATGAACTAAATCTGAAACTGCAGTCTTTTGACTCAAGCTCATTGAGCAAAAGTAAGACGGCATCGAGTGATTCTATTCAGAAAATTGTACTTGGGAATGGATTAAGAGGTATGCAAGAAAGACTTAAACAAATCAAAGGAAACGTAAACTTTTCGATAAATGAGACTGGTTTCGCTACAGATATTAGGATACCGGTGAACACACATGATTAATGTGCTTTTAGTAGATGACCAAACACTGGTTCGTCATGGAATCAATAGCTTACTAGGCTTAGCTGATAGCGTTGAAGTGGTTGCACAAGCCAGTGACGGCCTTAAAGCGATTGAGTGTCTGCAGGCTAAAAAGTCCTTAGAAGATAAGCTAGCCCAAGTTGATGTGGTATTAATGGACATCAGGATGCCGAATCTCGATGGTATTCAAACACTCATTAGGCTTAATGAGTTGGGTAGTAAAATACCGGTTATCATGCTTACTACATTTGACGATCATGAGTCAGTGATAAAGGCAATTCAAGCCGGTGCAAAAGGTTACTTACTGAAAGACGTATCGCTGGAAACCTTAGTAGAGGCAATTGAAACCGTACATGCAGGTAAAACGCTTATTCAACCGGCTATTACTGAAAGATTGATCCAGGGTCTGCAAGGTATCAAAGGCGACTTCGAAGCCAGTGAAATGCCTGAACCATTATCAACACGCGAAACTGAAATACTGCGTTTAATGGCAGCAGGCTGTAGCAATAGAGAAATGGCTGAAAGTTTATTTAAATCTGAAGGCACGATTAAAAACCAAGTATCGAGCATATTATCTAAATTGGGCGTTAGGGATCGCACTAGAGCAGTTCTCAAAGCAATTGAACTGGGCATAATCTAGTTTACTTCACACACGCATTTAACACCCGGAGTGTCAGCTAATTTGACGCTCGTAACTTGAAGTATCAAAGGAACACCCTAACTTGAGTTCAGCCTTCAAAACAGTCGTATTTTTTGCCGCCATGCTTGCCGGCCTCACTTGGTTTTTTTCAACAATGCTAGGGCCTGACACTAGTGGTGTAAGTAGAACCAACAATGGTGAAATACGATACTTCGGACCGATAGATATGGATCGTGTAGAAAAATTCAAGCGCCTTTATCAACCTGGCGATCGTCTATTGGTAAACAGCAATGGCGGCAGTCTTTATGCTGGCATTGAGATGGGCAACTTTATCCATCAAAAACGCATGACCGTCGAAGTTGTTGACCTGTGCATTTCAAGCTGTGCCAATTACATTTTTTTAGCCGGTGAAACTAAAGTACTCAATAAGAACGCACTAGTGGTTTTTCATGGCGGTCCTAAACAAGCCAACTTTCTTTCTTTAATGGAACAAGCCGAAAACACCGACGCCGAACCAGGCGCAACTTTTGGCCGCGCTGATTACGAAGGAGTGGTCACAATAGAAAAAGCCTCAAGGCAGCGCATGGCCCGTGCTACAAATTCTAACAACCGTTGTGGTCCTAGTGAAATCATAAACTTTAACGGCGATTGCCAGAAAATCACGGTAGAAGAACGGCTTAATTTTATTATTTCATTGGAAGAATTGTTATACCAAACAATTGACCCTGCACTTAATAGAAACATTCCTTATCTTGGTCAACTTGGCGAATATGAATCTGTTTACTCTCAGTACCAATACTATGGCTTCTATTACAGCTTAGAAAGCCTGAGTAAATTGAATGTGACAAATGTTTTTCTTAAAGAAGAGACATGGACGCCGCAAAACAATTCCTTATTTGAGAAAGTGTATGAAGTAGAAATTAATTGACCTTCCTACTTTGCTAAATTAACAAGCTCGATAAGCCGTTTAATAACAAGTGTGATCAAAATTTCCTTTTTCCTCATATTAATCTCAAATCATCAAGGTTAAGTGACTATGCGCACCGTTCTAAAAATAAGTTTATTGGTAAGTTTGTTTACGATATTTTACGCCATTTCTTTCAACTCATTAAGTGCAGACAAGCCTAATATGAACACACAAATCGATTTTACAAACGACCAAGAAGCAGGTAACTGGATTATCGTTAACGACACCGTAATGGGCGGACGGTCTCGAGCAGGCTTAGCTGTTGAAGACAATATGCTGATGTTTGGCGGTATTCTGTCAATGCAAAACAACGGTGGCTTCGCTTCAACTAGAAGAATAGAGGGGCCGCTAAATTGGAAAGGCAAAGGGCAGCTAGAAATAAAAGTGCTTGGTGACGGTCGCGCCTATCAATTCAGACTTCGCACAAACAGATATGTTGACGGCGTCGCTTATGTAGCAAACTTTAAAACCAAGGATGGCGAAATACAAACATTTCAGTTTGACCTTGACGAATTTACACCTTTATTTAGAGGTAGATTGGTTGGTAATGCGCCTAAGCTCGACTTTGCAGATGTGTCGCAACTAGGCTTTATGTTAGCCGACAAAAAACCGGGTGAATTCATGTTGAAAGTAGCTCATATAAAGCAGCTCTTATAAAGAAGCTAACATAAATCCGCTTTCTGAGATTATTTAAGTAGTTGGCTGAAGGCTCTCGCGTGGATTTTTCTCGCCTATCTTTCTCGCCTCTCTTTCTCACCTATTTTTCTTGTCTCACTGGTATGATCTTACTAAAAAAGTTGAGTTGGCCGGTAAGCCGGGTTCTGTCTAGGACAATCATTCGTCTAGGCCAATAATCGCTCATTGGCTCAAGCAACCTACCCGTTCCCAACGCGGGCCGCGCCATACGGGAACCTATTTGGTCTTGCTCCGGGTGGAGTTTACCTTGCCATCCACTGTTGCCAGCAATGCGGTGCGCTCTTACCGCACCCTTTCACCCTTACCAGCCGAAACTGGCGGTCTCCTCTCTGCTGCACTTGTCGTCGGCTTGCGCCGCCCAGAAGTTATCTGGCACCCTGCCCTGTGGAGCCCGGACTTTCCTCCCCTCTAAAACATATAAATATGAATAGAGCGGCGATTGCCTGGCCAACTCAGCGCAGGATTCTACACTAAACGTTGGCGTTGTGATATACGTTTTGCACGTCATCACAGTCATTCAACATATCCATGAATTTTTCATACATAGGCATATCTTCTTCGCTTATGTCTTTGGTGTCTTGAGGCACCCACGTGATCTCTTCTACATCTATTTCCAAATCCGGGAATGCATCGTGCAATGCTGTTTTACACTTGAAGAATTCAGTATGAGGAACAAAAACCGTCACGATACCATCGTCCACTTCAACATCAGACACATCAACATCGGCCTCCATAAGTGGTTCAAGAACGACTTCATCATCATCGCCTTTAAACGCAAAGATAGCTAAATGGTCAAACATAAAGGCGGAAGAACCTTGCGCGCCAATTTTACAATTGGTCTTAGTAAAGCAATTACGCACATCAGTAATGGTTCTGTTAGCGTTATCGGACAAGCAATCAACAATGACCATACAACCACCAGGAGCAAAACCTTCATAACGCATGGGGACGAAGTCTTCACCCGCGCCACCAGCGGCTTTCTCGATGGCCTTATCTATAACGTGACTCGGCACTTGGTCTTTCTTTGCTCTCTCGATTAATCGGCGCAGTTGCAAATTTGCATCTGGATCCATACCGCCACTCTTAGCCACAACGTAAATTTCTTTGCCGTAGCGCGAGTACACTTTTGTTTTCGCCCCAGCTGTTTTTGCCATTGAGATCTTTCTTACTTCAAACTTTCTACCCATTTTTTAGTTCTCTTTTATGGATTTAATCTTTTCACGCTGCCAATTGACAACGGATTATTCAATTATGAACCAACAGTGTACTGTTTTTCACTTCTGCTGTCAGCGTAGTATCGCTTGTTACGCATTTAAGCTATGTGTTCCAACCCCAAATATTCGCGCGACTGCATTTCTTGCAGTCGGCTCAAACAGCGTTTGAATTCAAAGCTTAATCGTCCGTCGGTATATAAGTCCTCTAACGCTACCTCTGCCGACATAATCAACTTTACTTTACGTTCGTAAAATTCGTCAATCATCGCGATGAAGCGCCGAGCAATATCGTCCATACTCGCGTCCATTTGTTCGACATTAGCAACCAAAACAGAATGATAACAGCGACTAATTTCTATATAGTCAGACTGACTTCGTGGTCCGTCACAAATAGCACGGAAGGAAAACATGACGACACCGTCAGTATCACGCATGGCAGGGATATCTCTGCCAGCCACATTAATGCTCGTATCAAAATTCCCTTCTTCTGGCGCTAACTGAGTAAAGTAGGTCTGCAAATTTTTAGTCGCGTCGTCATCTAAGGGATGATGGTAAATTTCCGCTTGTTCTAAAGTTCGAAGTCGGTAGTCAACGCCACTATCAACATTAACAACACGCGTATTTTGGTTAATTAACTCTATTGCTGGCAGGAACCTAGCTCGCTGCAATCCATTGTGATAGAGCCTATCAGGTATAATGTTCGAAGTTGCGACAAGTACGATACCGTGACCAAACAGTTCCTCCATTAAGGTACCCAATATCATAGCGTCGGTAATGTCTGATACAAAAAATTCGTCAAAACATATAACTTTAGCTTCTTCAGAGAGCTTTTTGGCTATGATTTTAAGCGGGTCCTCTCTTCCTTTAAACAACGTCAACTCTTCATGTATACGCTGCATAAAACGGTGAAAGTGCACTCGCATTTTATTCTCAAATGGCAAGCAGTCAAAAAATGTATCGACTAAATAAGTCTTGCCCCTGCCAACACCTCCCCAAAAATAAACACCTTGAATGCTAGGTTTCGCCATGCCTTTGCCAAATGTCTGCTTAAGCTTGACTCGCCACGACGGCTTTCTCTCTGGGTGTGTCAATTCATCGTAGAGTCTTTGTAATTCTTTGACCGCATTTTCTTGTGCCGCATCGTATTGAAAATCAATTAACGACAAATCATCTTGATATTTTTCCCAAGGGGTCATGAAAATTCCAAAAAATTAATTCAAATGGGTTGAAAATAAAACGTATTGCCTCCACTCATAAACCATGAGGGAAGGGTCTCGATACAAAACTATGTATATCATAGCGGGTATTATCCCAGTGCAAGTATACAGGCGTCGGGCCAGCTTGAATATCATAGAGATTCGCTTATCACAATTTATTACGAATAAGCGCTTGCATGGATTCGATGAATAGCTGATCATTTGAACGAAGCAATCCTCAGTTTGGAGACATTATGGAAATTGGTACATTAGTTATTGGCATTATTATCGGGTTAATTATCGGCGGGCTTATCGGTTTTATTTCGGTTAAAAGCATGCAGTCGAAAACGGCACAAAAAGCAACACATACAGAAGATGAATTGAAGGCATTGTTGGCGGTTCAAGCTAGCCAACATCTCAATGTGTCTAGGCAGGCGCTAACTGACATTCAGAATAAAACAGCTGAGTTAGCGGGCCAGTTAAATAACTATGAAGATTCACTTCGAAAAGCGAATTCAAGTGCCGATGAAACAAAAGATACATTTTTTGGTGAACACGCTAGCGTATTTTTACGTAACAACGTTAAGACAAGCAAAAATGATCTTGCGTTGGCGCAGCCGGATGCACAACCGCGCGACTTTGCCAATAGCGGTTCAGGTGTATTTGTGGGTTTGAGTTCAGAACCTGTAGAAGTGAATAAATCTAAAGAAGAGTGAACTTATGCTGTTTCTCACTAGTCTTCAGTAGGTATTCAATTTAATAGTGACATTTGGAGTATCGAGATTAATGAAAGTCCTTTTTCGTAAGTTGGCTGTTTGCATTACAGCAGGGTCAATTATATTAGTATCCGCTACAAACGCATCTGCAGCCTTACCTTTCTTTTCATCTAAGAAAGGCGAAGTTCCCTCACTAGCACCCATGATCGAACTTACATCACCTGCGGTCGTAAGCATATCAGTTCAGGGCACTCAAGCAGCACGGCAGCAAACGCAAGTACCCGAAATGTTTCGTGAATTTTTTGGGTCACCAAATGAGCAAGTTAAAGAGAGACCTTTTCGTGGAATGGGCTCGGGCGTCATTATTGATGCTAAAAAAGGCTATGTTGTTACCAATAATCATGTCGTACAAAATGCTGATGAAATTACAGTTAAGCTAACGGACGGACGAGAATTCACTGCTAAAAAATTGGGTGCTGATGAACAGAGTGACGTTGCCTTATTGCAAATTGAAGCAAGTGAATTAGCGCAAGTGTCTTTGGCTAACTCAGACCAGCTGCGCGTAGGTGATTTTACGGTAGCGATCGGCAACCCATTTGGTCTAGGTCAAACTGTAACCTCAGGTATTGTTAGTGCGTTGGGGCGTTCAGGGCTTAATATCGGCGGCCTAGAAGACTTCATCCAAACCGACGCAGCCATCAATCGTGGTAACTCTGGCGGCGCGTTGGTAAATTTAAATGGCGAGTTAATTGGTATAAATACTGCCATCTTTGGCCCGAATGGCGGTAACGTAGGAATTGGTTTTGCCATTCCTAGTAATATGATGAAAAGCATCGTTGATCAAATTGTTGAGTTTGGCGAGGTTCGTCGTGGTCTACTCGGTATCCAAGGCCGAGACGTTGATGCAGGGCTTGCGGAAGCGATGCGTTCAAAAAGTAATAAAGGTGCTTTCATCATGGAAGTGGTTCCTGACTCTGCAGCTGACAAAGCAGGCTTGAAATCGGGCGATATTATATTCGCTCTCAACGACAAAAAATTATCGAGCTTTGATGAGTTGCGTGCAAAAGTCGCCTCGATGGGCGCAGGCGCAAACGTAGAACTTTCAATTGTTCGTGAAGGTGAAGAGCAAAACGTTGACGTGGTGCTTGGCGACGCGGGTATGCCGTTAGCACAAGCAAAAGAATTACACCCTGCTTTTGAAGGCAGTGAAATGAACAATGGTAAAGACCAAGCAGGCAACGATGGTGTTGCAGTTAGCGACGTTCAAGCGCGTTCTCCTGCGGCTAGAATTGGCTTAAAATCAGACGACGTCATTATTGGATTAAATAGGCAGCGTGTGAACAATGTTGCGGACTTGCGCCGACTTGTAGAAGAAAGTGAAGGCAATGTAATGGCTCTCAATGTGAAACGAGGCAGCTCAACTATTTATGTAGTAATTAGACAATAGCAGTTATATAAGTAGCGATTAGACATTAGCTGCGCAATAACTGAGTATAAACGCCATGCCGTTAATCTATAAACGGCATGGCGTTTTTGTATAACTCCCTGTAACAAGTTCAATTAATTTGGTATTCTTGCACCATAATACTATCCATGAAAAAATTAACATGTCTGCACTGCAACGATTCTTCATCGCTATTTTAAAGCCAATCATTCTTGGCTTAACAGTCGCAGCTATCCTTTTAATATTTATTCCTGAATTTCGTCAAGGAAGCGGGCTTAATGTTGATTGGTTGAAACAACAAAATGATATCCCTGAAAGACTCACCTATCATGAGGCGCTAAGTCGCAGTGCTCCTGCCGTTGTTAACATTTATGGCATAAGCATCGACAATCCAAATCCAAACAGTATCTTCAGGAATAGGTCAACAGAGCGCGCAAACTTAGGTTCTGGTGTGATTATGAATGGGGACGGTTACTTGCTGACTTGTTACCATGTTATTAAAGACGCCGACACCATTTACGTTCGTTTACAAGATAGTCGAACTTTGGAAGCGCAAATCGTTGGTTTTGACGTGATTACCGATTTAGCCGTATTGAAAGTTAATGCAGACGATTTACACATTATTCCTCAGGTACCTAACACAGGCATTCGCGTAGGTGATGTTGTCATGGCAATTGGCAACCCCTTAGATTTAGGTCAAACCATCACCCAAGGCATTGTTAGTCGAATTAGCCGTAATGGTCTAGCCAATTATTTTGACTTTATTCAAACTGATGCGGTACTTAATCCGGGTAATTCAGGTGGCGCTTTAGTTGATAGCAATGGTTATTTAGTGGGTATTACCAATGCTAACTTTAAAACTAGGAATACAACAGGTCGAGTGTTGACCACTGTTGATGGCATTAATTTTGCCGTTCCCTATGAACTTGCGAAACGAGTTATGGAAGAAATTATTGTTTCGGGCACGGTTACTCGAGGTGAGCTAGGTTTTGATGGCAACGCTTTACTCGAAAGAAAAGGCTTTTTGATCACTAGAATCGAGAGAGATGGTCCAGCAGATATAGCTGGCTTGAGACTTAACGATATTCTTTTATCCATCAATAATACTGAAGTAGGCGGTGAAGACGCTGCTAAAGCGCTTGCAATGGTCGCTGATACAACCCCAGGGTCTTTGCTAACGCTCGTTGTTGACCGAGGAGACCAGTTAGTAACATTAACTGTCGTAGTTGGGGCTAAAGCTTCTTAATCAATGCTCTTTGTTAATCATCGGATACAAAAAAGCCCCATATACTTGCGGGGCTTTTATTGGCATCAAATTTAAATTATTTTATTCTTTAACGCGCTTAATATTCGCGCCCAAGGCACTCAGTTTATCTTCAATTGCTTCATAGCCTCTATCTAGATGATAAATACGGTTGACCGTAGTTTCACCCTCAGCAAGTAAACCAGCAATCACTAGACTGGCTGAGGCTCTAAGATCAGTCGCCATGACTTGCGCTCCATTTAGTTTTGAGCTGCCTTTTGACAGTGCACTATTTCCTTCTAACTCGATTTCTGCCCCCATTCGCTGCAACTCTGGAACATGCATAAAACGGTTTTCAAAAATTGTTTCAGTAATAACACCAGTGCCTTCAGCAACCGCGTTGAGCGTCATAAATTGTGCTTGCATGTCAGTAGGGAAGCCCGGATGGGGCACTGTTTTTAAACTCACTGCTTTGGGTTTGTTGCCTTTCATATCGAGGGCAATCCAATCTTCACCTTGGGTAATTGTAGCCCCTGCTTGCTCCAACTTGCTGATTACAGCCTCCAATGTAGCTGGAGCAGCTTTCTCGCAACGCACACTGCCGCCAGACGCTGCGGCGGCAACTAAAAATGTGCCTGTCTCGATGCGATCTGGCAATACGCTATAATTGCAGCCTTGCAGGCTTTTCACGCCCATTATTTTAATATTGTCGGTGCCAGCTCCGCTGACCTTAGCACCCATGCTATTTAAGCAATTTGCTAAGTCGACTATTTCTGGCTCACGAGCAGCATTTTCTAATATAGTTTCACCATCGGCTAGTGACGCTGCCATCATTAAATTTTCGGTTGCACCAACACTAACTACATCCATAAAAATGCGAGCGCCTTTTAAGCGGCCATCAACTTCGGCTGTTATATAGCCTTCATCAACTTCAATTTTAGCGCCCATTTTTTCAAGGCCTGATAAATGCAAATTGACTGGTCTCGCACCAATTGCACAACCGCCCGGCAAGGACACATGGGCTTTCCCATGTTTCGCCAGTAGTGGACCCAATACCAAAATTGAAGCCCGCATCGTACTTACTAACTCGTAAGACGCGGTTACGCTATTTAAGTTGCTCGCATCAATTTCAACATGATTTTTTTCAACTTGATTGACGATTGCACCAAAATCTTTAAGTAGTAAAAACGTAGTACTGATGTCTCGTAATGCGGGTACATTTTTAAATGAACAAGTTGAATCAGCCAATAAACTTGAAATAAGTAATGGTAGGGCAGCATTTTTAGCCCCCGAAATTGTAACTGAACCTGCTAAAGGCGGGCTTTTTAATATAACCAACTTGTCCACGGGTACTCTCTTATAATTTTTGGGTCGTTTATGAGTTAAACAGTTTCTCTCGTTGCCATTGGTCAACAGAAAAAGTTTTAATTGTTATTGCATGCATAGTGCCATCAGCAATTTTATCAGACAATGGGCCATAAATTAATTGCTGTTTTTTTACTCGAGACATTTCTTCAAAACAATCATCAATGGCAATAATTTGGAAATGTGAGCCTTCACTTTTAACTTTAACATCATTCAAGTCTAATTTAGTTTTCAATAAACTCGCTATTTCTTCATTTGTCATTCTTTTCTCTATTCCAGAAAGCTAGCTGCATTGCTTAATTTTGCCAACTCAATTAACTTAGCTGGCGGATGTTGAATACTAACACTAACGTTATATTGTTTTAAGTCTCGTTTGAGATTAATTAACCAAGCAAGGCCAGCACTATCAGCTCTTTGAACACTCCTCAAGCAGACCGTCAATTTAGCGCTTTGGATGAGTACCTTCTTGTCTTTACTGCTTGTTGTCAACCAATAGTCTTTTGTTAGCGTTAACTGATCTAGATCTCCACTAACATTGAGTACTAAACCATCAGTCTGCTGTTTGAGTTCAGCTTGCATTTATCGTTCAGCCTTAGTTATTTAATTCTATCATTAAGCTTAATTGGCTGTTCGATATCATTTCTCATAATTTCGATAACTTTGTCGATACCATCCTGACGCAGAATAGACTCGAATTCAGTACGTTTGCTAGACAGCAGGCTAATACCTTCTGCTACTAAGTCATAAGCCTGCCATTGATTTGATTTACGGTCTTTCCTAACCTTAAACGCAACTTTGATGTCGGGACGATCATCGTCTTTAATGATTGCGCGGACAGTAACGTCAGAACGACCATCAAAATCTAAGCCAGGAGCAAATTCAACAAGCTGGTCATCGTAATAACCTAAAGCAACTGCATAACTCGTAATGAGATACTCTCTAAACACAGAAACGAACTCAAGCAACTTCTCTCTGGGCACCTTGCTCGCATACTTTCCAAGTACCTTGAATGCTGCAAAACGATAATCGATGTAGGGAAGCAACTCTTCTTCCATTACAGTTCTCAGCAGTTCAGGATCCCCGTCTATCTGCAGCTTTTCACGCTTCATTCGGTCAAACGTCTGCGACGCGACTGTATTAATCATTGCATATGGGTCGTCTTGCTCAGCAGCCATTGACGTTGAAGCTGACATTGCAAAAATCATTGCAGTTAATGCTGTTACTACCCATTTCCTGAACCAAACAAGACGCTTATTCACAGTATTTTCCTTTTTATATATTCTCATGATGATTAATCTGAATCTTTGCCGAACAAAAACTGACCAATAAGGTCTTCTAATACAATCGCAGATTTAGTGTCTACGATAAATTGAGTTTCGCCCTCTTTGTCGCCCAAGTATATTGGATCCTCACCAGGGAAAACAAAACCTGGTGTAAGCCCTACATACTGTTCACCAAGCAAGCCTGCTGTTAAAATTGATACGGAGCTCGTCTCAGGGAAAGTTCGTGCATAATCCGCAGATATTTCCATATCAACCACTGGTATCAATTCTTGATTGTCCAAATAAATGCGAGTCACTCGGCCAACAACAACGCCACCGACCTTTATTGAAGATCTTGCTTTCAATCCACCAATATTGTCGAACTTAGCGCTCACTTGATAAACTTCACCGCTGCCACTCATTCCTTTGTTTGCTACCTGAAGAGCCAACATCAAGGTTGCTGCAAGTGCTAATGCAACAAAGATACCTACCATTAATTCTGTTTTCTTGCTTGTCATCTTATTTCCTAATTAATTCCAAACATCAATGCTGTAAGCACGAAATCTAAACCCAAAATCGCCAACGAAGAAAACACTACTGTTTCTGTTGTCGCCTTACTAATACCTTCTGACGTTGGAATCGCGCTATATCCCTTATAAAGCGCAACCCAAACAACCACCAATGCAAATACGAAACTTTTGATAACGCCGTTTACAACGTCTTTATCCCAGTCAACTGTTGCCTGCATGATTGACCAATAACTACCTGAATCAACGCCCAACCAGTCAACACCAACGAGGTGTCCACCTAAGATACCAACAGCACTAAAGATTAGTGCAAGCATTGGCATTGATATAACACCCGCCCAAAATCTCGGCGCTATGATGCGTCTCAAAGGGTCAACAGCCATCATTTCTAAGCTACTCAATTGCTCAGTGGCTTTCATCAAGCCAATTTCGGCGGTCAATGCTGAACCAGCTCGACCAGCAAAAAGTAGCCCAGTAACAACCGGGCCTAGTTCTCTTAGTAGCGTCAGCGCAACCATCGGGCCTAAACTGCCCTCTGCCCCATAACTCACTAAAATAGTGTAGCCCTGCAAGGCCATAACCATGCCGATAAACAAACCCGACACTAGTATGATCAATAAACTTTGTACACCCACCACATAAATTTGTTGAATAATAAGTGGTATGTTTTTTAAGCGAGGAAAAGCAACCAGACCGCCCCAAAGCATAAGCGACGCATTGCCTAAGCCACTTAACTTTCCTAGCGTAGATGCCCCTAGATTAATTAACCAATTCACTTGTTAGCCCCCATAAATGACGTTTCAAGAGAAGGCGCTGGAAAGTGGAAAGGAACAGGACCGTCGGCATTGCCGCGCAAAAACTGCTGCACCAATTCCGAAGAAGAACTTCTAATCTCATCCGGCGTTCCAGCTCCAATAATTCGTTTGTCAGCCATTATATAAGCATAGTCAGCGATAGTAAGTACTTCAGTAACGTCGTGTGTAACAACGATACTTGTAAGGCCTAAAGCAGAATTGAGTTCTTTAATTAACTTTACCAACACACCCATCGATATAGGATCTTGGCCCGCAAAAGGCTCGTCATACATAATTAGTTCAGGGTCAAGTGCTATTGCTCTGGCTAAGGCAGCTCTCCGAGCCATTCCCCCTGACAGTTCGCTTGGCATTAACTGCGCAGCCCCTCGCAAGCCAACAGCTTCAAGCTTCAATAACACAATTGTTTTTATGACTTCTTCAGATAATCCAGTGTGCTCTCGCAGCGGAAAAGCAACATTGTCAAATACCGAGATATTTGTAAACAAGGCACCACTTTGGAATAACATGCTCATTTTTCTGCGCACGTCATACAAACGTTTTCGGCTCATTTGATGAATATTTTCATCTTGGAACAAGACTTCTCCACTTTCAGGAGTGAGCTGCCCACCAATAAGTTTCAATAAGGTTGTTTTACCAATACCACTCGGCCCCATGACTGCCGTAATACCGCCCTTTCTCACTTGCAGCGAAATGTCATCGTAGATAACACGCTCACCCCGCTCAAAGTGCATTTTGTTGATATCAACTAAAATGTCTGACATTAGATTTGTTTCATTCCTTTTTGAGAAGTTTCCATTGTAAAGCTCACTTCCACACACAATTAATAAAAAAGTTTAGCTTCTTTCGTGCTATTGAGCAGCTTACTTTCCTGAATGCCAACGTTATTACATAGACAGTAAAGACGCACATTCAATGCCTTAAGTTCACTACATTACCAATATTTAATGACTGTAAGCTGAACAAGACCCACTTTTTGCGTATTTCTTTTCTTTTTTATTACTTTTTATTCATTTTTCAGTGAATTAAAGAAAAACACCGTTCTTTATTGCGTATTATACTGTATTAACATTGATATGTTGTTATTGATTGCCCTTTTTCAACGACTAAAAAGGCATAAATCTGTAACAAAAAATATCAAATAAGAATTGACTATTAGTCGAAATCACTAAAAAAATGATTTTGATTAATATTTCACGCTTTTTTAGTGTCAAACGAGTGTGCTTTTTGCGACAATAACGAAACGATAAAGAAGAGATAAAAAACTACGTGATTACACAAATCATTATATTTTTAATAGGTTTAGCCGTACTCAGTTGGAGTGCTGATAAATTTGTTTATGGCGCTTCTGCATTGGCCAAAAATTTTGGCGTGTCTCCGATGATGATTGGTTTAACCATTGTTGCGATGGGCTCAAGCGCACCAGAAATAATGGTATCCGCCAGTGCTTCTTTTGACGGAACCCCCGACTTAGCAGTTGGTAATGCACTTGGTTCAAACATAACCAACATTGCTTTAGTACTAGGTATAACAGTCCTGTTTAAACCATTGCTAGTATCCTCCACAACGTTAAAACGCGAGCTGCCGCTCTTATTATTCGTGACACTTATCGCTGTCGTTTTCTTATCGGACAATGTGCTAAGTGAAATTGAAGGCGTTACATTAATAACATTATTCGTTTTAGTGCTTGCAGTAATGGCATGGCTGTCATTTAAAGTTGAAAAGAATGACCCTTTAATCGCTGAAACTGAAGATGAAATCCCAAGCAATGTAGCTACAGGCAGCGCGATATTTTGGGTAATTGTTGGTTTGATTATGCTTCCTCTAAGCGCTCACTTTTTGGTTGACAGCGCAGTATTTATTGCAAGTTATTTTGGCGTTAGTGATTTGGTGATTGGTTTGACTATCGTTGCACTGGGCACTAGCTTGCCAGAATTAGCAGCTAGTATCGCAGGTGTTCGCAAGGGCGAAGATGACTTAGTTCTAGGTAATATCATCGGTTCTAATATCTTCAATATATTAGCTGTTCTAGCTATGCCAGGACTTATTATACCAGGTATAGTTGATTCGAATGCATCAGTACGAGATTCCTACGTAATGTTGGGGCTCACCGTATTGCTATTCATTTTTTGTTTCAATCTACGAGGGAACAGTAAGATAAATCGCTATGAAGGTGGTGCTCTTGTATTGGCATTTTTCGGCTATCAATATTGGCTTTTTTCTTAGTCGCAAAACTAGATAGTCTGAGTATTCAGGCAAAGTTCAGAAACGATGTTATAGGCTAATTAGCTTGTAAAGATATGACAACATCGATATTAAATTCATCATAGTTGTGAGATGGTAGATTTTAAACTCAAAAAGTACAATTGCATAAAGGGTTAATAGTTATAGCATGAGTTTTTTAAACACGGCACAAACTGTATTTCAAACCGAAATAGAAGCGTTGAGCAAACTGCAAGTGAGTTTGGATGACAGCTTCAACAAAGCGTGTGAACTCATGCTTAATTGCAAAGGTAAAGTCGTTGTTTGCGGCATGGGTAAGTCTGGGCATATTGGACATAAAATAGCGGCAACATTGGCAAGTACAGGTACCCCCGCATTCTTCATGCATCCTGGCGAGGCCAACCATGGCGATTTAGGCATGTTAGCAAAAGGCGATGTACTTATCGGTATTTCGAACTCAGGCGAAACCCAAGAGTTAACGGCTCTATTGCCGGTTGTAAAACGACTTGGTGTGCCCGTTATTGCTATCACAAACAATTCAGCCAGCACACTAGCAAAATTTTCTGACGTAACGCTTGATATCAAAGTAGAGAAAGAAGCCTGTTCTCTAGGACTCGCCCCTACATCAAGCACCACAGCGACATTGGTATTGGGTGATGCATTAGCTGTCGCTTTATTGGAGGCAAAAGGATTCACTGCTGACGACTTTGCACTCTCTCACCCTGGGGGTTCACTTGGCCGTCGATTATTGTTAACCGTAGACGACATTATGGCAACTGAAGACGAATTGCCCCTAGTGCATAGCTCAGCTTCAGTCACCAAAGCACTGCTCGAAATTTCTGATAAAGGATTGGGTATGACGGGCGTTGTCGACAAGATGAATAATCTACTTGGTGTATTCACAGATGGTGACTTACGCCGTGCACTAGACAAATATATTGATATTCACAAATCGACTGTTGATGATGTAATGACAAAAAACAGCATTACCATGCCACAAGGTAAACTTGCAGTAGATGCGCTAAACTTAATGCAGAAGCACAAAATCAATGCAATTTTTATCGTTAATGAAAAGCAACAACCTGTTGGTGCCCTCAAAATGCATACATTGCTAAAGGCAGGAGTGATTTAATGTCAACAATACAAACGCTCTATGGCAGCATAGACTCGGCTTTATTTGAGCAATTTAAGAACGTTAAATTATTAGTGTGTGATGTTGATGGTGTCTTTTCTGATGGTACCATTTTACTTGGTAATCAAGGTGAAGAATTAAAAGCCTTTAACACCAAAGATGGCTACGGAATAAAGGCGCTAGCCAATATCGGCGTTAAAGTCGCTGTAATTACAGGTCGTAAATCACATATTGTTGAGCAACGTATGACGGCCTTGAACGTTGAACATATTCTGCAAAACAGAGAAGACAAGCTGACCGCTATCAACGAATTAAAAGCTGAATTTGGATATCAAGCTGAACATATTGCGAGCGTTGGCGATGACATGCCTGATATTGGCATGTTTTCAGCTAGTGCCATCAGCATAGCAGTCGCCGACGCCCACCCTTTCGTAAAACAGCAGGCAATCTTTTGCACGTCATTGAATGGTGGCCGCGGTGCGGTTCGAGAAATTTGCGACATTATTTTACAAGCAAAAGGCAAGCTCAATGATATTCACGGGGCCAGCGTATGAATAGACTTGTAGTAAGTATTGTTCTGATCTTTGGTGCAGTTTTTGCACTCTATGTACCAACTTGGTTAGAAGACGAGAAGCAGGTTATTGTGAGTGACAAAGATGCCGCATTGCTGCCTAACTACGAAGCAATAAATCTACGCAGTAAGCTTTTTGATAAAGAGGGTAATTTGATCCATCAAGTCAGTGCCCAGAAAATGGAGCACTTCGATATTCTAGGCTATGTTAATTTTGTTCAGCCCGAATACACGCTTTACCTGCAACAAAGCGACGACCGCTGGCAACTTAATGCTGACGAGGGTACTTTTTACGACAATAATAAAATCGAATTAAGTAATGGAGTGCAAATTATCAATCTGCAGCCTAATGAATATATTCAGAACATTTCGACCAATTTTATTGAGATAGAGCTAGACACCAAAACAATTTCATCGGATCAGCCTTTAGTTATTTCAGGCGCAAATTTTATTATTAATGGCATCGGTTTCGAAGCTAATTTAGAAACCCAAAAATACGAGTTAAAAAACCATGTTGAAACTGAATACTTATCTGTTCGCTAGTTTTATTTTATTTGCTAGTACAAACAGCTTGCATGCCCAAGAAATAGTAAAGAAAGAAGACTTTGATAAACCAACGAGGCTTTCATCTGACAATCAATTTGGTGATGGCAAAGAAAAGGTAGCCATTTACGAAGGCAATGTCATCATTTCACAGGGCAGCCTTGTGATTAACGCTGACAAAGTAAAAATGTCCGCAGCACTTGGCAAAGATAAAGAGGTATTTGAAGCAACTGGAAACCCGGCTAGCTATACTCAACAATTAGCCGACGGTACTATGGTTGTTGCTAAAGCCAACAGTATTAGATACGAAAAAGCCAGCCACACTATCTCTTTAAAAGGGAATGCAGAGCTATCGCAAAATGCATTTAGCATTAAATCAGACTCTATTTCTTATGATATTGAGAAAGAAAGATGGGAAGCTCAGAAGAGGGACGACAGCAAGGAACAAGTCGTAACCATTTTTGATGGTGAGGCATTGCAGAAAACCAAAGAAGCTATAGATAAACAAAAGGAAAGTGAAAAGTGAGCACATTGGTTGCCAAGCATCTCGCTAAGTCTTACAAATCTCGGCAAGTTGTCAGAGACGTCAGTTTAGAGGTCTCAACTGGACAAATTGTTGGTTTACTTGGTCCTAATGGCGCGGGTAAAACTACTACTTTTTACATGATTGTTGGTTTAGTACCGCTCGATAAAGGCGAAATATTTATTGATCAGCTAGACATGTCCATTCAACCTATGCACGAGCGTGCTCGTCATGGTATTGGTTATTTACCTCAGGAAGCCTCCATTTTTCGTAAACTTACTGTATATGAAAACCTTATGGCTATATTGCAAACACGCAAAGAGCTAACGAAAGATCAACGCGAACAGCAAGCCGATGACTTAATGGATGAATTTAATGTTAACCATATAAGAAATAATTTAGGCATGAGTTTGTCAGGTGGTGAGCGCCGACGGGTTGAAATAGCGCGTGCTTTAGCTGCTAATCCTAAATTTATCTTACTCGACGAACCTTTCGCCGGTGTTGACCCAATTTCTGTTAATGATATAAAGAAAATCATTCGGCAGCTTAAAGAACGAAATATTGGTGTTTTAATCACAGACCATAATGTGCGAGAAACACTTGACGTGTGCGAGCAAGCATATATTGTAAGTCATGGGGAATTAATTGCGTCAGGAACAGCTGACGAAGTGTTAAGTAACCAAAAAGTGAGAGATGTATATCTCGGCGACCAATTTGTATTATAGGTATTGCGTATAATGTTTAGTAACAGGCTTTATTTGCCGCTAGAAACAACTGAAGGACATCAATGAAACCTTCGTTGCAATTAAAATTTAGTCAACAACTAACAATGACGCCTCAACTTCAGCAGGCGATCAAACTACTACAGCTCTCAACTCTTGACTTACAGCTAGAAATTCAAGAAGCCTTGGACTCAAACCCGCTGTTAGAAATCGATGAAACTGAGCATAATGCTAACGCAAATGACGATTCGGACAATCCCGAAAGCAATGAAAGTAATACCTTAAGTTCTGAGAATTCGGACAACGTCGATAGCCATGAAGCTTTAGAGAATAGCCAAATACCTGATGATTTACCTTTAGACAGCTCATGGGAAGAATATTTAAGCTCATCGTCTGCACCTGCTAATATTTCAAGTGGCCCGGCCGACGACGATTATGTATTTCAAGGTGAGACCACCGAAAACATACAAGATCATTTAATATGGCAAATGGAGCTAACCCCATTTTCTGATATCGACCGGTCAATAGCCATTGCAATTATCGATTCAATTGACGAATCAGGTTACCTCACCATAAGCAGTGAAGAAATACTTGAGAGTTTGCAAAACGAAGAGATAGAATTAGATGAAGTGGAATGTGTTCTAAAACGCATTCAGATGTTTGACCCTATTGGCGCTGGCTCCAGAAGCCCACAAGAATGCCTGATGGTTCAACTCGCACAATTCGATCCTAATACTCCATGGCTAGCCGAAGCCAGATTATTGTTAACTGAGCACAGTGACTTACTAAGCAGTAAGGACTATAGAACTCTTATGCGAAAAACGCGTTTAAAAGAGTACCAACTGCGCGAAGCAATGCGCTTGTTGCAAACCCTAAACCCGCGGCCTGGCAGTGCAATTTCAGTGAAGGATGCTGAATATGTTATTCCTGATGTTACTGTCGCTAAGAAGAACGGTCGCTGGACAGTCGAGCTAAATAGTGATTCATTGCCACCTTTGATCGTTAACAAAGAGTATGAAGCATTAAGTAAAAGTACAAAAAATACGAACGATTCCCAGTATATAAAGTCTCATTTACAAGAAGCTAAGTGGTTTATTAAAAGTGTAGAAAGTCGCAATGAAACACTGCTGAAAGTGTCACACTGTATTGTACAGCAGCAAATGGGATTTTTTGAACACGGGCCAGAAATGATGAAGCCCATGGTACTTAACGACGTTGCGGAAATGGTAGATATGCATGAATCAACTATTTCGCGCGTAACAACACAAAAATATATGCATACCCCAAGAGGTATTTTTGAATTGAAATACTTCTTCTCAAGTCATGTTTCGACTGAGTCTGGTGGAGAGTGCTCTTCTACAGCTATACGTGCCTTGATTAAAAAGCTCGTGGCCGCAGAAGTAGTTAGCAAGCCGCTCAGCGATAGTAAAATTGCGCAAGTGTTGGCCGATCAAGGCATACAAGTTGCTCGACGAACAATTGCGAAATATCGAGAGTCACTCTCGATTCCCCCGTCGAACCAAAGAAAAAGTCTATTGTAGACAACATAAGAGGACGTAACATTATGCAAATAAATCTAACAGGTCATCACGTTGATATTACCGATTCACTCAGAGCATACGTCGACACTAAATTCGAAAAACTAGAAAGGCATTTTGACCACATAAGTAACGTGCATGTGGTTTTAAATGTCGAAAAAATAAATCAACGCGCCGAAGCTACTCTTCACTTAAAAGGCGAAGTCGTGCATGCAAATGCTGAACATAACGATATGTATGCGGCTATAGATGGCTTAATCGATAAGCTAGACAGACAAGTTATTAAACACAAGGAAAAACTACAACGACATTAGTCGTTACGCTATTATGATCATATCTGACATCATTTCATTAGACCGCACTGAATGTGCGGTCAATTGCCAAAGCAAAAAACGAATTTTCGAAGTCATTAGTGAGATCGCAGTGAAAGGCAATCCTCAACTTGATTTAACCCATGTGCTGACAGCAATGTTAAGCCGAGAAAAAATGGGCAGTACAGGCATTGGAAACGGCATTGCAATTCCACATGGCAGAATAGAAGGTATCGAAGATATCGTTGCTATTATCGTGACCAGTGAAGAACCGGTTCAATTTGATGCAATTGATGATAAACCTGTTGATATATTTTTTGCTCTGCTGGTGCCCAGCGAGCAAACTCAAGAACATTTGCAAACACTTTCATCTATTGCACGAAAACTGAGTGACAAAGAGATTGTTAAAGCAATTAGAGAGGCAGCTAGTAAAGATCAAATTATCGCAGCCTTAGCCTAAAAATAAGCTAGCCAATATGAATTAGGCTAGGAGTGACTTATTTGCCTAGACATAGCTTAATGAGCCAAGCATGATTGTAGTTTGATACGATGTACATAACTCAAAACCTCCGACAAAATAAGGGCTTATTGACGTGAATCTTTTGATTATTAGTGGTCGTTCGGGCTCAGGCAAATCTATTGCGCTAAGAGCACTTGAAGACTTAGGTTATTATTGTGTAGATAACATTCCAGTAAATTTACTGCCAACACTCATCCATGCTCTTGCAGATGAAAACGAAAATGTTGCAGTAAGTATTGATGTAAGAAACATTCCCAAAATGGCGAACGAACTCAGCGAAATCGTCGATTTCCTGCCTAGCGTATGGGACGTCACCATTCTATATTTAGATGCTAGCGATGATGTATTGATAAAGCGCTACAGCGAAACTAGACGTTTGCATCCCCTATTCAAATTAAACAAGTCGCTTTCAGAATCAATTGAGGCTGAACGCGAAATATTGGTTCCTGTGTCGGAAAAAGCCGACTTGCATATCAATACCGACAATCTATCGTTGCATGAACTTTCCGAACTTATAAGAGAGCGAGTATTAGGTAAAAAAAGTACTAATCTAGTGATCGTGTTTGAATCTTTTGGCTTCAAGTACGGCATTCCCAAAGACGCAGATTATGTATTTGATGCTCGATTTTTACCCAATCCGCATTGGGAGCCAGACTTAAAGCCCTTGAATGGCCTCGATGGGCCAGTGCAATTATTTTTGGGAGCGCAACCTTTGGTTACAAAATTCATTTGGCAAATTCAAAATTTAATTTCGACTTGGCTGCCACATTTAGAAAGAAACAATCGAAGCTACGTTACCGTTGCTATTGGTTGCACTGGTGGTCAGCATCGTTCAGTGTTTGTATCTGAATCTCTGGCCAATAGCTTTCGTGCAAGCCATGGCGATGTGCAAATAAGGCACCGCGAGCTAAAACTAAAAAAACAAGAACACAACGACGATAAATCTGCTGACGAAATGCAATAATGATTATTGAAAAACACTTAACCATAGTGAATAAGTTGGGTCTGCATGCTCGCGCAGCTACTCTGCTAGCAAAACTTGCTAACCAATTTGAAGCGAGCATCACCTTGCATCAAGAAGGAAAAGAAGCCTTTGCAAATAGTGTTTTAGCGCTAATGATGCTTGAAAGCAGTCAAGGAAAAAAAGTGTTGGTCAGATGCGACGGAAGTGATGCAGAGGACGCTTTACTGGCCGTTGAAAACTTGATCGTCAATAAGTTTAACGAAAAAGAATAATAAGCTCATATGGCTGAAACAGTAGAGTCCAAAAGTGTACAAAACCAATTAACCTCGATAAGCCAATCGCTTAACGACGGCACTTTTGTGCAAGTCAGAAAACTACTGCATGATTTACCTTCTAGTGACGTTGCTCTGCTTTTAGAGTCGAGCCCGAGTAAAACCCGTAATGAACTTTGGCAAATGATAGATGCCGACTTTCATGGTGATGTGCTAGAAGAATTGTCAGAAGATGTTCGAAACGGCATTATTTCTAAAATGATGCCCTCGAGTGTCGTTGATGCACTTGAAGACATGGACACCGATGATTTAGCTGAAACGCTAAGCACGTTGCCCGACCCAGTTTTACAAAGCATTCTTAAGTCAATGGATGCGCAAGATAGACAAAGAGCCGAGAAAGCCCTTTCCTATGGTGAAGAAACGGCCGGTTTCATAATGAATACCGACACGATCACATTGCGCCCTGATGTAAACATTGATGTGGTCTTACGCTATTTAAGGCTCAAAAGTGAATTACCAGAAAACACAGATATGTTGTATGTGGTTAACCGCTACGACAACCTAATTGGCACAGTACCGGTAACTAAATTGCTCACGTCGCCCCCCGACATGAGTGTAAATGAAATAATGAATGAAGAAGCTGAAACAATTCCTGTCGATATGAGTGACAGTGAAGTGGCCAGCATGTTTGAAAGATACGATTGGCTGTCTGCGCCCGTGGTAGATGAAAATCAAACTCTAGTGGGACGAATAACGATTGATGATGTGGTTGATATCATTCGTGAGGACGCAGAGCACTCAATGATGAGCATGGCGGGTCTTGACGATGAAGAAGATACTTTTGCACCTGTTGGTAAAAGTACGCAGCGTCGCTCCATCTGGCTAGGAGTAAACCTTGTGACTGCTCTTATGGCTGCTGCCGTCAGCGATTTATTTGAAGCAACACTGAGTCAACTCGCAGTATTGGCAATATTAAATACAATAGTACCAAGCATGGGTGGCGTTGCCGGCAATCAAACACTCACATTGGTTATTCGAGGTATGGCATTGGGCCATGTAAGCCCTAGTAACTCAGTATGGCTAGTTAAAAAGGAGCTTGCTATTGGGTTTTTCAATGGCCTTATATGGGCAGTATTAATTGCATCCGTAATTGCTTTATGGAAGCAAGATTTTGTCTTGGGCGCTGTTATTGCCTTCGCAATGATGATAAACATGATCGCTGCAGGTTTGGCGGGCGCAACACTCCCCATTATAATGAAGAAAATGAATATTGATCCTGCGCTCGCGGGTAGCGTTATATTGACTACAATTACAGACGTGGTCGGTATATTTGCTTTTCTCGGAACCGCCACGTTATTTTTGATTTAATCTTTTATTTAATCTCAATCAACACTTCGTTTCTACGCCAAATTGGTATTGTTAAAGGTCCGTTGTAGCCCGCGGTTATAGCTTCGCTCGTTGCTGTAAAGCCGTTTGCAACAATCCAAGCGTTCAAAATATCCGTGTATTCCTCTACATTACTGTCACTCAGTGTGCCATTAAATTGAATCGCAGCGACTTTGTAGTCCTTAACTTCACTCACCTTTACGTCAGGGTTTGTTGGTTTAGGTGTTGTTTCCAGTGTAAATTCTTTAGGCATGACGAATGACATTAGCAATGTGTCTGCACTTTCGTTCATAAACACGGGGGCTGTCATCGAAATTTCAGTTCCTTTACGCTGTGCACTTTTATCATCCATGAAAACTGGGGCCGTCATCGAAATCTCAGTCGATCCTTCATTGTCACCTGTAATGTACTTAAACAACTTTCTAAAAGCACTATTACCTCCATTGCCAGACATACTTGTCGAAACTAGTACCATAGAATCGTAATTACGAACTTCAATATTTTTTGCCTCGTCTGACTTTATGAGAGTGTAAGGTGCACTTTCTACGTTATTTTGACCCACCACTGAGCACCCAGCTAAAAAAATTGGTGCTAAAATTGCTAATAGTAATTTCACGTTAAATCCTTCAATTACGCTTCTTTCATGAAGCCAGTTTTGAGCACAAAGTATTTACGCCATTTATTGGAATAAACTATCGAGTCTCATATATCTGGTTGATACGAAGATTATTAGATAAAGTACCAAATTTGGTATTCAACTATGTCGAACGCATTAAGTAAGGTGCTTGAGACCGCGCCTTAATCATCAATTTTATTAGCATTGAGCCAATCCAGTAGATGCTCAACGTCTTTTTCAATAGCCATCGACAATTCCTCAACCCATTCATGCACATTTTCCCACCATGCTGGATGATCGCCTTGTTGAATCTTATTCGCAGTTTCCTGAACTCGCATCAAACCAACTGAACCCGCAGCGCCTTTAATTTTGTGTGCTTGCGAACAGACCTCGGCTTTCTCATCAGCCTCTAGCGAAACCTTAAGTATTGCTAAATACTCAGGAATATTATCCTGAAATAAGCTCATACTTGTGCGCACCATATCTTCGCCTATAGTGTCGACTAACATCTGTAACATGTCTAAATCGAGTATCTTGTCGAACTTAGGGATACTAACCACTTCGCTGGCTGAGCGCCTTTCTTCCGCAGGCTGCTCAGCACCAAATAACTCATTAAACACTTCAATAACTCGGCTTTTCTTGATCGGCTTGGCAATAATGTCGTCCATCCCGTTTTGCAGATATTCCTCACGCTTTTTAATCACATTTGCTGTCAGTGCAACGATAGGCGTTTGTAAAACAAGCTCTTCTTCATGCATCGTGCGCGCAACATCAAAGCCAGACATATCAGGTAATTGTATATCCAACAGGATTAAATCATATTCAGTCTTGCGTGCCATTTCTATCGCTGCTGCGCCTGTCATTGCAACTTCAACTCGTTGACCTAGCTTCTCAAGCAGTGCTTTAGCAACCATGACATTTAGCTCAATATCTTCCACTAAAAGAATATTCAAGTTGCTGATTTCCAACTCAGCCATTCTGGCTTGTTGCTGACTGATTGCCACCGGCAATACAATTTCAAAACAAGTTCCCTGACCCACAACACTGTGTACTAGTATGTCGCCATGCATTTTATCGACCATTTGCTTACATATAGCTAGACCAATACCTGTGCCCGTTGCCGATTTATGGTCGGGATGATCTACTTGATAATACATGGCAAATATTTTACCTAGATCTGCGGCCGGTATACCTATTCCGGTGTCAGTAATTCTAAAGGTGACTTTTGCATTTCCTGCACCTTCATCAACGGCCTCTACTTCAAGTTTAACTTCGCCCTTCTGTGTGAATTTCAGAGCATTAAACAACATATTCCATAGTACTTGACGCAATCGAGTGCCATCAGCTTCAATGGCTAAGGGGATCGGTTCGATAATTTCGGATTTAAACGACAGACTTTTGTCTTGTGCTAGCAAGCGAGTAATATTGGTAATTTCATTTGTAAAATCACGCAAGTTGATTGTTTTGAGCTCAATCTCTATTTTGTCGCGATCAAGTTTATCCAAATCAACAATATCGTTAAATATATTACCCAGCGTAATTGCGCTCGCATAAATAGTGCTAACCCAATCAAACTGCTCTTTTGTTAATGGCGTGTCACGCAACATTCGACTTAAACCTACGATACCGTTCAAAGGTGTTCTGAGTTCATGACTAATAGTCGCAATAAATTTGGTCTTATCTTTACTCGCTTGTGCAATCGCACTTTCTGCTTGCTTGCGCTCCGTCATATCACGACCAAAAGCAAGCAGTCCTAAGCGATGCCCATCTTGATCAAAAAATGGTACTTTACGCATTTCGAAGTAACGTCTGCGGCCATCTGCAAACTGTAGCCAAAGTTCTTCAGTTAAGGCTGAGTTAGTTTCTAATACTTCGTTATCACTAGCCACTACTTGTCTAGCTAATTGCTCGTCGTAAACTTGATGTGGAGTAAGTCCTAACAACTCGGCTTGTGTTTTACCTGTAACTTCCTCCGCCACTCTATTGCAACCAGCAAAACGTCCCTCTTCATTGCGGTAATATATCAAGTCAGGAGACGCATCTATAATAGAACGCGTCAGTGTGGACAACCTTCTTGCTTGTATTTCCTGCTCTGATTTTTCTTTTATTTCTCGCTCAAGCTCTTCAAATACAATTTCTCGCTCAAGCTGTGCAATTCGGCGTTGCTCAATTTCATAATTAAGTTGACGAATATTGTTTTGCAATTCGCGATTCAAAATCACATCATGTTTACGCAGGCGCTCCAGTTGACTAACGGCTTCTTCCAAGTTAATGCGACTATGTTCCAATTGCTTAATCAGCTCGCTAAAGAAATACAGGACCCAGGGTGCACTCAACAAAGTTAGGATTAGAGCAATAATAAAGTCATCGGGATCTACTTCACTACCTAAGGCAACCCTTATGATATATGACCCCGCTAAAGTGAAAAGTAGTGTAAACACTACAAACAAAAAACTAATTTTTAAAGTGCCAAAGCGGTCAACAAATTGAGCAAATCTAATAGCCCAAACGTTTTTTGGAGATTTTAAATGCATAAAAAAGAAATCGTCATTAACTGGAGGTCTAGGCGTATGCTACCAAGAATGCAAAATAAGTGACAATAAAGAACTTGGAAAAACACTAACGTTGTTGATAAAAAACAATAGTTATGCACTAAACGCTGCATTATCATTCACTTATTAGAAATAAACACATGAACAATAATTCATAAAAAAAACCATGAAATTAAACGTTTTCACTGTTTTCATAGCTACAGTCAAATAAAACCCTACTCATAACTCTTATTTTTACTGAACAAAATCAACATTCATGAAATAAATATTCACATTACTTGTATTTATAATTGATTTTCTTGCAAGGAATAGGTATTTTAACTAGCCCGTTTTGATTGCATAATCATTCGTAAACCTCGAACGAAAAACGGTTCTAAATTATCGGTCAAAACCGATAACAAATTAATCAACTAATAAAAAGAACTGCAGCGCTAAAATCGCATTTTTAAACAAGTATCACGTCTTGTTCACGGACAGCGTGCCTCATGACGGCTATTGAGGAAGGAGAAAATTATGAGTTTGTATCATCCAAATGATTCAAAAGACAATTGTGGTTTCGGATTAATCGCACACACAACTGGTGAAGCGAGTCATCACCTAGTCAAAACAGCAATTGAAGGCTTAGATCGAATGCAACATCGAGGTGGTGTTGCCGCTGACGGCAAAACCGGTGACGGTTGTGGCTTGTTGTTGCAAAAGCCCGATGCCTTTTATCAACATATAGCCTTAGAAAACGATTGGAAGTTGAGCAAAGAGTACGGTGTAGGCATGATTTTCTTAAGTCAAAACCCAACTCTAGCAGAACAGTCTCGACAGATCCTTAACGAAGAAATTGAACGCGAGATGCTACCTATCTTGGGTTGGCGTGTTGTTCCCGTAGACAAAACAGTGTTAGGTGATTTAGCGAAAACAGGCGTTCCGCAGATTGAGCAAGTTTTTGTTAATTGCCCTAGTGGATGGCGCAGCGAAGATTTAGAACGCCGACTTTATATGGCAAGACGCCGCGCAGAAAAACGCTTAGAAGATGACCCTGATTTTTATGTAGCTTGTCTATCGGCACTAGTAACTATTTATAAAGGCTTGGTAATGCCTAAAGACTTACCCGCTTTTTATCTTGACCTAGCTGATGAGAATTTAAAATCTAGTATTTGCGTATTCCATCAACGATTTTCAACTAATACTTTACCGAAGTGGCCTTTAGCTCAGCCTTTCCGATATCTTGCCCACAATGGCGAAATTAATACCATTAAAGCGAATAGAGATTGGGCCGCTGCTCGCTCTGGCAAATTTGCCACGCCACTTATTCCTGATCTTATGCAAGCAGCTCCTTTTGTTAATACAGAAGGATCTGATTCTAGTTCTTTAGACAACATGCTGGAAGTGTTCCTAGCCGGAGGTATGGATTTATTCCGCGCGATGCGCCTGCTCGTACCACCTGCTTACCAGAATAACAAAACCATGGGCGAAGATCTGCGTTCCTTCTATGAGTTTAACTCTATGCACATGGAACCATGGGATGGCCCAGCGGGTATTGTATTAACAAATGGACGTCATGTTGCTTGTAACTTGGACAGAAATGGTCTGCGTCCAGCTCGTTATGTCATTACCAATGACGGTCTAATAACGCTTGCTTCTGAAATTGGCATTTGGGATTACAAGCAAGAAGACGTTATAGAAAAAGGTCGTGTTGGCCCCGGCGAGATGCTTGCTGTTGACACATACACTGGAAAAATTTGGCGCACTAACGAAATTGACGAAGACCTCCAGTCTCGTCATCCCTATAAAGAGTGGCTAGACAGCCACATTAAGCATCTTGTTCCAGTTGAAAAGGCAGACCATAGTAAAATAGGTAAACGGGCATTCGATAATAATATGATGGCCACGTACCACAAACTGCATGGCTATAGTTATGAAGAAATGCAGCAAGTTATTAAGGTATTGGCAAAGGATGGCCAAGAAGCTGTTGGCTCCATGGGTGACGATACCCCGATGGCAGTCATGTCTTCAAACAACCGCAACTTATACGATTACTTTAGGCAGCAGTTCGCACAAGTCACCAACCCGCCTATAGATTCATTACGTGAAAATCACGTAATGTCATTAGCAACTTGCATTGGCCGCGAGCAAAACGTGTTTAACGAAACCAGTGGCTACGCAAACCGAGTACTGTTTGAGTCTCCTATTTTAATGTATACAGATTTAAAGCAACTCCGAGAGCTTGATGATGAGCATTATCATAATGAAAAAGTCCAACTAAACTATAGTCTTGAAGAAGGCTTATCGAACGCTATTATTCGTGTATGTGACGAAGTTGAAGAGGCTGTTCGAGAGCGTAATGCTGCATTCGTAATACTAAGCGACCGTAATATTGCACCAGATAAACTGCCGATACCTGCGGCGATGGCAGTGGGTGCCGTGCAACGCAGACTTATTGACAATCAACTACGATGTGATGCCAACATCGTAGTTGAAACAGCTTCTGCGCGCGACCCTCATCACTTTGCCGTACTTATTGGCTTAGGCGCTACAGCAGTCTATCCATTCTTAGCTTACGAGACCATCGAACAACTAGTAGAAAATAATGAGATTGATACCAGCCCAATGCAAGCGGTGATGAATTATCGTAAAGGTATCAACAAAGGACTATATAAAATCATGTCCAAAATGGGCATAAGTACAATTGCTAGCTATCGCAGTTCGAAATTATTTGAAGCTGTAGGTATTAACAGTGAGGTCATCGCTCTTTGTTTTAAAGGCATACCAAGTCGTATTCAAGGAGCCTCCTTTACTGACTTCGAGCAAGACTTAGTCAATCTCTCAAGAGTTGCTTGGTTAAAACGCAAAACCATCTCACATGGCGGTTTGCTAAAGTACGTTCATGGTGGTGAATATCATGCTTATAATCCAGACGTTGTAACGTCATTACAAAAAGCCGTTTCGAGCGGGAATTATGAAGACTATCAGGTATACAGCAGCTTAGTAAATAATAGAGCTCCGGCGCATTTGCGTGATTTAATGGAGATAAAAAGCTTCAAGGAAGCTATCCATATTGACCAAGTTGAGCCGGCTGAAAGTTTGTTTGCACGTTTCGATACAGCTGCAATGTCCATGGGATCATTGAGCCCAGAAGCGCATGAATCCTTAGCTATTGCTATGAACCGTTTAGGCGGTCAATCCAATTCTGGTGAAGGTGGCGAAGATCCCGCGCGTTTTAATACTGAGAAAAACAGTAAAATAAAGCAAGTTGCCTCAGGCCGTTTTGGAGTAACACCACATTATTTAATGAATGCGAATGTAATTCAAATCAAAGTCGCCCAGGGAGCTAAACCCGGTGAAGGCGGACAATTACCTGGCGATAAAGTGAATAAGTATATTGCCGAACTAAGGTTTTCAGTGCCCGGCGTGACCCTTATCTCGCCTCCTCCACATCATGATATTTATTCGATTGAAGACTTAGCTCAATTAATTTTCGACTTGAAACAAGTCAATCCAAAAGCACTAATATCGGTAAAATTGGTGTCTGAACCCGGCGTAGGTACTATTGCTACTGGTGTCGCCAAAGCTTACGCTGATTTAATTACTATCTCTGGTTACGACGGCGGTACAGGTGCAAGCCCACTGACCTCTGTTAAATACGCGGGTAGCCCTTTTGAACTCGGCTTGTCAGAAACACAGCAAGCATTAGTTGAAAATGGTTTACGACACAAAGTCAGAGTACAAACTGACGGTGGTTTAAAAACAGGTTTAGATGTTGTTAAAGCCGGCATTCTAGGTGCCGAGAGCTTTGCATTTGGCACCGGTCCTATGGTCGCGCTAGGTTGCAAATACTTGCGTATATGTCATTTAAATAATTGTGCGACAGGTGTAGCAACACAAGATAAAACACTTCGGGAGAACTACTTTATTGGTTTACCTGAAATGGTAATGAACTACTTTAAATTTGTGGCTCAAGAAGTTCGTGAAATTATGGCCAGCATTGGTATCACAAAATTTGATCAATTAGTGGGGCGAACTGAGTTACTAACTTTGCTAGAAGGACAAACCGCGAAGCAACAGAGGCTCGATTTGTCACCTTTATTAGCGAAACCTGAAGCTGGCAAACATACACGCCTGTTCTGCTCAGTAACAACAAATGAGCCTATTGATAAAGGCGTATTGAACAAACAAATTGTGGCTGATCATCAACTAGCGGTAGAGAATTTCACGGGCGCGCAAGCGAGCTACTCTGTGCGTAATACTGACCGAAGTATAGGTGCTACGATATCAGGCGTTATTGCCAGCATTTACGGCAACCAAGGTATGGTTGATCACCCCATTAAATTGACTCTTACCGGTACTGTTGGGCAAAGCTTTGGCGTGTGGAACGCAGGAGGCTTAGAAATGCGTCTTATTGGTGATGCCAATGACTATGTAGGTAAAGGCATGGCAGGCGGCAAGTTGGTTATTCATCCCCCTCGCAATGTGTCGTTTGATGCACATAGCAGTGCCATTATGGGAAACACGTGTTTGTATGGTGCCACTGGCGGAAAATTGTTCGCCGCTGGGCGAGCTGGAGAACGTTTTGCGGTGCGTAACTCAGGCGCTGTTGCCGTGATCGAAGGCATGGGTGATAACGGTTGTGAATATATGACGGGTGGCATTGTTGCTTGTCTTGGTAGTTCAGGGGTTAACTTTGGTGCTGGCATGACCGGCGGGTTTGCCTATCTATATGATGAATTTAATGACATTCAACATCGCGTAAACGCAGAACTCGTAGACATTATGAGCGTTGATGACAAGGTGATCTTGTCTGAGCACTTGCGTGGTCTGATTAATCGTCATTATGAAGAAACTGGCAGTGAGCACTCATTAGCATTGCTAACTAATTTTGCTGAAGAAAGTAAAAACTTTAAGTTAATTAAGCCTAAAACCAGTGACGTCAAAAACTTGCTTGGCCATATCAGCCGTTCTAGCGCCGAACTGCGCATTCAAGTGCAATAAAAAGAGAGAAATATTATGGCTAAAAATATATATCAATTTGTTGACGTTGAGCGCATCGATCCTCCGAAAAAGCCAATTATGGTGCGTAAGGAAGACTTTGGTGAGATCTATCAACCCCTAACTCAATCGCAAACTGAAGGACAGGCTGACCGTTGTTTGGATTGTGGTAATCCCTATTGCGAATGGAAATGCCCTGTGCATAACTACATTCCGCAGTGGCTAGATCTAGCTAATGAAGGAAAAATACTTGAAGCTGCAGAGCTGGCTCATAAAACCAATAGTTTGCCTGAAGTATGCGGTCGCGTTTGTCCACAGGACAGACTTTGCGAAGGAGCATGCACACTCAATGACGACTTTGGTGCCGTAACTATAGGTAGTATTGAAAAATATATTACTGATACTGCATTTAAGATGGGTTGGCGCCCTGATATGTCAGATGTAGTATGGACTGATAAAAAAGTAGCTATTGTAGGAGCAGGCCCAGCAGGTTTAGCCTGCGCTGACATATTAGTACGCAACGGCGTTAAACCAGTTGTTTATGATAAATACGAAGAGATAGGTGGCTTGCTAACCTTTGGGATTCCTTCATTTAAGTTGGAAAAAGAAGTGATTAAACTGCGTCGTCAAATTTTCACAGATATGGGCGTTGAATTTGTACTAAATACTCATATTGGCAAAGACTTGCAGTTCCAAGACTTAATTGATGGCTACGACGCTGTATTCCTTGGTATGGGAACATATAAAGCAATGAAGGGCGGATTTGATAACGAAACGGCCCCCGGCGTATACGAAGCATTGCCATTCTTAATTGCTAACGTCAATCGTACAATGGGTATTGAGAAATCGACTAGTGACTTTATCGATATGAAAGGTAAAAAGGTAGTGGTACTGGGCGGTGGTGATACCACTATGGACTGTGTTAGAACTTCAATTCGTCAAGGCGCTGAGAATGTCACTTGCGCATACAGACGAGATGAAGAAAGCATGCCTGGTTCGAGGCGTGAAGTTGTTAATGCTAGAGAAGAAGGCGTTCAATTTCAGTTCAACCTGCAGCCTCTAGATATCGCAGTTGACGAGAGAGGCAAAACAATTGGGGTTAGAGTGGTTAAGACTCAAATGGGTGAGCCAGATGCTGCAGGTCGCAGACGTCCGGTCGAAATACCTAATTCTGAGCACATCCTTGAGGCCGACGCTGTGATTATTGCGTTTGGATTCCAGCCAAGCCCAGCACCATGGTTTGGTGAGTTTGGCATTATGCTCGATGAAAAAGGCAGAGTAAGAGCGCCAGCTAAAGGACGCTTTGCATTTCAAACCTCTAACCCAAAAATATTTTCTGGTGGCGATATGGTAAGAGGCTCTGATCTGGTGGTAACCGCCATTGATGAGGGCCGTAAGGCTGCTGACGGTATTCTTGATTATATGGAAGTGTAGCTCTTAAATTAATCAAAAGGATGTCGTCGTACCTTACCCCGCAAAACCAAGGCGAGCTAGGGAGTGTGAATCAAAATCAAGCACACTTACTAGTTCGCTTTTTGCTTTTTGCTTGTTGCTTGTTGCTTTTTTAAAAAGCAATCTATTCAAAGGTTAAGCTCAGAACAAACGAGCCTAGCTATTCATTGACTCCGATGCACGCCCCTCAGCGCGAAAGTAACACTTAGGTTATTTTTAACTATACCTAACTATTATCTCACAGACTCCAAACCTTCAGCTCAGCTAGTATGCTGCCGATGATGATTCTATAGTCCAAGATAAAAGGACATTGCTTTGTAGTTTAATTTTGGTCAGCAGGCTGAAAGACTATTAGGTATGTATTTAAGGTAGGGGAATAAAGTGAAAAATTCGATAGGTAAAAAAACTAAACCAACTAAGTCGCTCACCAAACTGTTGTTGCCTAGCGCTGCGACGGGTTTAGTTATTGCCACTGTTATTAGCACGCTGTCCACTTCCGTTGTTGCATATGAAGCAAGGTCAAAATTAGTAACTCCTGCACAAGTTGAAAAAGCACTATCGGCTTTACTCGAGACTAGAGAAACTAATATTCAATTAGCTGCTTATTCTCCTAATAAAGCGTCTACTAGTTCAAAGCAAACTGTTCGCTACACGCCGCAAGCTAGAAAAATTGATCACTCAAATAAATCGGTCGCCGAGCTTATAATGGCAGGCTTAGCCATTACCGAACAAGCCAAGAGCGAACTGTCATCTTCGGCGAATGATCAGACAAGTGAGCAGGACTCTAGTGCTGAACAGCCCGAGCTTGTTGAAGAAGCTTTGATTGCAGCAACACCCGTTGCTATTGAAGAAGCAGATATTATAGAAGCTGTTATTGCAGCTGCGTCCGTCATTGTTGAAGAACCCGTTATTGTAGAAGCTGTTATTGAAGAAGCAGCTATTGCAGCAGCGCCAGTCATTATTGAAGAGCCGGTTATTGTAGAAGAACCCGTTATTGAAGAAGCGGCTATTGCAGCAGCGCCAGTCATTGTTGAAGAGCCCGTCCTAGCGCAGTTGAAAACGATGAGTAAGTCATCACTAGAAGCTCAGGACAATGAAGAGCTGCCGGCATTGCCAGTTCCAATGCAAAGGAAAACTGCTGAAACTGCTGCGACTGCTAATATAGAAACCCCAAACAGCACCGTGCATGATGCAAAGCCAGAACTAGCGGCAGAGATTGACTCCGCAGAGACAGAGACTAATGAGCTTGAAACTGAAGAGTCTGAATTGCTATTAGCAAGTGTTTCCGCAACTACCTTACCTACGGAAATAGATAGTGGTGTAAACACAGCTATGCATAGCAATTTAGTTGACAACATTGGTGCGAATGTTGATGTTGCTATTCGCAGTGAAGGTTGTCCCGAGAATTTCAACAAAATCAGTATTCCAGTAAACGGCAAATTGTGCCAAATATTTGCCGCCGACTTTCCGGCATCTATGATTTTGTTCGTGCCAGAAACACCAGAAGACGTTATAAAATACTATTTAGCCTCATCGGACAGCTTTGTTGAGCCGAAAATAATAAAGAAAAGAACTATGTTAAAAAGTGCTGATAACAACACCACTTTAATTATTTCCAAAGACGGCGGCGGAACGCAAGTGGATATTCTTGTTAAGGTACCTGCATCGTAAAAATTCATACTATTCAGGTGGTTATATAACACCAAGATAGAAAAAAGCCAAAACTTAATTCAAAAGTTTTGGTTTTTTTGTGTGCCAATTTAATAACAACGTTCAATTCCCCATGCCATGTTCGTTTATTTAATTAGCGTGGTAATTAACTAATTTCAGTTTGTCATCTTGTCTTGGCACATCAATTGCTAATCGTCAGTATGTGATGGGATCTTACCCATTCTCAACTGATTTGATTTTGATAAGTTTCTTCTCTCTTACTCACTACAAATTTGAAGAAACTAACGAATGTTTTAGGAGTTGTTATGGAATTTGCAATTGTACTCATAATGGTATTAATTGGCGTCGGTATTATAGCGATTAGGTTTAGTGTTGATGAGGTGAGCTTTCCCTTCATGAGTAAGTCTCAATTATTTTCGCCTGTTGAACATCAATTCTTAGACATGATAGAAAAAGCCGTTGGCAATGAATTCAGAGTCATGTGTAGAGTTAAATTAACTGACTTACTTGCACTTCGCAGAAACACCAATAAAAAAATAGCAAAGTCAGCTATTTTGAGAGCTGGCAGCAAACAATTAGATTTTGTATTAGTTAGTAAAACGGATATGACCCCGGTACTCGCTTTAGACCTTGTGCATTCACTAGGTAAAGCAGGACACAAAACAACAAGAGACTTCTTTATCACTGGTGCCTTAGATTCGGCTGGCATTCCACATGCAAGAATCAAAGCTCGCCATGGATATAAAGTTGACGATATACGCGCTTGTATCGAAGCAAAACTTGTTCCTCTTAGACGTCGTCAAGGAAAGCTTGCAATGCCTGCTAAAGAAGAAGCCGCAAGCCTATTCACACCAACTACGCGCCCAACTCGCCCGGTTAGGTCTTCTCGTCAAGTTGCGGCCTAGTAAGAATAAAGACTTTAGTTTTAATCTTTAAATGACCACTAGATAACGAATAAATTAGCGCAAGAAATCAGATGATTTCTTGCGTTTTTGCTTATGCTTAGTAAACTTCTGGGCAATTAAAAAAAGAGATGTATTATGAAAATAGCAATCCTTGGTGCAATGGATGAAGAAGTTAAGTTAATTAAACAATCCTTAAATGCACTGCAAGAAGTCACCTACTCTCACCTAGTTTTTTACACGGGCGAATTGCATGGTCACGAGATTATTTTAGTCAAGTGTGGCATTGGCAAAGTTGCTTCAGCAGTAGCTACTACGATGATTATTGAGAAATTTAATCCAGACTTTGTCGTCAATACTGGCTCAGCAGGCGGATTCGATAAAGAACTTGATATTGGCGATATTGTTATTAGTGACGTAGTGACTCATCATGACGTTGATTTGACAGTTTTTGGATACGTAGCTGGGCAATGTGCTGGCATGCCTGAAAATTATGTTTGCAACGAACAATTGATTGAAGCAGCTGAAGCTTCAGCGAGAAGTATTGAAGGCATTAAAGTTAAAAAAGGACTTGTATGTTCCGGCGATAGTTTTGTTGGCAACGATGAACTCGCGCTCGCTATTAAATCCAAGTTTCCTTCCATGAAAGCAGTAGAGATGGAGGGCGCTGCTATCGCGCAAACTGCTTATTTAATGGGTATTCCTTTCCTTATAATACGCAGTTTGTCCGATATTGCAGGAAAAACATCTACAGTGTCATTTCAGGCATATTTAGAGCAGGCAGCAAAAAATAGTGCGCACTTGGTGATTGGAATGGTCAAAGCACTTTAATAACAAATGGATAAAGTAATTAGTTTTATTTCCAACCCCGCTTTTTTACCTTGGTTTATACTTTGCGGGGTGGTAGTTTTTGAGCGATTCTGGCAGCTACCTGCTCGATTGGATCCTTTAGCATTTATTCGCTTTCTCGCATTAAGAATGGCGCAGCGAGTTTGCCCTGCCGCCTCCACTTCAACTAGCAAAACCCAGCTCTGGATTTCAGGTTCTTTAGCTTCCTTCATGTTAGTTATGCCATTAATACTAATATTGGCCATTTTTCGCGAATTCGTGCATTACCCTGAGCTATTTGATGCCTGTATACTATATTTAAGTATTCAGTTCTCTTCACATATCCAGCGTTTTCAACAAATTCGAAGAGCGCTAGCCGCTGGCAAAAAAAAGCTTAGCAAAGAATTATTAGCGCCCATGGTATTGCGCGAAACCAGCATGTTGTCGGATATTGGAATAAGCAAAGCAGCAATTGAAGCACTGGTGCTGCGATTCCACTACCAATCGCTAGTTTGTTTGTTTTTGTTTATTGTTATCGGACCTATTACCGCTCTCACTTATCGTTTATGTTTTGAATTACATTTGGTCTGGAATACAAAAGTACCTGCATATCGAGAATTTGGAAAACCGGCCGCAAAACTTTGCAGCATGTTTCAATGGATACCAGTGAGACTCAATGCCTTGCTATCAATATTCTTAAGTAAAGGTTTTATGATTTTTGCTTATTTAAAAGTAAATCGCCTTGCAAAGCGTTGGTTCGAAACCAATGGAGCAATCTTATTGCGTGCCCACCACTTCGCATTCAATATTAATTTGAGTGGCGCGGTTTATTATCAAGAATCTAAAGTTCGCCGTATCAAATTCATAGGTAAAGAAGAGCCGACGGTTCAGTTTATGCCCAACGCGATAGCATTAATCAATCGTGTGTTGATCGTTAATTTATTGCTCTTGTTGCTAACTTGTCTAATAATCAACATTTTACGGCTTACTTGGTAAGCGCAAAATAATAAACAATTGCTTTGAAAACTGACCATGAAACATAGTGTAAATATTTGGACCAAACAAGTCTCCGTCATTTTGGCGCTAAGTTTCACGCTTTGTGCTGCAGCGCTGTTAAGTGCTCTACCGTCAAATGCATCGCCAATAAAGTCCGACAAACCTATAAAGTCTGCTTTACGAATCGTCACTTTATCACCGCACCTAAGCGAAATCGTATTTGCATTGAAACAGCAAAAACAACTAGTTGCTGTCAGTGATTATAGTAATTATCCACTTCCACAAGGGTGTAAAACGGCTGATTGTAAAACAAGATTAAGCTCAGTAGCGAGCTACCAGGGCGCAGATATTGCCGAAATTATCAGGCTAGAACCGACTATCATTCTTGCTTGGGATGGAGGCAATAAATCACAAGACATTGCTAGACTAGAACAGTTGGGTTATCGGGTTTTTCGTTCTTCCCCTGAAAGTATTGAGGAATTAATGGCTGAAGTGCTAGTCATTGGCAAGTTACTCAATGCGGTAAAAGAGAGTCAAGAAATCCACTCAGAAATGAAAAGTCAGTTAAACCAAATCAAACAAAAGTATATCGATAAAAAAGCGAGCGCTCTATATTACATGAGTCTGCAACCGTTGAGCGGAATGGGCAGTGACAATTGGCTTAACTCATTATTAGGGCTGTGCAATATTACTAATATATATGCTGAGTTGCCGACATCTTATGCACAACTTTCTGTTGCAGACATTCTGCGCAAACAACCTCAAGTAATTATTTCCGCAAGTAGTCAGAAAAAAGAAATCGATGAAATTTTTTGGGCCTCACACACGGCGGTTTACCGAGCTAAACTAGTAAGCACTGAGCCAGATGCACTGCACAGATTTACACCGAGAGCACTGCCTGAAGTCGCTAAATTGTGCGACAAAGTGCATTATTAAATGTAACAAGAAAATCAACTGCTTTTATTTATTGCAGCTACCTCTAAAATACCCGAGTCTTTGTTTACCCGCTTTCACTTTCTTCTACGCCAAAGTAATTCGCGCGAATTTACGTTTACCAACTTGATAAACATGCTCGCCTTTTTCAGTAATAAGGAGCCTAGTGTCTGTTATTTTTTCACCGTCAACTTTAACTGCACCTTGCTTGATCATGCGCATAGCGTCAGATGTTGAAGCAACTAAGTCGGCTTGTTTTAGTAAATTACCAATAGCCATTCCACCTGCATCCAACGTAAACTCGATTTCCGGCATATCATCAGGGATAGCGTTTTTCTGGAAACGTTGAATAAAATCTTGTAAGGCAGCGTCAGCATCCGCTTCGCTATGAAAACGCGCAATCAACTCTTTTGCTAGGGAAATTTTTATGTCTCGAGGATTCATGCCGTTTTGCATGTCTTCCTTTAGTTGTGCAATTTCCTCAATAGGCTTAAAGCTGAGCAAATCATAGTAGCGCCACATAAGTTCATCAGAAATTGACATTATTTTACCAAACATATCGCTCGGAGCGTCAGTAATACCGATATAATTATTTAATGACTTAGACATTTTTTGCACGCCGTCCAAACCTTCAAGCAAAGGCATCATAAGAACTGTTTGCTGCTTTTGTCCTTGACCTTTTTGCAATTCTCGCCCCATCAACAAGTTGAAGCGTTGATCAGTGCCACCGAGCTCTACATCAGACTCTAGTGCAACTGAATCCCAACCTTGAACCAGAGGATACAAAAACTCGTGAATCGCAATAGGCTGGCCGTTTGCATAACGTTTTTTAAAGTCGTCACGCTCGAGCATTCTGGCCACTGTTTGACTTGCAGCAAGCTTTATCATGCCCGCAGCGCCCATTTTATCAAACCATTCTGAATTAAACCGTATTGTAGTTTTTGCTGGGTCAAGTATTTTAAACACCTGCTCCTGATAAGTTTTAGCATTATCCAATACTTGTTCTTTAGTAAGAGGCTTGCGCGTTGCATTTTTTCCCGTTGGGTCACCGATCAAACCGGTAAAGTCGCCAATCAAGAAAATGACCTCGTGACCTAATTGCTGGAACGTACGCAACTTGTTTATTAAAACAGTATGTCCTAAATGTAGGTCTGGCGCAGTGGGATCGAAGCCCGCTTTAATTTTTAAGGCCTTACCAGTTTTCAATCTCTCAATAAGCTCTTCTTCAATTAAAATCTCGTCTGATCCGCGTTTTATCTCTGCGAATGCTGTTTGCCAGTCTGCCATTAGTTATTCCTGTGGTATTAAAGGTATAAATTGAAACACGCCGTAACTGCCTCAATCTATTAGATTTTAGTCCAAGTATACTGCCATCCTAAAAAATACGTTCGAATTTTTAAGTATAACAAGTGTTAAATTGAACCTTTACGCTGGATTCGAGACTAAAATCATTATATTCTCATGTTTCATTAATTAAGCAGTTTACGGTCGTATGATTACGAATACAATAAAACAACTACCAAAACCTCATCAAAGGACACTCGCTTTTGTCGCGTTGGTCTTGGTATCTTTGGTTTTATTCCCTTTTGACTCAGTCAAGGCTTCAAAGAATATTGAAGTCAAACAGTTACTTCCCGGTGTTAAGTATGAACTTATTTTGCCCTTCGAAGAATACCAAACCGCTGACCTTGTCTTAGAAGAAGATGTAGATAGTTGGCAAACCTACACAGTTAAAAGCGGTGATACATTAGCCAAAATATTTTCTGGTATTGGCTTAACTGCTCGCGATACATATGACGTCACTAAAGCTGGCGACTTAGCTAAAAACTTAGTAAACATAAAACCCGGTGATATCCTTTATATTCATTTGGATGACGCTAATCAGTTTGATTCACTGCGTTATCCCTTATCAAAAACAGAAACCTTAAGCGTTGAAAAGAATGACGACGGAAAATTAGTCAGTGAAGTTTCTGTTAAACAAGTAGAGACTTTGCATAGCTTTGCTCAGGGTGAAATTCGCAGCAGCTTTTGGAATGCCGGCACAGTTGCAGGCTTATCCGATAGCCAAATTATGCGTCTAGCAGGCATATTTGGTTGGGATATCGATTTCGCTCAAGAGATCCGCAAAGGTGATACATTTAATGTAATTTACGAAAAACAGTATATTGACGGTGAATTCATTGGTTTTGGCGATATCGTTGCCGCTGAATTTAAAAACCAAGGTGAAGTATTTCAGGCGGTAAAATATGCAGACGGTAATTTCTATTCCCCTGACGGCAGAAGTATGCGCAAAAGTTTCTTGCGCGCTCCAGTATCGTTTAAATACATTAGCTCGAGCTTTAAAAAGAGTCGCTTCCACCCTGTTCAAAAAAGATGGAAAGCCCACAGAGGCGTTGACTATGCTGGTAAAGTCGGTACGCCGGTTATGGCGGCTGGAGACGGGAAAGTAATAAGAGCGTCCTATGATAAATACAATGGTCATCACGTTTTTATTCAACATGGCGAAAAATACACAACTAAATACCTTCACTTTACAAAACGTGCCGTCAAAAAGGGACAAACCGTAAAACAAGGACAAACCATTGGCTATTTAGGTTCATCAGGTATGGTGACTGGGCCTCATGTACATTATGAGTTTTTAGTGAATGGTGTGCACCGTAATCCACGAACAGTGAAGTTGCCCCAAGCTAATCCAATTGCGAAAAAACATGCTGCAAAATTTAAACAATTGGCGCAAAAGCGAGTTGAACAGTTAAATAACAATAAACGCATAATGCTGGCGATGAACTAAGTTAGCTATGAAGCTAGATTAAGGTAAGTCGATAAGCTTTTTTATGTTCTTTCACGTCGAGATAGAACGGTAAGAGAACGGTAAGAGAAAACCCAGTCATACAAAAATGTTAGTAATGAAGGGCCCAGTACTAACATTATATGAGTAAAATATCGGGAATACTTAAGCTTACTAGGCAACCATCGATTGTGGACGTGTCACTAAGCTTAGTTTTTCTAAAGAAGCAATCCAGCCATACTGCTGATGTAACATGTCTTCCTCGCGTTTAAAACCGCTCTGGGACAGTTTAATTGAAGTAGTGGTATCATTATCGCAAGTAAATTCAATATCAACTTCAGTAACGTCGTTAGTATCCTCCCAGCGCCATGTGAAGCATAAATTCTGATTCAGATTAATTGATTGATAACTGCCAACGATAGTTTGCTGAAAACCGTCTGGTGATTGAAGAATTAGACGATAATTCCCGCCTTCTATAAAATTCGACATAAATTGTGACACCATCATATTGCCTGGCGCAAACCACCTTACAAGCACACTGGGATCGTGAAAAGCAGTATATACATCATTAAGGCCTGCGTTTAGCGTACCGTTGATAGTGAAATCATACATCGAATCTACTTCGCTTATTATTATGAACTGTGATAGAAATAGTATCGGCAACTGCGCCATTTTCTTCACTGCAAATTGCATCAAATTAGGAATATCTTCATTGCCAAAGTTAGCGATTATTTCTCGAGACTATCTTCACTATAAAAATGCACTTGCCCAACTCAAGCTGAATGGCGAGTTCACTAGTGTTGAGCTTGTGTGGGCAAACAAACATGCTGAGGGTGCCCCCTTGGAACAATTTGAATATGTATTAGCTAATCCCAATATTATGTCGCGCTATATTGAAAAGTGCCACAATCTTCTTTGGTTGCAGTCTACTTGGGCAGGCATTACACCGCTAATTGGGAAGCCCAAACGAGATTATCAATTAAGCGGCTTGAAAGACGTATTTGGCGGGCAAATGCGCGAGTATGTTATGGCATATCTCTTGTACTTTCAGCGCAAAATACCTGAGTTAATAGCAAACCAAGAGCGAAATGAATGGCAGCAATACAAGATCCCTACCTTGCAGAATCAAACAATGGGAATCATGGGCCTGGGTAGCATCGGAAGAGACGTCGCGCATGCTGCTAAAGCATTTGGTATGAAGGTACAAAGTTTAAACGCACGTAGTAAACCCGACGTTGCTGATAAACATTTTCATCTCGACCAAATATCAGCATTTGCAAGTAGCTCAGACGTCATCGTTAATCTCCTTCCCCACACGCCAGAAACAAACGGTATATGCGACAGCACATTTTTTGAAGCGATGCCGAGGCACAGTATTTTCATTAATGCAGGAAGAGGAAATATCATTGCGCAAGAATGTGATTTAGTTGAAGCGCTGGAGAGCAAGCAAATATTTGCTGCAGTTATAGATGTTTTTAAAGAAGAGCCGCTGCCTGCTAAGCATCCATTTTGGGACACTGACCACCTTATCATGACAAATCACACTGCTGCGTCGAGTCAGCATGAGCTTGTCTTCCAAGTATTCTCCTCAAACTTGGGTAATATAACTAAAGGACGTCCACTTAGTTCGTTAATTAACATGGATTTAGGTTACTAAAAACTGTTAGTCCTGAGCCCTGACTCAGGATAAAATTGAATAAAGTGCATAATAATAAAAACATACTTAGTTAAGAAGGGAGCGCCTTGCATGGCCGAGAAATTTAAAGTTCCACATACCCTAATTTTACTGTTGGGCATGATGTTCATCGCCTACATCGCTACTTGGTTGGTGCCTCAAGGCTTTTTCCAGACGGTTACCCTAGATAACGGCAGACAAGCGGTGGTTGCCGGCACTTACGCTGTATCCGAAAATCAAATCGGACTAAGCCCAATGGACTTTTTAGTGGCTATTCCGAGAGCATTGGCAGCAGCACAAGATGTTATCTTTTTCGTATTCATTGTTGGTGGAGTACTTTCTATTGCGCGCGGCACAGGAACCATTGACGCTCTAATTGGCCGCATGTTAGACCGCTTCGGCCACAAACCACACATACTAATATTCATGGTCGTATTTTGCTTCGCATTAGCTTCAGGTGCGATAGGTACTGCAGGCGAATATATTCCCTTTGTTCTAATACTCGTCGGTTTATGTAAAGCCATGAAACTAGATGCAATGACGGCGGTTGGTATGACAATTGTTGGTTATGGTATTGGATATGGCGTCTCCGCTTTTAATCCCTTTACTGTAATGATCGCGCAACAGGTTGCTGGCATTCCGCTATATTCTGGCATTGAGCTAAGACTAGCTATTTTTGTGCCTTTTGTATTAATCGGTTTTCATCACGTTTGGCGCTATGCTCAAATGATACAGACAGATCCAAGCAGATCACTTACTGCCGGCTTACCTTGCCCATTAGAAAATAGCCAAAGCACCGGCTATCCGCAACTCAATACTCGACATAAATTAATTCTGGCAGGTTTAGTTTCGGCAATATCCATATCAGTTTGGGGCATTTCTCAAAAGGGCTGGTACTTATATGAACTCGGCGCTATTTTTATTTGTTGGGGAATGCTAACTGCAATTATCGGAAGGTTAAGTGCAGATGACGCAGCAGAACGGTTTATTGATGGCGTTAAAGATTTAGCGACTACTGCAATTTTGATTGGTGTTGCTCGCGGTATTGCCTTAATTATGGAGGATGGTCAAATTTTACATACCCTAGTACATGGTATGTCACTGCCGCTATCATATTTAGGTGCTGAGCTGGCTGCCGTTGGTATGTTTATCATGCAAAGTATTTTGAATTTATTTATTCCATCGGGTAGCGGTCAAGCTTATGTCACCATGCCGCTAATGGCTCCTGTTGGCGATATAATTGGCGTAAACCGACAAATAAGTGTTCTGGCATATCAGTTTGGCGATGGTTTCTCTAACATGATTATCCCCACTAACGCAGTGCTGATGGGAATAATTGGGATGGCTGGAGTTCCCTACCACTTATGGTTTAAGTTCTGCTTTCCGCTAATTATTAAATTAACTTTAGCAGCTTCATTAGTTTTAGTCTTAGCCGTTTTTTTCGACTATGGAGCCGACGTGCAGCCACAAGCAGCAGCGCTCAGCCAAGTTGGTGAATAACCATTAGCAGTTTATCGCCAGCGTTTTATCATCCGAATGACGCTAATCTTTTAATAGTTTCGTCATACCTTGGTTAAACAAGCGTAACCAGCGGCCGCTGAGTTTGCCTTTAAAGTCTTTATTGATAGCAATAACTGCATGCTTTTTAGGCACCTTAGGTCGATTTTTTGCGTTCACTAGACCTTCGTACTTATCTAGTATTGCAAGTAATTTGGCTCCTTCGCAGATTTGTTCATTTTTCAAGCCCATCGGATACCCAGTGCCGTCAATATATTCATGGTGTTGCATCACCATTTTTCTCGCATCATCCCAAAGCGTTAAATTCTCTAACAAGCGCGCGCTTTTGTAGACATGTGAACGCAGTAAGTTATGTTCTAAACTGGTCAATTCAGTCGCTTTATTAACTACTTCTGCTGGCATAAAGGACATGCCAAAATCATGTACATAACAAGCAACCGCAAGTTGAGCTTCATCTATAGGATTTTCACTTAATTCATTGATAAAAAACGCAAGCCTTGCAATACGATCACCTCGCCCTTCAGCATAGCCTGCCCGCTTTTCAATCGGTTTCATTAATTCTCTAAAAAATAACAAATCGACTTGTTGTTCTGCTTAGATTTTTTGGAATACCAGTTCGTGCAAGATTTACGGGTGCTTCATTAGCTTCATCATCTTGATGCAGCTCACGTGATGGTTCAATTAAATTAACCGCTTTGGCAAGCAAACCCTCATGGCGAGGCTTATTTGTTGTATCAATGTCGCAGATAATGGAAATCACTGCGTTGTTCAATTCAGCGTCATACTCAGCTTCTCCAGACTGCATACAACATTCAACAAAGGTTTTCACTTTATCCATCAGCAACAAGACTAAGTCACTCATGTTACTTGTATAGTCAATTTCGCCTTTTCGCAGCAAATCCAAGAGGTCTTCTAAATGCTGCAACAAACTAATCATCGGCGTAAAAGCAACTAAGCCCAAATCACCTTTGATAGTATGCACTGAACGAAATAATGAGCGTTGTAATTCATTGTCTTTGGGTGTGAGTTCTAGCTCGATAAGCGTTTGTTCACTAGCCTCATACAACTCGTTAATTTCCTCCATTAAGTCGTGAAGAATATCGTCTTCGAGTTCTTCAGGCTTAAAAATAGACATACGGGATTACTCGCTATTAATTATAAGTTTAGAGACAGTATATCGACACTCCCACAAAATTCATGCATAAAATCGACTGGTAAGCTATCTTCGAACAAAAATGTCCGTATAATTGCGTTTAATTCATGCTTTTTGGAACTTTTGTGCTAGCTATTATCCGATTTATTATCCTACTGATTTATTTTATTGGGGTAAATACTGTCCTTTTTCTCATATATTTGACTCGTCCATTTCATCGAAATAACGTTTACTTAGCGGGTCAGACTTATTCAATAATGGCAAAAATAGTAGGCGTAAAAGTTGAGTTGCGCGTTTCTGACAAAGTGAAGCCTGACGAAAATTACGTGTTTATTGCTAACCATCAAAATAGCTACGACCTAATCACAATTTGCAAAGCGGCCTTACCAGGAGTGGTAACTATAGGTAAAAAGAGCTTAAAGTGGATACCGCTATTTGGCCTTATCTACTGGCTATCAGCTAATATAATGATTGATAGAAAAAATACTGGTAACGCTCGAAATACCTTGGACGATACCTTAGACAAAATGAATGAGAAAAAGCTCAGTATTTGGTTTTTTCCTGAAGGTACTCGCAGCAATGGTCGCGGTCTTTTACGCTTTAAAACCGGTGCGTTTAGACTAGCATTAGCCGCCGGAAAATCCATTGTGCCAGTATGTGCAAGTGAAATGCATAACAAAGTAAGATTTAATCGCTGGGATAACGGTACCGTAATTATACAAGTGATGGAGCCTGTTGATTTACCTGACGGTATGAATGCAAAAGTATTAGCATCTCACTTTCACTCCATTGTTGCAGCGAAAATTGCAGAATTAAATGCAGAAGTTGAACAACTAGATAATGCTAAATCGATTTGAAAGAGGTAAATATGAGCCAGCACGACACCAATGAATGGTACGAATTTAATGAAGAAACGATTGAAGCATTAACCTTAGATGGCAGCGATACTAGCCTTCCTCACACAATAGAGCATCACATAGCCGGCAACGACTTTGATGCGCTTGAGAAGGCCGCTTTAGACGCGTTTAAGGCTGGCTTTGAGGTGACTGATGCCGAAGAACTAATACTAGATGATGGCGGCACTGTTTTCTGCTTTGACGCCATAGTTGAGAAAAAATTAGATCTTGAGGCTTTCAACGCAGATTCTGACAAACTAATCGCAATAGCCGACAAACACAAAGTCTATTACGATGGCTGGGGAACCTACTTTCTAGGTGAAGATGCTATTGAATACGACGATGCAGATGATGGTGTGGATGACGGTGCCGAGTACTATAATGACGATGAAGACTAGGATTACGATCTAAAGCAGCGTTAAGCTTATTTAACGCTGCTAAATCTGAATACTCGGCATCATGTAGAAATAGTTTTTATCTAATTGTCTTATTTCATTATTATATAGGACAACGATAAAGAAAAAGTTCCCTCAAAATCTAATATTGAACAATCTAAATTGTTAACTTTACGCTATTGATTTTAAACCATAATTTAGCTCGTATATACGTCTTAGTCAGCTGCCGTTCAGTTTGATTTCAGACTACGTTCAGTTTGACGCTGTCATAATCCACTTCAAGAACTCAACTTGAGGTGTAAAAAAATGACTCGTTCTACTAAAAACTCACTTACAACAAAATTGCTCTCTAGCTCCGTATTCACCACCAAGCTATTAGTTAGCGCTATGTTGGCCGGCACTATATTGACCAGCATTGTTGCCTTAGGTCTTATGTCAGCTTCTGCATTCGCAGCGGACAAGAAGGTTGAGTTGTCAAATGATTCGGCAGCATCTGTTATCGTAAAAGGCACAGAATATCAGCCTAACATCGTGCAACAGAATGGCTTACATCTAAAAGTTAAAAAGAGATTTACCGATGCAAAGCTCTCATCACAGCTCTCATCACAGCCTTCATCAATGCCTTCATCAAAATCATCCAATGCATCGAAGTCACAGGCAGTTAGCGTAAAAAAACCTCTTTCAAGAGAAGCGGCGCGAAATGATGAAGACCCTGACTTTTGGATATATGATAGCTTTGTAAGTTTAACGGCAGATATTGATTATGACGGCTATTACTCTTCATTCGAGTTAGAGTTTGATGTTGATACCATTTATGAAAGTGCACCTATTTATGCTGTTATTTACACCGCAACATCAGATGAATTTACGCCTTTTTATACCACTAACATATATAATATTAATGGCGACAACACGCGTGATGCGATCATTATTGAAAATAATTTGGTCACTGGATTTCCAAGTAACGATTATGAATTGATGATTGTGATTTATGACGCTGACACTGATGAAATAGTTGCTGTGTCAGATGGTACAGACGATGCTGATTTAGCCTTTCTTAGTTTGGAAAGCGAGAACTTTGAATATATTGAGCCGGTTGAGGTTATCGTAGTTGAGCATGGTGGTGCAGTGGGAATATTATTAATTTTAGGTTTTGGCTTTGCTGCTTACAGACGCTTTATAGCCTAATTTAAATATCAGAAAACAGCCCGGAACTTAGTAGCGAGAGCTCATCAAGTTCCGGGCTTTGGATTTTCTACTTAGCAATACCGTGCGAAGAAAGCATGAAAGCATACTCTTCCGCATAATCTCGTAAACGACCATAGCGACCGCTATTTGAGAAATGACCTGCGCCCATATTTATACGCATGATGAGCAAATTATTATCCGTTTTCAGCTCGCGCATTCTTGCTGTCCACTTCGCAGGTTCCCAGTAGGTAACGCGTGGATCATTCAAACCACCAGTCACTAACATAGGCGGATACTCTCGCGCAGTAATATTGTCATAAGGTGAATAGCTTTGAATTAAGTCAAATGCTGCAGGATCTTCGATTGGGTTACCCCACTCGCTCCACTCAGGTGGCGTTAGCGGCAAGCTTGCATCTAACATAGTGTTGAGCACATCAACAAAGGGAACCCCCAATGTAACCGACCGCCAAAGCTCCGGAGCTTGAATAGTCACCGCACCCATGAGTTCACCGCCAGCACTGCGTCCAGAAACGCTAATATTGCCAGCTTCAACGTACTTTTCTGAAACTAAATAGCGAGCCACATCAACGAAGTCGTTAAATGTATTTGTTCGCTTTTCAAGCTTTCCATCCAAATACCATTGGTGACCGAGCATATCGCTGCCACGAACATGGGCAATGGCGAATGAAAAGCCTCTATCTAGTAAGCTTAATCTGGTTGTTGAAAAACCAGGGTCAACGGTACTGCCATACGCGCCATATCCGTATAGATGCATCGGGTGAGTCGCGTCCTTTTTGAAGTCTTTATTATAAACTAAGGTTACCGGCACTGATGCGCCATCGCGTGCTGGTGCCATAATGCGCTCAGTTATGTACTGCGATTTGTCATAACCAGAGGGTATTTCTTGAACCTTCTTGATTACTAGTTTTTTATCACTTAAATAGTAATCAAAAACAGTCCTGGGCGTTATCATCGAATTATAATTAATACGCACAAAGTCCTGACTAAACTCAGGATTGCCGCCATTAGATACAGAAAAGACAGATTCAGGGAAGCTCACATCATGCGAATTTCCTTCGTAATCAGAAATACTAAAGCGTTCAATGCCATTCTCACGAGATGCCATAAACATGAAATTTTTGAATACTTGCATACCCATTAAATAACGCTCATCAGAGCCTGCAATAACGGTTTCCCAATTTTCATAACTAGGGTTTTTATCTGATACTTTTGCTAACCTTGAATTGGTATGAGTATCGTTTGCAATAACGTAGAAATAATCATTGGCATGATCAATCTCACTAAGAAAGCCTTGTTCTCTCGATACCAATACAGTCGGTTTTGCTAAGAAGTCAGACGCAGGCACTGCAAAAACTTCTCTTGTTTCGCTTTGCCCACTTCCTATCAGTAAATACTCATTACTGCTAGTTAAACCAAAGCTCATAAAAAAGCTGTCGTCTTTTTCAGTCAATATTGCAATATCGTCAGCTTGTTTAGATCCTAACTTATGCACATTGATGCTGACTGTAAACCAGCGGTCACTAGCAAGCAAACCGTATACAAGTGATTGACTGTCAGCGCTGAAAACTACATCCCCACTGGTATCAGTCAATGTATCAGAGAGTGACTCACCCGAACTGAGGTCTTTTACCACAACCTCGTAGCGCTCATCGCCATTGGTATTAAAAGAGTATGCCAAATACTGGTTATTAGGACTTATTTCCCAGTCACCCATATTAAAGTAGTCAAAGGGTTTGGCTAAGTCAGTTACGCTTAAAAAAACTTCTTCCTTTTCGCTATCGAGTTTACGACGGCTATAGGTGCGATATTCTTCGCCTTCTTTATAGAAAGACTTGTATTCGTAACCATTTTCGACCCAAGGTACCGAGCTTTCTTGATCGTTAGTACGGCCCTTGAATTCCTCAAACAAGGTATCTATTAACGCGGTTTTAGGCTCAATAAACGCGTTAAAATAGGCATTTTCCTCATTTAAATAATCAATGATAGGCTGATCATTAACTTCTGGATAATCTGGATCTTTAAACCAGTTATAGTGATCTGAGATAGTTTTGCCATGATATTCCGCAGTAAACGGAATTTGTGTCGCTTTAGGAGCAACTATACTGAGCTCTTTTAACCTTTCTTTTTGGGATTTTTGTATCTGTGAGCTTGGTTTTTCTTGCATTTTAGACTCTTGAGAGGGTGAACATCCGGATAATATCGCGATGCTAAATGTGGCGATAAGGGGCACTAAAAAAGTACGTTGCATGACGTTTCCTTGGTTTTTAATAATCAAAGCTTTCTTGCTTAATGTTGTCTTAATCGTAGAAAAGATAACACCAGTAATACTGCATAACAATAGTTCATTCGCTTCAAACAAAAAAGCCAAGCCAAGCATTGTGATCAATGCTTGAATTGACTTTTATTTATGTAAAAATCAGCCCTAAACGCGACTAAAATCGGGGCAGATTATAACTAGAGCAATCTACCTTTGCTTCACTGTGCTTTCCACCCGCTTTCTCATTTGCGTCTAAATAGCTTCAATTTCTGCTTTTTGCGCGCTAATTTTCCTTAGCTGCATTTCCATATCGACAAGTTTGGCACGTTCTTTCTCAATAACGGCTTCAGGTGCCTTACTTACAAAGCTCTCATTGCTAAGTTTGCCCTTTGTGCGTTGCGCATCTTTTTCGATTTTTTCAGCTGCTTTGTTCAAACGGGCCAGTTCAGCTTCTTTATCAATAAGGCCTGCCATTGGAATAAGAATTTCCATCTCTCCCACTAAGGCCGTTGCAGACGCAGGGGCTTTCTCACCTCCGGCTAAATGCGTAACGGACTCAAGCTTAGCGAGCTTGGCTAAGTAACCGCCAATTTTATCTAATCGACCTTGATCTGTCGCACTCACATTTTTAAGCAATACAGGCAAAGGCTTTGATGGTGGGATATCCATCTCACCCCGAATATTTCGAATGCCAACAATAAACGATTTCACCCACTCAATATCATCGATCGCCACTTGGTCGAGTTTATTGGTATCAAACACAGGAAACGCATCGACCATGATGCTTTGAGCATCAGTTTTATTATTAGATAAGGGCTGAATTTTCAACCAAATCTCATCTGTAATAAACGGCATAAACGGGTGTAGTAAGCGCATCATGTGTTCAAGAACATTAATTAATGTATGTCTTGTCCCGCGCTTCTCAGCCTCAGAGCTTTGGTCAGAATTGAGTACTGGTTTAGACAATTCTAAATACCAGTCACAAAATTGATTCCATGTGAATTCATACAAACACTGCGCTGCAAGATCAAAACGATACTGTGCAATAGCCTCTTCATAAGCTTTCAGAGTTTCTTGAAATTGTGACCAAATCCAGCGATCAAAAACGCTTAAGGACATTTCACCGCCGTCACGACCAGCATCAAACTCTTCTGTATTCATCAATACAAAGCGAGTTGCATTCCAAATTTTATTGCAGAAGTTACGATAGCCTTCAACTCTTCCCATATCAAAACTGATGTCTCGATTGGTCGATGCCATTGCTGCAAATGTAAAGCGCAACGCGTCGGTACCGTATGCATTAATGCCGTCTGGGAATTCCTTTTGTGTTGCTTTACCGATTTTAGCAGCCATTTTCGGCTGCATCATTCCAGAGGTACGTTTGCGCATTAACGTGTCTAAATCAATGCCATCAATTAAGTCTATCGGATCGAGTACATTACCTTTAGACTTTGACATCTTATCGCCATTCTCATCGCGAATAAGGCCTGTAATGTAGATATCTTTAAACGGAATTTTGCCTGTGAATTTTTTAGTCATCATAATCATTCTAGCTACCCAGAAGAAAATAATGTCGAAACCAGTAACCAGCACCGAGCTTGGCACAAAGGTCTCTAATTCAGGTGTTTCTTTTGGCCAACCCATAGTAGCGAAAGGCCAAAGTGCTGATGAAAACCAAGTATCTAGTACATCTTCATCTTGCTTAAGCGCTACAGAATCAGGAATTGAGTTTTTTTCCCTAACTTCCGCTTCATTGCGACCAACAAAGATATTGCCTTCATTATCGAACCAGGCAGGAATACGATGTCCCCACCATAATTGACGTGAAATGCACCAATCTTGGATATTGTGCATCCATTGATAGTAGGTTTTATTCCAATTTTCAGGCACGAAGCGAATTTCGCCGCTTTCTACCGCTTCAATAGCAGGCTTAGCGAGTGATTCAACTGCAACATACCACTGATTAGTTAAGTACGGTTCGATTACAACGCCGCTTCTATCGCCTCTAGGTACTTTTAACTTATGCTCTTCTATTTTTATCAGCACGCCCAGCGCTTGCAAATCTTCTACGATTGCCGTTCTGGCATCAAATCTATCCATCCCCTGATATTTGCTCGGAGCTGCATCGTTAAGTTTAGCTTCGTCAGTGAGAATATTAATTACTTCGAGATTATGACGCTTGCCCATATCATAGTCATTGAAGTCATGTGCTGGCGTAATTTTAACGCAACCAGTGCCAAAATCTTGATCTACATAGTCGTCTGCAATGATAGGAATTTCGCGGCCAGTCAAAGGTAGGGTGATGGTCTTACCAATAAAGCCAGCGTAACGCTCATCGTCGGGATGAACTGCTACAGCGGTATCACCTAGCATAGTTTCAGGACGAGTCGTCGCTACAACCAAATGACCGGAACCATCGCTTAGAGGATACTTCATGTGCCACATATGGCCATTTTCTTCTTCACTTACTACTTCTAAGTCAGAGACTGCTGTTAGGAGCGCCGGATCCCAGTTTACTAATCGCTTACCACGATAAATTAAGCCTTCCTCGTGCAGTTTAATAAAGACCTCTTGCACGGCTTCGGACAAATTATCATCCATGGTGAAGACTTCTCGATCCCAATCTGGAGAGGTGCCTAAACGACGCATCTGTTGCGTAATTGTGCCGCCTGATTCTTCTTTCCACTCCCAGATTTTCTTTATAAAATCTTCACGACCTAAGTCGTGGCGTGTTTTGCCTTGTGCATTTAATTGACGTTCGACCACCATTTGCGTAGCAATACCCGCATGATCAGTACCACACTGCCAAAGCGTGTTATTGCCTTTCATGCGATTATATCGAATCAGTGAATCCATTATTGTATGCTGAAACGCATGCCCCATATGCAAACTACCTGTCACATTTGGTGGCGGTAACAACACACAGTAAGGCTCGCCTTCACCTGATGCTTTAAAGTAACCTTGCTGTTCCCACTTCGCATAACAGTCTTTTTCAATCTTGTGGGGGTCGAATGTTTTATCCATTAATTACTCTCGTTTATTTGATTAGCCGGTGTGAACTGCATTTTGCATCCCGCCAATTTATACTGCTTGTATCGCTCTCGTGCTGCTTGTTTTTGGCTTTCTTCAAGCGGCACAAAATCAATGATATGTTGATATTGTTTATGGTTGTCTATCATGGTTTGAGACAAATTAATCAATGTATGCCGATTACTAAGGGTTTGGCCTAACCAAGTAATTTCCGCAGGTGTGCCTTGTTTTGGTCCTTCACCTGCTAAATTATGTGGAATAAAACTATCTACGGGGTGCTGCCAAACAAATTCATCAACGTTTTCAGCTTGCTGCTTATTTACGCACAACACAGATACCCACTTACGCTTTTTCACAGTAGTTAGCAGCAAATGCGAGCAAGATTCTAACAAGTCTTGCTCAGCATCTTGGCTATTTTCATCAAGTTGGTAAAAGGTAACTATGGGCATTTAATCTTCACTTACCAGTCCGGCTTTATTGAATAGATATTGCGAAAGCATCGGAACAGGACGGCCTGTCGCGCCTTTGCGAGCCCCACCTACCCATGCTGTGCCGGCAATATCTAAGTGCGCCCAGTTATATTTCTTGGTAAACCTAGCTAAAAAACAACCCGCTGTAATAGCGCCAGCTGATTTTCCACCTATATTCGCCATATCAGCAAAAGGGCTCTCTATTAGCTCTTGATACTCATCCCATAAAGGTAAACGCCATGCTTTATCAGACGACTGCTCAGAGGCATTAATTAGTTCATGTGATAAAGGGTTATGTGTACTCATAACCGCTGTTGCATGAGGCCCTAAAGCAACTACACAAGCACCTGTTAAGGTAGCAATATCAATTACTGCTTCTGGCTCAAAACGCTCAACGTAGGTTAATGCATCACATAATACTAATCGACCTTCGGCATCTGTATTCAACACTTCAACCGTTTGACCCGACATTGTTGTTAGAATGTCACCAGGTCGGTAAGCGTTGGCGTCAGGCATGTTTTCACAACCTGCAATCACACCAATAATGTTAATCGGCAAATTAAGCTGAGCAACAGTATGCATAACACCCAGCACAGAACTAGCCCCGCACATATCGTATTTCATTTCGTCCATACTAGCGCTAGGCTTTATTGAAATGCCGCCAGAGTCAAAGGTCAAACCTTTGCCGACGAGAACAATAGGAGCTTGTGAATCGTCAGCGCCTTTATGATGGATAATAGTCATAATAGATTCGTTAATAGAACCGCGACCTACCGCAAGATAGCTGTCCATTTTCAGTTTGGCCATTTGCTTTTCGCCAATGGTTTCCAAGCTTAAAGAATCATAGTCTTCGACTAATAAAGCTGCTTGCTCATTCAAATATTTAGGATTACAAATATTTGGCGGCATATTGCTCACATCTTTAGCAACTAATACGCCTTTACTTACCGCAGAACCATGCTCAATAGCACGTTCACCTGAGGTCAATTCTTTTCTAGTAGGCACATTAAAAACCATTTTACGCAATGGTCTGCGCGGTTCACCCTTTTTAGTTTTGAGTTGTAAAAAGGTATATAAAGAGTCGTTTGCAGCTTCAACCGCCTGGCGCACCTTCCAATAGGTATCGCGACCTTTTACGTGCAGTTCAGTAAGGAAACATACAGCTTCCATTGAACCTGTTTCGTTTAAGGTTTGAATAGTTTTCGCAATAATTTGTTTATACTGCCTTTCGTTTAGCTCTCGTTCCTTACCGCAGCCCACAAGCAGAATTCGTTCACTCAACACATTTGGAACATGGTGCAACAACAGCATTTGGCCGGCTTTCCCTTCCAGATCACCTCGGCGCAATAAGTTACTTATGTAGCCTTCGCTTATTTGATCAAGTTGTTCAGCAACATGAGTCAGGCGGCGTGGTTCAAAAACTCCCACTACAATGCATGCACTGCGTTGCTTTTCTGGACTACCGCTTTTTACGCTAAATTCCATGATGTTTCCTCAATGATTATGCTCAATTCCTGCGCGCTAAACCGAGTTTTCCTAACTTTTTCAGGTTCATGCGCATAAAAATTTGTTATTCAGTGTCAGCAAAAGTGTTCTTTATGCTAAACTTGGGCGTGATTTAAATACGTTGTGTGCATTAAAACACTTAGAAACACTAAGTTTACTTAAATATCTGCACCTTTCCACTAAAACCTATGTTTTCATCAGTAACTAAATGCTAATTTTTCGATATTTATTGCGCGAAACATTCAAATCTCAAATTGCTGTATTTTTAATACTCATGGCAATTTTCATCACGCTTAAATTTGCGCGAATTTTAGGTGATGCAACAGACGGTGACGTTCCTGCCGATTTGGTACTTGGTTTTATTACACTTTATAGCCCAGTGTTGGCTTCTTTGGTACTGCCCATTAGCCTATTTTTGGGTGTTATGTTGGCTCACGGCCGTTTATATGTCGACAGTGAAATGACCGTTTTAAAAGCTTGTGGCGTTAGCGAATGGTACATAACTCGAGTTACATTACTTTTTGCGTTTTTGGTCGCTATTGTAACTGCGGTAGTCACGCTCTACTTAGCCCCTGCAGCGGCCGAAAAAGAATATCAATTACAAGAGCAAGCAACCGCGCAATCTGGACTAGCGTCGGTGATCCCCGGTCGGTTCCAGCAAACTGGAGACAATCAGGCCGTTATTTTTGTGCACGACGTCGACTCAGATAGCAGAAAATTACAGAAGGTTTTCTTGTCGCAACGCAGCAAAGACGATAAACAAATGCATCTGATTTACTCAAAAACAGGCACAATTCAAACTAGCGAAATCGGGGAGCAACAACTAGTTCTGTTCGATGGAAATCAATATGAAGGTGGCGACACTGATCAGGCATTTCAAATTGTTAACTTTGATGAATATCGTGTAACTATTGCTCAAAAAGACCAAGAGCAGAAACGACGCAAGCTTGTGGCCTTGCCTACTTCGGAATTGATGAAGTTAGACAGTATTGAGGCTACCGCAGAATTACAGTGGCGTATTGCTATTCCCCTATCTTTACCATTCTTGGTATTGATTGCTGTACCGCTGAGCGCAGTTGACCCTAGGCAGGGCCGTTTTGGTAAAATGTTTCCTGCCTTGCTCTTGTATCTCGGTTATTTTTTATTATTATTGGCCAGTCGTCGCGTGCTAGAAGACGGTAAACTCCCCCCAGCACTAGGACTGTGGTGGGTGCATATCGTCATGCTATTGGTTGGCATCGGTCTCATAGTGAGGGATCGCAAAACAGGCGTTGTGCTACGCCAGATATTTATGAGGAGAAAAGATGTTAAAGCTCCTTGATCTATATGTGGCTCGAACCTTACTCAGTACAGTTACGATTACACTGTCAGTTTTAGTAGGATTAAGTGCCCTTATTAAGTTTGTTGAGCAACTTCGCAGAGTCGGCCAAGGGGATTACGATATGACCTTAGCCGCTTTTTTTGTGCTGCTTAGTCTGCCTAGAGAAATTGAACAATTTTTGCCAATGGCCACTTTGCTTGGTGGATTAATTGGGATGGGCTTACTTGCACAAAATAGTGAACTTGTAGTTATGCAAGCATCAGGGTTAAGTCGTTGGAACATTATTAACTCAGCCATGAAGTCACTGGTTATTCTTATTGTTGCTGTAATGATGCTAGGAGAATGGGTGACACCGCGCAGTGAGGCAAAAGCTAAAGAAATTCGAACGCAGGCATTGTCAGGAGGTAGCCTGATTTTATCGAACGAACTATTTTGGGCTAAAGATGGAAACGACTTTGTCAGTATTGGCGAGGTATTAAGTAAAGAAAGACTGCGTAACATTACAGTTTATCAGTTCAGCACCGACCTTGAATTGACTAATGTATTGTCTGCCGATGCTGCTTTATTCAAAAATGAGAGCTGGCAATTGCAGAACGTCACCCTACTTTCATTTTCCCCTACGAAAATTGATAAGTCTCAAGCCAATAGTTTAACTTGGAACAGCACACTCACACCTGACAAATTGGGGATTGTAGCCATTAAACCTGAAGCTCTCTCGATTCAAGGCTTGATTGGTTACGTAAAATATTTAGACAATAGTGATCAAGATTCAGCACGCTATGAACTAGCATTTTGGCGTAAAATAACGCAACCCATATCAGTCGGAGTTATGCTCCTGATGGCACTGTCATTTATATTTGGCCCATTAAGAAGTGTCACTATGGGTGCCCGAACCATCATGGGTGTAATGGTCGGTTTTTCATTCTTCATTGCCAATCAAGTATTTGGGCAGGTCAGTTTGGTATTCCAGCTGCCAGCATTTGTAGGTGCATTGCTGCCTAGTGTCGTTTTTGCTGGAATTGCTATGTCGCTATTGCGAAGACAGTAGCCATTGCGAAGGCTGTTACAAGAGCTGTTACAAGAACTATCACGCTACAAGCCAACATCACCAACTTTTGTGGTCATTATCGTCTTTCGACAAATATAGCACTTCAGTTTTGGCAATACGGTCCTGCAATGATTGCTTATTCTTATAATCTAACAAAACAAGCAATGTACCTAAACCCAATAACGCTGAAACTAACCTGAGAATAAGGCGAGCATAACTAATGTTATCTTCTTCCTTTAGATTATAGATTTTTAAGCGCCAAGCACGCATGCCTATTGTCTGTCCACCATGCTTCCAAAACCACAAGAAAAATGCCGTAACCCAAAGCCCAACCCAAATATTCGCGAGCAATTTAAGTAGTTCTGACGATTGGAAATAATCCATGTAGTTTTCGATACCACGGTTATCTAGCACCTGAGTTTGAAACAAAACCAAACAGGTAATTTGAAAAATCAGGCCTGTAAGCATTGCGACGGCAGTGGCTACTAAAGCATCATAAATCATAGCTGCGAAACGGCGAAAGAAACCGGCACGTTGAAAAGATACTACTTTCTTTTGCGGTGCCTGAGCGCTTACTTCTGTTTCTAATATTTTTTTGTTTTTTAACAAGATCTGAAACTCTCATAAAGAAAAGGAACAACTAGAACCTAAGGATTATGCATATTATCATTGTTTAGACACACAACAACATGAACAAACAAGCATTTATTCATTATTTAGCCTAACTTTTAATCAGAACACTAAAATAACACTTGATACATGATCTTAGATGGATATAATGCTGTTCCACTTGAAGCAAGTCGGGCTGTAAGCAGTGTCAAAGTGGTAATATTAGTAGATACAACGAATTCAATAATCAATGTTTTTACAAATAAATACCGGCAAGTCATTGAAAGGTAAGTACCTTTTGACTATAACAAGCAAAAAATACTTGCAAAGATTTGCAAAGTTTATTGAGAGCAACAGATCAATACAACGATGCCAGTGTGGTGGAATTGGTAGACACGCTAGATTCAAAATCTGGTTTCTTCGGGAGTGGCGGTTCGAGTCCGCCCACTGGTACCATTCTTTGTAAGTAAAATAAGCCGACTCTTCAGTCGGTTTTTTTATGCACGAAATAGCATGCATACAAATCGATATGTGCCAAAAGTCACAGTTTAAAATAAGTACCTCTGGCACATTCGCTGTCACAAGCAAATCGATATTCTAATCCTGTCAACTAATCACAGGAAACGACTAATGAAAACTTTAAAAAACCTTATTCAATACACGCTACTTACTTCTACTTTGGCACTAAGCGCAATGTCAACTCATGCTAGTGAGCTAGAAGTTAATTTCATCAATATTGACCGTCCCGTTGGGCAACTTATGGTTGCTCTGTATGACTCTGAAGAGGCATATAACAATAAAAGCCAACCAACTAAATACGCTACAGTAGAAGCTGTGGGAGACACCATAACCGTTAAATTCGATGAATTACTAGACGGCACATATGCATTAATGTTAATTCATGACTTAAACAGCAATGGTCAAATGGACATCAATGCAATGGGTTTGCCTCAAGATGGTTATGGATTTAGTAATAATGTAGGAATGTATGGTCTACCTCCCTTTGATGCGGCCTCTTTTGAGATAAGAGACTATGCTAGCATCGATGTTGTAGTTCGCCAGCCAGTAAATTTATAGAATGCTAAGGTGTTGCAGAGTCATCTTCAAAGACATAGAAGATACGAAGAATAGTTATTAAGCCTGAGACAATCTGCATCTAACGAATCCCTTATTAAATGATAAGGGATTCTTTGTTATTAATGTAATTTCAAAGCTTAAACTTCAATGTTCAAATGGTAACCGGAATACTTTCGAACATTTATTACTCTGTCATTATCTAGCATAAGATATTGCCCTTTAATGCCCTGCAAACGACCTTCAAACGCAAATTCTTTATCCAGATTTATAGACTTTACCTTTGTTGGATACGTCTCAACTGGGTACGCTATGTTGAGTATGTCAGATTCAATATCTGAAATAGATTGCAGGCCATACTGGTCGGTAAGTGCCTTTAATTCCGAAGAAGCGTTGGATAATAACCCCGCTTTTAGAGAATGCAAATCAATAGGCTCAGCCTCGCCCTGTAGCATTTTTCGCCAATTTGTTTTATCAGCAATCTGTGCTTTAAGTGCAGTTTCAACTAAGCCACTCATTAATCTATTATGTACACGCAAAATAGGCAGTGCTTGTGACGCTCCCTGATCAATCCACCGTGAAGACACACCGTCAGTTACAAAGCGTGTAATTCCAACTTTTGCATTTCCAGTATTTGAAAGGTAAACAAAATGTGAGGCAAAACAATTCTCTTCCCCCCATGCTGGCTCGCGACAAGTACCTTGGTCGTAATGGCATTTCTCGGGCTTAATCATACAAGAGTCACATTGGGCTAATTTTGTTAAACAAGGATAGCAATAACCTTGACTGAAACTTTTGTTGGTTTTTCTGCCGCAATGAACACAATTTATCTGCGCTTCGTATGAAACTGATATGTGCTTGCCCACAAGATCATTCATATCGATGGAACTGTTTCCCACATTGAGTTGATATTGAGCGACGTTGTTTGCATCAACACCAACCGCCATTTTCTTAATGTTTCCAGATAGATTATTCATTTAATTCTTGGTTATTGTGATTATGAGTTGAATGATAAAGTTATCTTACGCAGCTTACAAACATGTAATTAGAATTATTGGAATACGTTCGATATTAAGTTAATACTATTAAGGGTTATTTGCTGCGTTTTTATCGACTAGTGCGCACGCAAGGTTTGCTGAAAAAACAAAAAAAGTCTACTTGCATCGCGGCGAGTAGACGTTAACTAGGAAGTAAATCTTTATTGTGGACTATTATCTTGTTCTAACAACAACGACTCTTGCTGTAGGGTTTAGCCAACGATCGCCTTCGGTTAAAATCGAGGTAACAAGACCTTCTCTACTAGGATCATCTGCATTTTCTTGGGTAACTGCACCTCGGTGCACATGAACAACATCAAGTCTATCATCACGAACATCGGAGAACCCTGCGCTAGCTCCACCACCGCCTGCGCTTTGTGCTGCTGGGCCTGGCATAGTTGCTGCAGTTTCAATATTGGCTTCAGTACCAGAATCCCAACTAATTGTCGTAAAGGCTACCTTTTGACCAACTGTCATATTCGATATATCCATTGCGTTCAAGCCGGTGAAGGCGTCGTTGGTGTCTACCAACATAGTCAATACTGAGAGTCGCAGGTTGTCAGCATCTAGCATAGGAACAACTAAAGTCGTTTCAGACCCCATCATTCTCGGAGGAGTTCCCCCGCCTTGCTGTGCATCAAGAAACTGGATTGCAGTTGAAGCTTCATCTATTAACGCTGTTGGACTTCCACCTTCAGCTAACATTTCCAAAGCAACACTGGCACTCTCACCAGCAACAAATGGGTAATATCCAGGCTCATGTGCAACTACTGAAGCCGGCGAAAATGGTTGACCATAAGTCAAGTTGGTAATGGTTACTGTATAAACAGCTAAGTTTCCATTTTGCCCATTGTTGCCGTCTGCGCCATCTTGACCGTCAGCTCCGTTAGAACCATCAGAACCATCAGATCCGTCTGAACCATCAGCGCCAACTTGACCGGGAGCGCCTTGTGGGCCTGCTAGGCCATCGTCGCCATCATCGGCACAACCCGCAGCAAGAGTTACTAGAAGTGCTAATGCACTCAACTTAAGTAAGTTTGGTTTCATTGTCTGTTCCTCAAATTAAGATGCTGGAACTACAATAGTTACGCGGGCAACTGGATTTAACCAACGATGAACCGTTGAATCCAAATCGCTTGCACCATCTGTAGCGCTTGTATCACCTAGTGTATTTCTATGTATATGAACAGGGCCGTCCGTTCCATCAACAACTTCATTTGGGGAAGCTAACGCAGTGCCATCTTCAGCAAAACCCACCGTTACCGCAACACCTGTTCCGCCAGTTCCCATGCTAGGAGCAATGGGTCCCGCACCTGCACCTGCAACACCAGGCAGACCATACCCACCTAGAGGCATGCCTCCTTCTTCGGTAATGTCAGTTCTAGTGCTGTTTAACTCATCATTTAACTCAGTACCTGCATCATATACATTTAAATAATAGCTATAAGTGCCAGGTTCAGTTGGAATAACAATTGAATCGAGCCCAGCAAAGGCATCATTTGTAGGAATAAGCATTGTTAGCAAGGAGAAATATGGCTTATCCATTGTATCAAAAGAATAAGTTAGCGTAGTAGATGGGGGAAGTAGACCACCAAAACGATGCCAAGTATTTGAACCGTTATCGGTATCAACCGGACCTAAGCTTGCTTCAAAGTTTTGTCCGCTAGAATCCGCATTTTGTGCATCATCGATAACACCAGCTTCAGCTAGCCATGCTAATGCCATTGACGCATCAGTGCCAACTTCAAATGCATCTACAGTTGCATCATGTGCAATTGCTAGTCTTGGTGTCATATAGTTAGCATGCGTTAAGTTTGTGATGCTTAATTCGACTTCAACTGCTTGCGCATAGCCACTAGTAGCCATAGCAAGTAACGCCCCAATTGCTATTTTGTTCATTTTCATTTTATATTCCTCGATTTGATTACTTGTTTGGTTTTAATTTTTAGTTTTTAGTTACGAGGTTTAAGATAGATGACATTTCTAACTAAAGTGTCACGCGGAAGTAACGAAACAAAGACCATTTGATTTCAGTTTTGTCACATTTAAATCTGCATAGAAGAATTCCATATAAATATCAATGGGTAACGTTCATTCGTCCTGTGTTATTCTTATAGAACACTTATTACTTTGTTTTGTTAGTCGCTCTTAATTAGGGAGGTTTCATGTCAACCGACAAGCCGAATTATCAATTATTAGAGATGGCGAAAGCTGCATCCATAACTTATTTGGAAAATGCAGACAGCTTGCCTGTTTCACCTAGCAAGGATGCATTGGCGCTTTTGAAAGATTTTGACGAAGATATACCTCTTATTACAAATGATCCTATTGACACGCTTACTAAACTTTCAATAATTGGTAAAGACACTGTTGTTAATCAGGGAGGTAGTCGATATTTTGGCTTTGTAAATGGCGGAATACTTCCTATAGGTATTGCTGCACGCTGGTTAGCCGATACATGGGACCAAAATGCAGCATTGGAAGTAATGTCTCCAATTTCCGCAAAACTCGAAGCGGTTTGTGAGCGTTGGTTAGTAGAATTACTCAATCTCCCACGCTCTACAAAGGCAGGTCTAGTAGGCGGTACGTCAGTTGCTACCCTTTGTGGTCTTGCAGCTGCTAGAAATCATCAATATAAGAAAATGAACTGGGACGTTAACGAAAAGGGCCTAATAGGTGCGCCGAATTTGCGGATCATTATGGGCGAACAAACTCACGGGACTGTGAGTAAGATGATTCGATTATTGGGTTTTGGCACTCAGAGTATCGAACTTGTCCAATCTGATGACCAAGGCCGCATATTAGTTGATAGTCTGCCACCCTTAGATTCGTCTTGTATTTTGGTACTGCAGGCGGGTAATGTTTGCTCTGGTTCCTTTGATGACTTTACCTCACTTTGTACTAAGGCAAATAAATCTGACACATGGGTTCACATCGATGGCGCGTTCGGACTCTGGGCTGAGTCGTCTCCCCTGCTTAAACACCTAACAGCTGGTATAGAATTAGCTGATTCATGGTCAGTAGATGGACATAAGACACTCAATACTCCTTATGATTGTGGAGCAATACTGTGCAGGCATCCTTATGCGCTTATTGAGGCCTTGCAACAGCAAGGTAGTTATATTGAATACAGTGAGTCAAGAGACAACATGATATATACGCCTGATATGTCGCGCAGAGCTCGTGGAATTGATCTTTGGGCATGCATGCACCACTTGGGTAGGCAGGGTATAGTTGACTTAATTGAAAAATTGCATAATGGCGCAAAATACTTAGCCTTGCATTTGAGCGCAGCTGGTTTCTTTATTGAAAATGAAATACATTTTAATCAAGTAATTGTCCATGCTGGTAATGACGATTTAACTAAAAAAATACTCAATACGCTTCAAAAAAATGGAGTAATTTGGTGTGGCAGCGCTATATGGAAGGGTAAGTTCATCATACGTTTAAGCGTTTGCTCATGGCAAACTAATGAAGAAGATCTGGCAAAGACGGTCGAAGAATTTAAAAGAACAATCGAGTAATGAAATAGAGAGTAATGAAATAGAGAGTAAAGCAGCTGAATTAGTGGAAGCAGCATTGGGCTTAGTTGAATTAACTCAACATATAGTTTTGCATGCTTTCTAAAGGTCTAGAAAGAAAAAACCCGTCACGAGGACGGGTTCTTAAATGGGAGCCTGACGGTGTGCTACTCTCACATGGGGAAACCCCACACTACCATCGCCGCTAATACGTTTCACTTCTGAGTTCGAAATGGAGT